>NZ_QUIN01000021.1 GCF_003480255.1 Erysipelatoclostridium sp. AM42-17 | reverse complement strand
TAAAGTTGTCCCCTAAATAATTTGGCTTTCCCCCTAAATTATTTGGTTACCCTAAATTTGTTGATAAGTTTGATAATAAATAACACGTATCAAATCAAAGATTGTCATAATTTGATAATTAAAATTGATACTATCAAATTTACCAGGTACACGTAATGTTTTTTTAGTAATCATTCTTTTTTCATAAGTTTGATTTTGAGTAATGAGTAATGATTGAGGGTTATCTAATGAAAGATGTTGTTTTTGGTATAAAAAGTTTTCCATCGCTCTTCCTGTGGCTGAAATAAAAATGACATAATCACCCTCTTCAAAAGTCAATTCATTATCGTAAGAATGATATTGAATAACTTCTTTTCCAAAAGTAATTAAATCTGTCTGTAATTCAACTGATATTGACATTGGATAAAGAGCACCAACGAGTATCACTCTTTTACTTTGATGAATATCATGACAAATACCTTTAATCATATCCAGTATTCCATCATTCTCTAAATGAACTCGATCAACCAATTCTTGTAAATCAATACCAATCATCCTAGCACGAATTTGATCCATTCTTAAAATAACATCTTGATACAATCTTGTTTGAAAATCATCAAAGCGATAAAAACCTAGATGTGTTAAAAACTCTAAAATGGCTTCTTCACTTATTCCCGATTGTTCACTTACTTGTGATAAGGTCAATTTATAAAAACCAACATAATTTTTGATAAAGAAAACACAAAAACGATATCCATCATCTAAAAATAATGTTCCATTCAAATATTTTAAAATTCTTGCCAAAAGCACATCTCCCATATTTATACCCTCTTTCTATATTATATTTAGTTTTTTTAGGCTAAGTGCTATACCATCTTGATCTGGATCGATAAAAGTATCATTAGCTACTGCTTTTACCTTATCTGATGCTCCTTCATAAACAACACCATAATTGACTGCTTCTAACATTTGGTAATCATTCATACTATCACCAAAAGCAATGGTATCTTTCATATCACCATGATAATATTCAACAACTTCCTTCAAAGCATCTGCTTTAGTTCTATTTTTTATAATAATTTCACCATTAATAAAATCATCATTATATTGAGAAAAAGTAACAACATTAAAAAACTCACTTAAATAAGGGACTGTATCTAAAAATGCATACTTATCTTTAGCAATAAAGACAACCTTTGCTACTTTATGATGTCCTATATCAAATTGACTTACTGGTTTTCTCACTTCTTCTTTTTGTCTAGCTTCTAAAAAACGTGCTAGTTCAGGATTGTTTTGTGAATCTCTTTTGTGTCTTTTATTAAAGAATTCTAAAACACCAGGAGATTGATACAAACAATCTTTGGTTTCTAAAGTATAAAGAACATTTGCATTCGTAAACAATAATATGACTTCTTGTAATAAATATTGATTAATAAAATTTTCACAAATATATTGTCCATCTATTTCAATAAAACTGCCAGCTGATGAAATAACTCCATCAAATCCTATATTTCTAATACTTTTCATAATGGAAACTGGAGCACGTCCAGTACATAGAAAAACTTTATTACCATTAGCACGTGCCTGTCTAATAGCTTCAACTGTTTTAGGTGTAACTTGTCTGCTTTTCCCTGTTAAAGTACCATCAATATCAAAAAATATAAACTTCATACATCCTCCTCAATACTACTTCATATTTCTATTCATTTATTATATGTATATTATAGCATGATTCATTGCAAAATGAGTTTCTAATCAAGAAAAGAAAAAAATACAAAGTTTTATTCAAACTTTGTATCGACTTCAAACATACAATGCCCATTTAAATAATCTTTAACTGACATTTTTTTCTTTCCTGGAATTTGTAATTCAGTAATCAAATATACTCCATCATGTACCTTTACACCAATAGCATCTTTAAATATTTTAACAATTGTTCCATTTTCTTGATGTTGATGATGTTTAATTGCATTTTGACATTGATGCACTTGACCAGCCCAAATTTTAATATTCTTTCCTTGATAAGTCGTATAACTTCCCGGCCATGGGTTAGTTCCTCTTACCTTATTATATATTTCTGTTGCTGATAAATCCCAATTAATTTTTTCATCTTCACGAGAAATAGTTGGTGAATATGTAACTTGGCTTTCATCTTGTTCTATCGAATCATTCGTTCCTTCAATGATTGATGGTAAAGTATCAATTAATAATTCTGCACCAACATCTGATAAACGATCATATAAAACACCTACCGTATCAACCGGTAAAATATCTACTGTTCTTTGACTAATAATATTTCCTGCATCCATTTTTTTAGCCATATACATAATTGTTACACCAGTTTGTTGATCACCATTAATAATAGCATAATGAACCGGAGCGCCCCCACGATAACGTGGTAATAAAGAAGCATGAACATTAATGCAACCAAGTTGAGGATAATCAAGTATAGCTTGAGGAATGAGTTGTCCATAAGCAGCAGTAATAATCATATCTGGCTGCCAATCTAAAACTGTTTGATAATCTGTTTTAATTCTTTCTGGTTGAAAGACAGGAATATCATACTTTAAAGCCACTTCTTTGACTTCAGGCATTTTTAATTGTTTTTTACGTCCTACAAGACGATCTGGTTGGCATACAACACCAACAATATGATATTGATTTTCTATTAATTTTTCTAATACTGCTTGAGAAAATGTTGCAGTACCCATAAATACAATTCTTGTTTTATTCATTTTTTCACATCCTTACGACAAAAGTGTACTAATAAAATTAGAAATAATCAATACAATTGTTTTAATAAATGATATACAAAAATCACTTATTCTTTTTATTATTTTAGAGAACTGATTATCATCTTGCTGGTAATTCATTCCTTGTTTTTCTTCACTGACCTCCTGCTTTTTTATTTTTTCTTCAAAGGAAGTTAAATTTTGATTGAATAATTGATGCTCAATTTGATTATGCCCAAATAAACCATTTATAAAGAATATCAATAATGCAACCAAACAAATATCTACTAAATATTCTTTCACTGTAAATAATCTCTAATAGCTTGAGCAACAATTTCAATTGTTGCTTGCACTTCTTCTTTTGTATTATCTTGAGCACCAAATTCTATTAAAACTGTATGATCACATATTCCTTGATTATAGTGATTTTGTTTAACCATAATTCCTTTTGATATTCCATTAGCATAATGATTAGCACGATTAGATAACTGTTGACTTAACGCTTGTACTGCCTCAAATTTACCACTACTTTTCCCTACTACAAACAAAATTTTTGCATAAGCATGATTATTCAATGTTAGTGTTGAATAATTTTTAGGAATGCTGTCTCGATGAAAATCAATCACTAAATCATAATGACCGTGACTTTGAATTGCATTTTCTAAATAAAGCTTTGATACAAGGTAAGAACGATCATAAGCTATCTTGTGTACTGCTTTATAGTTTTCAAAATCATTATTTTCAACGTCACAGCTATATCCCATTTTATTTAATAAATTACTTAAATGTTTAGCCCCATCAATAACACTATACCCTTGATACTTTTCACCTTGATGAGTGTTGTATATATGAATCTTTTTTTGACTTATTAATTTTTGTACTGGCTGTGCAGGCTTTGGCACTTCAATAGCCTTAAACACTTTTGCGCTTGATAAAGTATAAGTTGGTAAATACCATAATAATGCCATAATAATGCTTAGTTTTATGATAATTTGTATTGATGTTTTTAATTTCATATGATCACCCTGTACTATTATACAATTCATCATATGCATATTTTGTAGGATTAGTACGTCAATAGATTAATACTTTTTGCAATAATTCTAGATAATACTTCATTTTGTTCATCAATTTTTTTATCAGACAAAACATAATTAGCATCTATTGGATCTAATATCTCATTGAAAAGATTTAATAGTTCTTGATCATTTAATAAGCCTATATCACCTAATAATTGTGTTTTTTGTTGATTACTTAAAGAACCTTGATATTGCTTTCTTTTCCCTACTTTTAATTTGTTTACAGGATTCAAGGCATCTCCAAAATAACCCTTTAGATAGCCTAAAAGATCTTTGAATAACGCTCCAGCATATATAACAGTAGGCACCCCTATCGCTATAACCTGACAACCAATACTATCCTTATTTATTCCTAAACGATGATTACCTACGCCACTTCCAGGATAGATACCTGTATTATTAATTTGTATAACATGTCCTAATTTTTCATAACTACTGGCACAAAGTGCATCAATTACAATAACTAAATCAATATTTTCCTGTTTGACTAAAGATTGAATAATTTTAGAACTTTCCATTCCCGTTTGATACATCACCCCTGGTGCTAAAGCCAAGATATCATAATAATGATTTCTTTGTCTGACTTCTTGATTTAAATAATGTGTAATCTTAATATCCCGTAAAGTTTGTGGACCAATTGCATCGTTAGTTAAGTAACGATTCCCTAAACCAACTATCAATATTCTTGGTATGTTTATAATAAATGATTTTAAAGATTGATGTAAGACGTGAATGATATCCTGTTCTTTTAAGTAATCTTGAAAAGATATTTCAATGTACTGACCTTTAGGATGATAAATTTGTCCTTCCTTTAAAATATGAATTGTTTCTACTTTAACTTCATTAAACTTTTTTTCTTCTCTTGTATAATATTGACCTTCTTTTAATTGGGTTAAAACTTCACTTGCTAGATCACTATGAATTTGATTTTGTCCCATTATATCACCATAATGAGTATGTTCTATTTTTCTTTTTCTATTCTATTAATATAATTGAAAAAAACATTGCAATTACACATTTTTTTATATATAATGTAAAGGCAAGTTGCAAAGCGAGGTGAAAGATCATGGCAAATATGAAACAACAAATCAAACGTTACAAAAACGATAACAAAAAAAGAGCAAAAAATGCTTCATACAAATCAGCATTAAAAACTGCAATCAAAAACGTGTTAGCAGCAGTTGAAAATGGAAATAAAGATGAAGCTGTTAAAGCATATAGCGTAGCAGCAAGTAAATTAGATGCTTCTGTTACAAAAGGAATTCATCATAGAAACTATGCTAGTAGACAAAAATCTAGATTAGCTAAGTTAGTAAACTCTATCTAATTGATAGAGTTTTTTAGTTTAAAGGAGAAAATTGTATGGAAAGAAAAGATATTGAAGAAAAATATACTTGGGATTTATCCACAATATATCAAAATGATAAAGAATTCTATCAAGATATTGAAAAATGTAAAGATCAACTTAATGAATTAGCTTCATATCAAAATCATTTATGTGATGATTTTGATCACTTCTATTCTTTTTTAAAAACTAAAGACGAAATGAGCATTATATTAAACAAAGCTTATTGTTATGCCCATTTAAACTGTGACGTTGAACCTCAAAATCAACAATACCAAAAAATGATGGCAACAGTCATGACACTATTACAAGATACAAGTGTAAAACTTGTCTATGTAGATAATGAAATATGTAAAAATGAAAGTAAAGTCAACCATTATCTAGAAGATCCTCGTTTGCAGAGTTATCAATATTCAATTTCACAAGTTTTAAAATACAAACCTCATTTACTTGATGATCAACAAGAAACTCTCATCGCTAAAGTAGATGGTTTAGCTGATATAAGTGAACAAGTATTTGATTCTTTACGATTAGAATATGAAGATGTTGAAGTTAATGGTAAAAAAGAAACTTTAAATAATGCAACATTAAATGAATTTTTAAAAAACAAAGATATTAATGTAAGAAAACAAGCCTATCATCATTTTTTTAAAGAATATAAAAGATTTGAAAATACTTTTGCAACAACCTTAGCCGGGGTAATGAAAAAAGATGCTTTTTATAGTGATGTTCGTCATTTTGATTCACCCCTAGCGTCAAGTGTATTTAATGATGATGTTCCTACTGATTTATTCTTTAAAATTTTAGATAAAGCAAATCATCAGTATCGTCATTTATTTCATCGTTATAATAAATTAAAAAAGAAAATATTAAAAATTGATGATTTTTATAATTATGATTTAAATATTCCTTTAGTCAAGGATGTGACTAAAAAATATACAATTGAACAATGTTTTGATATTATTGATCAAGCTCTTCAACCTTTTGGTAAAGACTATTTAGATATTATTCATAAAGCAAGAAATGAACGTTGGATTGATTTCTATCCAACAACAGGAAAGAGAATAGGTGCTTATAGTAGTGGTAGTTATGGAACTAATCCTTTTATTTTAATGAATTTTATTGGTGACTATAATTCACTTTCAACAATGATTCATGAATTAGGACATAGTGTACACACTTATTTATCTAATCATAACCAAGAGTTCGTAAATAGTCATTATCGTATCTTTGTTGCTGAAGTGGCTTCTACTGTCAACGAAACTTTACTTATTAATTACATGATCAATCATGCAAAAGATAACCAGGAAAAAGCTTATTACATTTATGAACAATTAGAAAATTGTGTTGGTTTAATTTTTAGACAACCTATGTTTGCTGATTTTGAACACCGTTTACATGAAATGGCAAAAAATAATGAACCGATGTCTTCAAAAATTATCACTGACTTATATGCAAAACTTAACCAAGATTATTTTGGTGAAGATGTAAAAATGGATGATCTCGTTGGCTGGTCATGTTATTACGTTCCTCATTTCTACTATGATTATTATGTTTATAAGTATACTTTAGGAATGACCGTTGCTTTAGCGGTAGTTAACCGTATTTTAAAGGGTGATCAACAACAAGTGCAAAATTATCTTGCATTCTTAAAATCTGGTGGTAGTCAATCACCTGTAGATTTACTTACAAAGGCTGGCGTTAACCCTCTAGAGGATGCTATTTACGATGATGCTTTCCACTATTTTGAAGATTTACTAAATCAATTTGAAACACTTATTTAAAAAGGAATTTATTCCTTTTTTTCTATACAATTAATTTAAACATCAGTATAATAAAAATAAGAAATGAGGTTAAATTATGTTAAGAAAAGAAACAAGATCAATTCATGTTGGAAATTTAACTATAGGTGGTAATAATCAAGTTATTATCCAATCTATGACTAATACAAAAACAAGTGATGTTGATCGAACTGTTGAACAAATAAATCAATTACAACGTTCTGGATGTCAACTTGTAAGAATGGCTGTTTTAAATCAAGATGATGCAAAAGCTATTAAAGAAATAAAAAAAAGAGTATCTCTTCCTTTAGTTGCTGATATTCATTTTGATTATCGTTTAGCATTGATTGCTATTGAATCAGGTATTGATAAAATTCGCATTAATCCTGGTAATATTGGAAGTATTGAGAAAGTTAAAGCTGTTGTTGAAGCCTGTAAAGAGCATCATATACCTATTCGCATTGGAGTTAATAGTGGTTCTTTAGAAAAGGATATTTTAGCTAAATACGGTAAACCTACTGCACAAGGAATGATTGAAAGTGCTAAAAAACATATTGATATTCTAGAATCTTTAGACTTCTATGATTATTGTATTTCTTTAAAATCTTCAGACACTTTACTTACAATAGAAGCTTATACTCTTGCTAGTAAAACTTTTTCCTGTCCGCTTCATATTGGTGTAACAGAGGCGGGTACTCGTTTAGGAGGAACAGTTAAGTCATCATTAGGGATTGGAACTTTATTATATCAGGGTATTGGTAATACAATCCGCATTTCATTAAGTGATGACCCTATTGAAGAAATCAAAGTTGCTAAAATTTTACTTAAAGAATTAAATTTAATTGATCATGTTCCAACATTGGTATCATGTCCAACTTGTGGTCGTATTCAATATAATCTTATTCCCGTTGCAAAAGAAATTGAAGATTTTCTTAACACAATTCATAGTGACATTACAGTTGCTATTATGGGTTGTGCAGTTAACGGACCGGGTGAAGCAAAAAATGCTGATATTGGTATTGCCGGTGGTGTCAATGAAGGGCTATTAATCAAAAAAGGTGAAATTATAAGAAAAGTAAAGCAAGAAGATATGGTTAAAGTATTAAAAGAGGAAATACTTAAGATGGTAAAATAGTTCTATTTTACCATCTTTTTCATATTCTCTATTATAAGGAGATATGAAATGGAAAAATTAACGATATTTTTAGCAGAAATTAATTATCAAGAATTTAAAAATAAAGAAGAAATTAAAGAACTAAATATTGAAGAACGTCATCTAAAAATTATTTTTGATATATTAAAAAATAATTTATTTGCTACAACAGACAGTCATTATTATCCTGTTTTATTTAATACTATAAAAAATAAGACAAGTCCTAAGACCTGTCTTAAAATTAAAAAGTTATTTTTAAATGATTATTTTAATATATCTTCAAATGTCTGATTCTTTAACATGGCTATTTCTTCTTTATATGGTGGTTTTTTATCAATATAAGGTGTTTCTAAAATAATAGGAACATCTTTTAACTTTTCATGATGACAAATCATATTCAAAGTTTCAAAACCAATATAACCTTGCCCAATATTAGCATGTCGATCTTTTCTTGCATGACATATATTTTTTGAGTCATTAAGATGAACAACTAATAAACGATCTAAACCAATCACTTGATCAAATTTATCTAAAACATCATCAAAATGAGTTAAATCATATCCTGCATCATGAATATGGCATGTATCTAAGCAAACACCAAGTTTTTCAGGATAATCACAATGGGAAATAATGTATTGAATTTCTTCAAACGTTTTTCCTAATTCGCTCCCTTTACCCGCCATCGTTTCTAATGCTATCTTCCCTTGATAAGTTGTTTCTTTTAAAACTTCATTTAAACCTTTAACAATTTGATTTAAACCAACTTCTTCTCCAGCTTTTACATGACTTCCGGGATGTAAAACTAAAATAGAAGTCCCAATTTCTTGACATCTTTCTAATTCTTGTTTTAAAAAATCAACTGCTAATTGGAATGTTTCTTCCTTTACAGTATTAGCTAAATTAATAATATAAGGTGCATGAACAACAACATGATCAAGTGAAATATGATTTTCTTTCATTAATGCTTTTGCTTCATCTACTTTAAGTTCACTAACAGGTTTACGTCTTGTATTTTGTGGTGCACCTGTATAAAACATAAAAGTATTTGCACCATATGATAAAGCTTCTTTAACTGAACCAAGTAACATATCTTTACCTGACATAGATACATGACATCCAATAATCATTAATCTTCCTCCATAGCTCTTTTAGCAATTTGAGCTTGTCGTGCTCTTTCTTTTTTCTGACGTTTAATATCTTCTCGAATTAAAGCACGTTTTTGTTTTCTAACTAATTGTTCAACTTCACGTTTTCTTTTCTTTTTATACCCTGGCTTAACTTTTTTAGGTTTTCTAACAATCATTTGAACTTGTTTTTCTAATTCAGTAGGTTGCTTAATTCTTTTCTTACGTTTTTCACGTTCGCCTAAATCCACAAATTGTCCTTTTTTTAAGACAACATTTTTGAATTCTATACCTTTTCTTTCTAATACAGCAATGTTTTTTTCATCATTTGAATCATACATTGAATAACAAACACCTGTATAGCTACCTCTACCACACCTTCCTGAACGATGAATGTAAAAATTAGGTTCCATTGGTAATTCCATATTAATGACATGACTTACTCCATCAATATCAATCCCTCTGGCTGCAATATCTGTCGCTACAATATATTGATATTCCATATTTTGAATTCGTCGCATCATTTGTTTACGTTCACGTGGCTCTAAGTCACCATGAATTTCCCCCACTTTATAGCCATCTTCTCTTAAACGACGTGTAATTGTAGAAACTTCGCTTCTTCTGTTAGCAAAAATAATACAAATGTATGGATCAATTGTTGCCATGATATCTTTTAAAACACGATAACGTTCTTGATGTTTAGTTGCTAGTAAAATATGTTCAACATTTGCTGTTGTTACTAGTTGGCTATTAATTTCAACAGTTTCTGGATTTTTCATATATTTTTTTAAGAAAGGTCTTAAATTTTGAGGAATTGTTGCCGAAAAAACCATCATTTGTAAATCGTCTGCCATTTTACCGGCTACAGCATCAATGTCTTCTAAATATCCAAACTCTAAAGTCATATCCGCTTCATCAACAACAAATATTTTAGCTGTTGTAATTTTTAAAGCCTGTGCTTCTAAAGATAAATCCTTAATTCTTCCAGGAGTTCCAATAACTAAATGTGGTTGCGTTGTTAATTTTTGTACAGCTTTATTTCGATCACTTCCACCCACTATTAAAGATACTCTTAATTGAGGATTATATTTCATAAATAATTTAGCATTTTGATAAATTTGAGAAGCAAGTTCTCTTGTTGGTGCGGTAATAACTGCTTGAACACTATCATGTGCAGTATTGATATTATTCATTATTGGTAATAAAAAAGCATGTGTTTTTCCTGTCCCTGTTTGAGAAATACCAATAATATCTCTTTTTTTATTAATTAAAGGAATTACTTTTTCTTGAATTGGAGTTGGTTTATTAAAACCCAATTCATCTATAACTTGATAACAAAACTCTTTAAAATGAAATGATGTAAAATTATTCATATCTTTCCTCCTTTTAAGTCAAATCATTATAACATATTCATTATACTTTTCAATAATTATTCACTTTTCTCAATAAGTAATCTTTTTAAAGCACGTCCTGCTACTCCTAAAGGATGACTGCGATCTTCTACCAAACAAACATATCTTTTTGGTATTTTTTCTATAAGAGGAATTTCTACAACTTTGCCATGTTTGATTGCACTTTTTGCAATGCTTTTAGCTACAAAACCAATTCCTAATTCGTTTTCAATCATCGGAACAATTTGATCTGTTGATGCCGCTTCAATATCAACGTGAAATTGAGCGTGATTGCTAACAAATAAATCATGATAAAAAGCATAAGTCATCGTATCTTTAGATAAACAAATAAGGGGATGATCTTCCAAATCATATAAATGTCTTGGCTTGTCAGCAAGTGACATATATTTTTTCCCAGCAACTAATATTTCTTCGTAATCACATAATTGAGTTTGTCGTAATGGATATTCAACCGTAGCTGGCGTTGTAATAATTGAAAGTTGCGATTCACCATTTTTTAGCGATTGTAACGCCTGAGGTGTTGTATGAGAAGAAAGCTGTAAATGAATATGGGGATATCTCTTTCTAAATTCATTCATAATAGGTAAAAAGTAAACTCTTAAAGCTGTTTCACTTACACACAAATTAATTATTCCCTTTTCTAAACTTTTTGTATTGGCGAGTTCACGTTCTGCTGCCTGTAATTGTTGATATGCAATAGCTACATGATCATATAATTGTTTTCCCTCATTTGTAAGAATAATTCCCCTGTTTGATCTTATAAACAAAACACAACCTAATTGTGATTCTAAATTATTCATTGATCTCGTAATATTAGGTTGATTACTTGATAAAACTTGAGCTGCTCTTGAAAAACTTTTATATTTTGCTACATAATAAAAAATACGATAATAGTCATAACTAATTCCCACGATAATTCCTCCATAAGTTACCTCATTATATCACGTTTTTACATTTTTTTCATATTTTAATATGAGGAGGTAAGAATATGAATCCTTTCAATGATGAAAACTATTATTTTCAATCTCAACCTTATTCATATAATCCCTATTCATTACCTAATTATCAAACTATGCAAAACAAAATGAAACTAAAAAGAACAATTAATATTGCAATTAGATCAATTGCAACAATTAACCAAATTGTCCCCATTATCAATCAAGTTAAACCTTTAATTTATAATACTAAAAATGGAATTTTTATTATGAAAGCATTACGTCATATAGATGATTTAAATTTTGATGAGATTGTTGATTCAATTCACCCAATAGATACAAATAAAGATGATGTTGAAGAAGAAATATTTGAAAATATGCTATAATAAAAATGAGGTGATTGAATGAAAGTAATAGGAATTGTTCCTAGAGGATATTGTAAAGGTGTTGTTAGAGCTATTAATATTGCTAAAAAAAATACACCCAAAGATAAACCTGTTTATATTCTAGGAATGATTGTACATAATCAATATATTGTGCAAGCATTACAAGATAAAGGAATTCAAACAATTGATCAAAAAGGAAAAACACGTTTAGAATTATTAGATCAAATAGATGATGGGTGTGTTATTATTACAGCTCACGGAGCAAGTGATCAGGTTTTTATTAAAGCCAAAGAAAAAGGATTGGATGTTATTGATGCTTCATGTCTAGATGTAATTAAAACTCACGATTTAATTAAAAACAAATTAAATGAGGGGTATGATATTTTATATATTGGAAAAGATGGTCATCCTGAATCTGAAGGAGCCATATCTATTGATCCAAAACATATTCATCTCATAACAAAAAAAGATGATTTTTTTCAATTAGATCAGTCAAAAAAATACGTATTAACTAATCAAACAACGATGTCACTTTATGATGTCTATGATTTATGTGAATATGCAAAAAAGCACTTAAAACATGTCGAAATTGCTAAAGAAACATGTACTGCTACTAAAATCAGACAGGAAGCTATTCATAATATACAAGATGACGTAGATGTTGTCTTTATTGTAGGAGACCCTCGTTCAAATAACACAAAAAAACTAGCAAGTATTGCTAGTGAAAAACATGAAGTCTATATGATTGAAAGTGTTAAAGATATTCAAATTGATATGTTAAAGCATAAACAAACCGCAGCTGTTTCATCCGGTGCTTCTACCCCAACATATCTCACTAATCAAGTGATTGAATATTTAAAACAATTCGATTACAATGATAAAAACACTTATCAAAAGCCAATAATTGATAAACAGCGTATATTAGACTAATGGCTGCCAGTTACTCTGGCAGCCATTTTGCATGACGATAATAAATCATTGTCATAATTGCACATGTGATCCATGTAAGAGGCCATCCCATAAAGACATAAAAGACTTCTGCTTTAAACTGAGTAATAATAGCCAAATAAATCTGTCTTAAAATAACAAAATTAAAAATCATAATATACATTGGTATAGAGGATTTTCCTGCCCCTCTCAGTACACCTGCGTAAACTTGGTTAATAGGAAGTAAAATATAAAATGGTACAAAGGCTAATTGCATGGTTCTACCTGCTTGGATAACATCTGCCTCACCATTGAATACAGCAATAATACTTTCACCAAAGAAGAATAAAACAAGCGAAATAGTTGCAATAACAGATGTAGCCATAATCATGGTTGTACGCGCTCCTTTTTTTACTCTATTATACTGTTTAGCACCTATATTTTGTCCTACAAAAGTTGTAATAGCCATATTGAAACTTTGAAGTGGTAGGTTGACAAAACCATCAATTCTAACACTTGCCGAATAACCAGCTACAACACTAGAACCAAAATCATTAACATAAGATTGAACAACAACATTAGATAAAGAAACAACACTTTGTTGAAGTCCAGTTGGTAATCCTATAAGAATAATCTTTTTTAATATTGGAAAATGAAAATGAATATCTTTAATTCTAATTCGATAACTTTGAGAAGTTGTAAATAGTATGTAACAGACCATGATACTACTTATTGCTTGAGCTACTAACGTTGCATAACCAGCACCACATACACCCATTTTAAATGTTTTAACAAAAAGAAAATCTAAAATAACATTTATAATAGAAGCTATAATCAAAAAATATAAAGGTCTTTTGGAATCACCAATAGCCCTCAATATTCCTGCACCCATATTATAAATCAAAGTAAAAGCAATCCCTCCAAAATAGATTGTTAAATACTGAGATGATTGATGAAAAACATCACTAGGAATACGAATAGCATGTAATAATGGATTTGTAGCAATAACACCAATAACAGTTAAAAAAATAGACATAACTATTGTTAAACAAGTTGCACTATGGACTGCTTTACTTAATTTTTCTTGATCATTTGCGCCATAATATTGTGCAATAACAACACCAGCACCTGTAGCTAATCCCATAAAAAAACCAATCAACATATTGATAACAGGAGAAGCTGCACCTACAGCAGCTAACGCTTGTTTTCCAACGTAATTCCCTACAACATAAGAATCCACTGTATTATAAAGTTGTTGAAATAAATTTCCAATTAATAAAGGAATTGAAAAATAAAAAATTGATTTTCCAACAGAGCCATGTATTAAATCCGTTATTTTTACTTTCATCTTTTTCCACCTCCATGTGCCTATTCTACTCTTAATAATAAAGAATTACAAATACTGAAAATCTATAGTTACAAAACAAAGGTTTGCTATAATACGATCAGGAGGTAACTATGAAAAAAAATATTATCTTTTTCGATGTTGATGGAACCTTAGTAGATGTAAGACCTTCCCAAGAATATGTTCCTGCATCAACAATCAAAGCAATACAAGAAACGCGTAAAAAAGGCAATTTATGCTTTTTATGTACCGGAAGAAGTTTACCAGAAATTTTTGATCACATTTTAGATATTGGATTTGATGGTATCATTGGCGCAGGTGGTGGTTTTGTTTTAATCGGTGATAAAATGCTATATCATAATAAAGTCAGTGATGCTGATGTAAAAAGAGTGGTTGATTTTTTTGAAGAAAATCATTATGACTATTATTTAGAAAGTAATGGTGGATTATTTGCTAGTAAACATCTTATCCCACGTCTTGAATATATTACTTATGGCGATTTAGAAAATGATGAAAATGCCAAAAAAATGAAAAAAGAAAAACCAAGCCATTTTATTAATTCATTAAAAGAAGGCTATTCAATGTATCGAAGTGATGTTAATAAAATATGTTTTCTTGAAAATCCAAATATTCCTTTTTCAACAATAAAAGAGAACTTCGATGATGCTTTTCAAGTCATTCATTGTACAGTACCTTCATTTGGAGAGGACAGTGGTGAACTATCTGTTGCTGGTGTTAACAAAGCAAGTGCAATTCAAGCAGTTATTAATCACTTAAAGATAGACATCAACAACACCTATGCTTTTGGTGATGGATTGAACGATATAGATATGTTACAATTTGTTCATCATGGTGTAGCTGTTGGCAATGCAAAGCAAGGATTAAAAGATATTGCTGATGAAATTTGCGAAGATATTGCTGATAATGGTATATATAATACAATGAAAAAACATTCACTTATTTAAAAAAGTATTGAAATAATTTCAATACTTTTTATTTATGTGCTTTTTTTATAATGATAACAATTCCCAATAACGCTATAACAGCAATAATACAATATAGAACTATTTGAGTTTGATCACCTGTATTGATTTGCGTTTTTTTATTTTGATTTGAATGAGTATCTGAAACAATTTGAATTTGTTTTTGTAACTCTTCATCTGATATAAAAACCCATTTACCAACAAATTGCAATGCATCATTTGACATAATTTTGCTATTATGATCCCATCCAATAAAACGCCATACTCCTTTATTTGTATCATCACGAATATCTTTGAATTTTCTATTTTGTAAATCGATACTTACTTGTTGTCCATAATAGTATTCTTTTTCATCTATAGGAACATATTCATATATGCTATTAGGAAGTGTCATGTTTGGTGTACCACTTTCAAATTTATATTCAACACGTTTTCCTATATTTAAATTGGTCTGGATTTTGCAGTTACTCGCTGTAGTATGCCTTTCTAAATAGAAAAATTGTAGATGACACTTTTCACCATTTTTTATACCCTGTTCTTTAGCAAAATCTTCAATGTTAACTATTGTATTGGCAGCTTTATGTGCTCCACCTAAATCAGCAACAAGATGACCATTTATAAAGACATAAACATCATCATCTCCTGTAAATTCAAAAAACTGTTTTGAACTTTGTTTATAAATGAATTCACCATCTACTTTCATACCAAAATGAAAATTGTGGTCAACTTGCCCATCACTATGTTTTTCACTATTTGATAGATAATCAAGTGGGAAAAAGCCACTCTCTAAAATACCATTTCCATCATTATAGAACTCACCATTTTTGTAGGTAATAGGCTTTGATGAATCAAATAGATACTCTTCTCTACCATTATTAACTGTCTTATTTAAAATCATTTTTGAATAAGTTGTATCTATTTTATTCAAATAAAAATGAGTATTGTAGAAATTTGTTAATCGTAAAAAAGCATAGTCCATACATGTTTTACAATCATCGATAACATTTAATTGATTATTGTTATATTTATTTAATGTTTCTTGATATTGTCCTAATGGAAGAACTTGTCCCATTGGAGTGACTGATAGTGCAGCCATTCTTGGAGATACACCTTGACCATTAATTCTTACTTTAATATTACCTTGTCCCGAAGGAATATCTAATAAAAATGTTTGCCATCCTCCGTTTTTATCTACTTCTTTACTTACTAATAGATGATTATTTTCATCTAATATATCAATTGATAAACTACCATTGTTACTTTGTTCATCTAACCAATAATTAAATTTTATATATTGATTCGTTGGTATATCAGTATCAAAACAGATAGCAGAATCATTTAAACAAATAATACCATCACCCTTTTGTTGCCAATAATTTTTACCATCTACTATTTTTCCATTCTCTTTAGATGCTTGATTATATAATTGAGATTTCCATCCTTTATCAATGAAATTACTTGTTGAAGATGATTCGATATTACCTAAATAATTTTCTGTAAATGTGTTATCATCTCTAATTAAGTACACATTAGAAAATTTAAGGACATCCTTTGTTTGACCAACTCGATAAATATCTATCGTAATAGTATCTGTTGAAGATTTAAATACTGTATCAATAGGATTATTATCAAGTAAAACCTTACCATTTTTATCTAATACACGGTATTTCAATTCATTACTTGCGCCTGCTTTTTCTGTTATCCAATAATGAAATTTATATTCCGTATTAGGAACTACGTTAATTTCCTTAATCAAATGATCATTGACACCATAATTAAGAACACCATCCGTTTCCTGTTGCCATACGACTCCATTACCAGAATGTAAATATTCTCCATCACCAGATCCATCTATATTTTCAAGTTTCCAATTTTTATAAAATGGTTTTGTATCACTACCAGAAAGACTAGTATGTACAGAACCACTCGCATTCGAATAATTGGAAAATTTTTTAAAAATATCATATTTATTTAAATTTTGATCATCTTTTAAATTTATAAGATTCTCATGAATTGTGCTTGCTGCACTTTCAATGGCACTTCTTTTATAAACAGGATTTCCATCTTTACCTAGCGTCTTTTCAACTAAACCTTTTGTAACATCTTCATTATTTGAAGTTCCTAACCCAAATGTATCCATCCCATTATAAAGTGCATACTCGTAAAACAGTCCATCTGCATCATAATCGAAAAACTGTACTGGCAATGACATACTATCATTAGCCCTTACTTGTAATTGAAAAAGTGGTACTATCATCGTCATTACCACAACACAAATTATAAACTTCTTAAACATAACCTTTCCTCCAAATAAAAAACCATAGAAAACCGACTTACAATAAATGCAACTCAGCCAGCTTCTCTATGGTTCAGCTCTGTAGCTTTGCGTCACTATTTTTCAATAGTTTTGCCAATATTTACCTACATGTATTATAAAATATATACAATAATATATCAAACAAAAAAATAGAAACTATTTAGCAGTCTCTATTTATATTTAAAATAATCTAAACTATGATGAACATCTACTTCAAGAGGTAATTCTTTTAGTAATTTAGCCAATTCTTCTTCAAAAATAACCTCTAAATGATGGTTTGCATCAATCAAAAATATATCATGATCAATAGCATACTTAGCGTGGCGATACTTACTATCACCAGTAATAAAACAATCAACCTCTCCAGCAAGGACTTCTAAATCATCTGCTGCACTTCCGCCACATATAGCAATACTTTGAATCATTTTATCTTCATTATTTGAACATCTTACATATGATAAATGATATACATCTTTAATATAGTCTACAAAATCTTTCGCCTTCATAGGTTCTTTTAAAATTGCCTTTTTACCAATTTCATGACGATCATAACATTGTACATTTTCAACTGGTAATTGATTAATTAGCCAATCATTCATCGAAATATGATTTTTTCCTCGATCTAGACAAGTATGCAAACTATAAACAACAATATTATTTTTTATTGCATTTTCTATAAATTTTCCTTGATGATTTTCCAAGTCTATATTAACTAATTCTTCTAGTAAAAATGGATGGTGAGTAATGAGCATTTGACATTGTTCATCAATACAGTGTTGTAATGTTTCATTATCTGCGTTTAGGGCAATATATACCTTGTTCACTTCTGTTTGTTTATTTCCTATTTGTAATCCGCATCTATCAAAATCCATTTGTAAGGATAAAGGAAAGTAGCCTTCTAAATATTCCATTATCTTATTTGCTTTCATTTAAAACTTCCTCTATCATTTCTATTTTATGATTTAACTCTTTCGTTCTAGGATGATTGTTTGGTAAATCTTTAACAATATTTTTATAAGTACAATACTGATTGTTCCATTTTTCTTTAAATAACGATGTTTGTTCTCTTCTTAAAATTGGACCAAATTCTTCATCTAACTCATTATAATAAATATCTTTTCTTTGTAGTTTTCGTACAACCATAACTTCATAAGTATGATGTCCATCTTTAATTAATTTTTCATCAATCATACCAAAATTATGACTAAACAAATACTTTCTTAAATAATCAGCATTCGCATTGGGCTGTAAAAATAAAACATTGACTTGATTAAGATAATCAAGATGTTGATTTAAAATATCAACAATAAGATAAGATCCCATTCCTGCAATACTTATCATATCTACTTTTTTATCAAGAATAGGCTCTAATCCATTTCCTAACAGTGCAGTAACTTGCGTTTGCATACCACATTGTTTAATAGTTGAAAGTGATGATTCATAGGGTCCTTGTGCTACATCACATGCGTAACTATGACTTACTATATTATTTTCAACCAAATAACATGGTAAATAAGCATGATCGGTCCCTATATCAGCAATCTTACTTCCTTGTTTATATTGACTAATCATATCAGCTATAAGCTGTAATCTTTTAGATAATTTCATCATTAACGATCTAAGAAATCTTTTAATCTTTTAGAACGAGATGGGTGTTTTAATTTGCGTAACGCTTTAGCTTCAATTTGACGAATACGTTCACGAGTAACATTAAATTCTTTACCTACTTCTTCTAATGTACGTGTGCGTCCATCATCTAATCCAAATCTTAAGCGTAAAACTTTTTCTTCACGATCAGTCAATTCTAATAATACTTCATTTAACTCATCTTTCAATAATTCATTAGCCGCATAATCATCAGGCGACATAGCGCCTTCATCTTCAATGAAATCTCCTAAATGAGAATCATCTTCTTCCCCAATAGGTGTTTCTAATGATACAGGTTCTAAAGATATTTTTTGAATTTCACGTACTTTTTCAGGTGTTAAACCATCCATTTTTTCTGCAATTTCTTCTGCTGTAGGCTCACGTCCTAACTCCTGAATTAATTGTCTTTGGATACGAGTTAATTTATTAATTGTTTCAACCATATGTACTGGAATACGAATTGTACGAGCTTGGTCTGCAATTGCACGCGTAATTGCCTGTCTAATCCACCAAGTTGCATATGTTGAAAATTTAAACCCTTTAGTATAATCAAATTTTTCAACAGCTTTAATCAATCCCATATTTCCTTCTTGAATTAAATCCAAAAATAACATTCCACGTCCAACATATCTTTTTGCAATCGATACAACTAATCTTAAGTTAGCTGCAGCAAGTTCTTTTTTTGCTTCTTCATCACCATCTAAAATACGTTTAGCAAGATCAATTTCTTGATCATGTGAAAGTAATTCTACACGTCCGATTTCTTTTAAATACATTTTAACTGGATCATTAATTTTGACATTACTTCCAAGTTGTGTATGTTCGCTTTCTTTATCTTCATCAGCAACTTGATACATATGAAGCGTATCTCCAGTCATCATATCAAAATCACCATCAAAATCTAAATCAGGCTCATCATCTTTGATATCATCAACAGCTAAGTCATCATCAGTAATATCTGGAACATCTGACAGTAATGTTGAATCATCAACATCTAAAGCATCTAATCCATCATCAGATATTTGAATATTTTGATTTCCTATAAACTCTATAAGTTGCTCAGCCATTTCATCACTTAAATCATATGTAGATAAATACTCATCAATTTGTTCTTGAGTTAAAACATTGCTATTCTTTTTTGCTTCTGATAAAACAATTTTTTCTAAATCATCAAATGATACTGCTTGTACTTTTTTCTTTGCCATATACTACTCCTTTTCTGTTAAAGCTATAATTTCAGCCAAAATTTGTGCTTTTTGTTTAGGATCATAAGTCTCCACTAATGATCTTGTTAATTCTTCTTTTCTTTCTATCTTTGCTCTTTCTTTAATCATTAATATATAATCTTCAATTGCCTGATTATTACTTTCTCTAGGTAAATTTAAAGAAGCAATATCAATAATAGTTTGCACAATTTGATCATCATCAATACTACTGATTAAGTCAGCAATTTGCATAAATTGATGTTGCCGATAATAATCAATAATGTAAGAAGCAATAATTCGATTAATATGATCAAACATAAATCCTGCCTTTGCTTCATACATTGCTGCATATTTTTTATCCAACATCATATAATACAATAAATCCCGTTCTGCTTTTTGGTACTTATCTACCATTTTTTGAGTTTGCTTATAAGAAATATGTTGTATTTCTTGATGTTGCGGTATTTCTTCATGATGCTGTTGATTTAGTAAATTATAAATTATCTCTTTAGAAAATCCAGATTTATTTTCTAATTGACCCACATAATAATCACGATCAACAAAATCATCAATTCTAGCGATAATTTCAACCATTGTCTGCAAATACTTTCTTCTATCTTCATAATTATCTTTATTCATATCTTCATAAAAATAATTCATTTTAAAAGAAACTGCAGACAATGGATTTTTCAATAAATGAATAAATTCTTCTTTTCCTTTATCTTTAATATATTCATCTGGATCTTTATTATCAGGAATAGCAACTACCGATACTTGAAAACCAGCAGGAATAAGTTCGTCAATGCATTTCATCATTGCACTTTTTCCAGCACGATCACCATCCAAACATAATATGATATTTTTTGTATAACGTCTTAAAAGATGAAGATGTCCTTTTGTAAGTGCCGTTCCCATAATAGCCACAGCATTTTTAATACCTATTTTATACAACGCTATGACATCCATAAATCCTTCTAAAACAATAATTGCATTTTCTTCACGAACCGCTTCTTTTACACGATGATAATTATATAAAGTTTCACCTTTAATAAATATTTTAGATTCAGGTGAATTCATATATTTAGATTCGTGATTATTTTGTTTATATATACGCCCACTAAATCCAACAATTCTCCCATCACTATTATGGAGAGGAAACATAATTCGATCATGATAACGATCATAACCTTGATTTGATTCAATCACTAAGCCTGAAGCAAAAGCCTGCATTTTGTTATAACCTAATTTTTCAAAAGCATTTAATAAGATATTTTTATCAGGTGCATAACCAATTTCAAAATAATCAATAATATCTTGTGTCATCTGTCGATCATTTAAATAATCATTTGCGCCAATAGCTAACTTAGTATTTAAATAATGACGATAAATTTTATTTGCTTCTTCATGCATTAAATAAAACGGCTCTTTTTCTTTGTCAACCTGTACTTTTTTTTCAGGAAAATCAAATTCATGAATATCAACATGTCCCATTTCAGCGACCATTTTCACTGCTTCAATATATGATATTTTCAAATAATCCTTTAAGAAAGTAAAAACATTACCTCCGTGATGACAAACAAAACATTTATAAATTTGTTTTTCAGGAGAAATCGACATTGAAGGATGTGTATCATTATGAAAAGGACATACTGCCATATAATTACGTCCTTTTCTTTCTAATGGTAAATAATTTCCAATCACATCAACAATATCTACGCTACTTCTAATTTCATTGATCTTTTCAGGTGTGAGTCTTGGCATGATTGCCTCCTTTTTTAAAATGCAATCTTATCGCTGATATAATCTACTAATTGATCTATTGGTAAACGGATTTGTTCCATTGTATCACGATCACGTACTGTTACAGCTTGATCATCATAACTATCAAAGTCAACAGTAACACAATATGGTGTACCAATGGCATCTTGTCTACGATAACGTTTCCCAATTTGTCCAGACACATCATATTCAACTGAAAAATGTTTAGCTAACATTGCATAAACTTCTTCAGCCTTATCACTTTGTTTTTTAGTAAGTGGTAAAACAGCAACTTTATATGGTGCAACTGCTGGGTGTAATTTCATAACTTGTCTTGTTTCACCATTTTCTAATGTTTCTTCTTGATAACTATCACAGAAAACAGACAAGAATAAACGATCTGCCCCGACAGAAGGTTCAATGACATAAGGAATATACTTTTCATTTGTTTGAGGATCAAGATATTCTAAAGATTTCTTTGAGTATTCCATATGACGAGATAAATCGTAATCTGTACGATCGGCAATACCCCATAATTCTCCCCATCCAAATGGGAATTTATATTCAACATCACATGTTGCTTTTGAGTAGAATGATAATTCTTCTTTTTCGTGGTCTCTAAAACGAAGATTTTCTTTATTTAACCCTAAATCATATAAGAATTTTTGACAATAGTCTTTCCAATATGCAAACCATTCTAAATCTGTATCAGGTTTACAGAAGAATTCAATTTCCATTTGTTCAAATTCTCTTGTTCTAAAAATAAAGTTACCTGGAGTAATTTCATTTCTAAATGATTTCCCAATTTGACCAATTCCAAAAGGAATTTTTTTACGTGATGTTCTTTGAATATTTTTAAAATTGACAAAAATACCTTGTGCAGTTTCTGGACGTAAATAAACAACAGATTTATCATCTTCTACTACACCCATATGTGTTTCAAACATTAATTTGAACTGTCTAACATCAGTAAAATTGCTTTTCCCACATTGTGGACAAACAATATGATGTTCTTTAATATAGTCCATTGTTTGTTTATTTGTCCAACCTTCACTATGTACATCTGGATCATATGCTTCGATTAATTTATCAGCACGATGACGTGTTTTACATTCTTTACAATCAATCAATGGATCAGAGAAGCCATCAACATGTCCACTCGCTTTCCATACCTTTGGATTCATAAAGATTGCTGAATCTAAACCAACATTATATGGTGATTCTTGAATAAATCTTTTCCACCATAATTGTTTAATATTATTTTTCATTTCTACTCCTAATGGTCCAAAATCCCATGTATTAGCAAGACCGTCATAGATTTCAGATCCTTGGTAAACAAAACCAGTTGATTTTGCATGATTAACAATTTTATCCATATCTTTATTTGCCATATTTATCTCCTTCTATCCCTATATATCGAAGAAGGACTTGGCCCTCCAAGTCCTATCTTTTTATATATACGTTTTTATGTACAATAAAAATACCCTTATAGTAGGTCTTTGTCAACCAATTATAAGGGTACTATTTATATGTATGTGTGCTGATTTAGCCATTGTATAACATCATGATAAACTTCTTTCCTATTTACTTCATGTAAGATATCTTGATAGTCACTTTCGTAAAGATGATACGTTAAATCTTTTATATGTTTTTGTTTTAAATGTTTATATAACCATAGTGGTCCTTTACCTTTTTTACCAAATGCATCTTTTTTACCAGAAATAATAAATATTGATAAATATGTTGGTATTTTATCTATTTCTTCAATTTCATTGACACCCTTTAAATATTTTAGAATATCTAAATAGGCCTGATTAGTATAAATAAAATCTGTCATCGGATCATCAATATACTTTTTTAATTGTGTTTGATCTTGTGTTTTATAGTTTCTTTTTGAAAATCCTTTTATCCAAAAATCATGTACAAACCGTCTCATCGTTCTAGAATGATGCATATTTCCTTTAAATAAAATATCTAACTCAATTAATAACTTAGCTAAGAACAAGCCATGTCTAGGACCTGCCGTTCCAATTAAAATAGCTCCTTGAATAAAATCTCCATAACTTGCCATATATTTTCTTAGAACCAACGATCCAAATTGATTACCAATCATAAAATAGGGTAATTCTGGATAACGACTCGAAATGATATTTCTTAATCTTTGCATATCTTCAACTAAAGTTTCAATTGAATCACCATAACCGAAATAACCCTGTTCAAAATTATTCAAAGATGTTCCATGACCTGGAAAATCACTCACTACCACAATATAACCATCATTAGAAATAAATTCAGCAAATTTTTGATACCAGTCTGAATATTCTCCCATGCCATGATGTATTTGAACAATCCCCTTATATCTTAATATAACATTAGGAACATAAAGATCAAATTTAACATGGGTTGCTGAAGAGGAAGTATAAGTTTCTGTTGTTTTCATTTAACATGACCTCTTTTCTTTGAAAAACGATCAGGTTTTCTATTTTGATAACGATTTTTACTTTTGGGGCGAATTAAACATTTCTTTGAATAACCTATTAAATCCGTTCGGTGTGCCTTACACAAAGCTTCATACACTAAATCATAATTTTTAGGGTTTCGATATTGAATCAACGCTCTTTGCATTGCTTTTTCTTTTGGGGTTTTTGGTACGTATACAGGTGTCATATCACGAGGGTCTAATTCTGTATAGTACATTGTTGTAGACAAAGTTCCTGGAGTTGGGTAAAAATCTTGAACTTGCTCAGGTTGATGATGGATATCTCTTAAATATTCTGCTAACTCAATAGCATCCTCTAATCGACAACCTGGATGTGAAGACATTAAATAAGGAACCAAAAATTGATTTTTTCCATATTCTTTATTCAACGCATAATATTTATCAACAAATTTTTCATATAAGCCTCTACGAGGTTTACCCATTTTATCTAAAACATGATCACTAATATGTTCTGGCGCAACTTTTAATTGACCGGATATATGATTTTGAACTAAATCTCTAAAAAAACTATCATTTTTATCATACATCAAATAATCATAGCGAATTCCTGAACGTACAAATACTTTCTTTACGTTTGGTAAAGTTGATAAATCACTAAGTAATTTTTGATAATCTAAATGATCTACTTGTAAATTTTGACAAGCTTTAGGCCATAAACACTGTTTAGTTGGACAAGCGCCATGTTTCATTTGTTTTTTACAAGCAGGTGCTCTAAAGTTAGCTGTAGGACCCCCTACATCATGAATATAGCCTTTAAAATCTGGATCCCATACCATTTTGTTAGCCTCAGATATGATTGATTCATGACTACGTGTTTGGACAATTCTTCCTTGGTGAAATGCTAGAGCACAAAAATTACAAGAACCAAAGCATCCCCTATTTGAAATCAAAGAAAACTTAACTTCATCAATAGCGGGAACATGCTGATAGCTAGGATGATAAGTACGATTATAATCATACGAATATGCTCGATCGAATTCACGTTGTGTTAAAGGACGATTAGGTCTATTTTGAACAACATACCATCCTTGGTATGGTTCAACCAATGTTTTAGCATTAAAATGATCCGTGTTTAAATACTGAACATGAAATGACTCAGCATATTTTTTCTTTGACACACATATTTCTTCATAACTAGGAAGCATAATATAGTCATGAGCATCTTCAATATTTTTAGTTTTAAAAACAGTACCATCTAGATATGTTAAATATTTAATTTCTAAACCACTATCTAACGCTTCTGCAACCTCAACAATACTATTTTCACCCATTCCATATAAAAGTAAATCTGCATTAGCATCAATAATAATAGATTTTCTTACTTTGTCACTCCAATAGTCATAATGAGCTAAACGACGAAGACTTGCCTCAATTCCACCAATAATTATATTAGCGTCATGAAAGGCTTGATGTGCCATTTGACTATAAACAATAACAGCCCTATCCGGTCTTTTAAACCCTTCACCACCGGGAGTATATAAATCTTTATGTCTTCTCTTTTTTGATACTGTATAATGATTTACCATTGAATCAATATTCCCAGAAGAAATCAAAAAACCTAACCTTGGCTTGCCAAATTGTTTAAATTCATCAATATTGTGCCAGTCAGGTTGTGCCAAAAAACACACCTTAAAACCATGAGCTTCTAAAGTACGACAAATAATAGCTGCACCAAACGATGGGTGATCAACATAAGCATCACCACAAATGTAAACAAAATCAGCTTCTTGCCAACCTCTTTCTTCCATTTCTTGACGATTCATTGGTAAAAATTGCGACATAAAAAAATTCCCTTCCTATTTACCCTCTATTATAGTCAAAAAATGTATACAAAAAAAGACAAAAATTTTATTTTTGTCATAATTTTGAAATTTGTCTTATAAATTTTCTACTTCGAAAAACAATTCCAGAATATTCATCAATAAAACGATCCATTATCTTAATAAAATCCGGATAATAAGCCTCATCTATTTTTAGGTTATCTATATGCTGAATATCTATTTTGTGTAAATGTCTAAATTGTTTAAGTTGGTCCTTATTCAAACGATAATCATAAGGGCTAAGACAATGACTACATACAAAACCACCACCTTGAAAACTAATACCCGCTATATGATCAGTGCGACCACATTGACTACAAGCATCTACCATAAGCGGTGATCCTATTTGCTTTAATACGAAGACATTATAAAGCAAATAAATAAGTTGTGGCACATAACCTTGCTCTAATAAATCTAATGATTGTTTTAGATAATTAAAGATATTGGCATCCGGTAAATTATCCGACTCATTACGAATAATAAATTCAACAAAATAACTTGCATATGCCTCTAAAAATAAATCTTCTTTAATATAACGATAAAAACATTGAGATGACGCTTTTACTAAAGTTGAAAGACCTACCCTAGGAATAAAAGTAATTTCGGAATAAGTAAGTGGCATCAATGCTGATGCATTTTTACTTTTAATTTTCTTTACTCCCCTAGCAATTAAAGTCATTTTCCCATATTCTTTAAAATATACCGTAACTAAAGCATCACTTTCTTTATAAGGCTTACTCGTTAAAACAATTCCTTTAGCTACAACTTCTTCTTTTTTAATAGTCATCTTCGTTATAACCGAATTCTTTTAAATATTTTTGTTTATTACGCCAATCACGCTCAACTTTAACAAATAATTCTAAATGAACTGTTGTTTGTAAAAAGCGTTTCATTTCTCTTTGAGCGTTAACTCTTATCTTCTTAATCATTGACCCCTGTTTTCCTACAATGATCCCTTTTTGACTATTGCGATCCACGACAATAGTAGCAATGACTTCTACACTACCATCTTCTAATTCTTTCATTCTTTCTACCACAATCGCTACGCTATGAGGCACTTCATCACGTGTAAAATATAAAATCTTCTCACGAATAAATTCAGCTAAAACAAATCTTTCAGGATGATCCGTCATTTGATCACTTGGATAATACATCATTCCTTCATGTAACTCATTTTTTACCAAATTAAGCATTGTATCAACATTATTATTATCTTTGGCACTTATGGGAATTATTTCTTTAAAGTCAAATAAACTCTTCCATTCATTCAATTTATTCGCTAATTCTTCTTTACTTACCAAATCACATTTATTGAGTACTAAGAATACAGGTCCATCTGCTTCCTTTAATCTTTCAATAATAAAACGATCACCACGTCCTATTGTTTCATTAGCCGGAGCAATAAATAAAACAAGATCTACACCAAAAATACTATTTAGTGCTGTTGTATTCATAAAGTTACCTAATTTATCTTGTGGCTTATGAATGCCAGGTGTATCCATAAAAATAATCTGAGCTTCCTTGTCAGTATAAATACCTTGGATAGTATTTCTTGTGGTTTGCGCTACATCTGACATAATAGCTAACTTTGTTTTCAAAATCGTATTCAATAGTGTAGATTTTCCAACATTAGGACGACCTACTATACTTACAAATCCTGATTTAAACATGTATTCACCACCTTATTTTCTTTCAATTGATAATGCATTCAAAATATCTTTTTGTTTTTGAATCATTTCCTTTTCATCATCTGGTTCCATATGATCAAATCCTAACAAATGTAATAAACCATGAGTAAATAAAAAACACATTTCTCGATAAACACTATGTCCATATTCTTCAGCCTGCATTTTTGCATGATCAACTGAAATAAAAATATCGCCTAATTCTCTTGGCATTCCTGGTACATAAAATTGTTCATTATCCTCTAATGCAAAAGAAATAACATCAGTTGCACGATCAATATGTCGATATTCTTTATTAATTTCATGAATACGCTGATCATCAACAAAGATAACCGATAACTCAATATCTTCTTTAATATCTAATTGTTTAATCGCTTCATCAACAATATTTTTATAAACATCTTGATAAGTTCCATCAAAAGTTGGTACTTCATTAATTACCATTAAATCTACTTCCATATTTATCCTCATTTCCTATGTTCTACGTCAATTATAACACAGTCATAATTGTTGTTCATCAACTTTATGCGATGATCCACAATAATCACAATCATCTTTTGATTTGTCAAATAATCTAGTAATAATTGAATTCTATCATAGTCAACATGGCTAAAAGCTTCATCTAAAATCAAGACATCAGGTTTTGAAAGCAAAGCTCTTATTATCATAACTAACTGTCTTTGCCCCGAAGATAAAAAACCTCCTTGATAATCCACCACTTGTTCTAGGCAGGAAATAAGACTATCTAAACAAAAATATGTTAATAACTCAAACATTTTAGCTTTATCATATTGATCAAGCAATAAATTATATTGAAGCGTATCTTGATAAAAATGGGGCGTTTTATCAAGGTATTTTAAACATTTATAAAAACTTCTTTTATCAAGATCAGCTAAATCATACCCATTTATTTTTATTGTTCCCCTAACTGGTTGCAATTGTCCACTGATTATTTTTAATAGTGTTGATTTTCCAGCACCCGTACTACCTTGAATAACTAATGAATGATCTATATGTAAATTATATTTATCAAATAAAGGTTGACTATATCCATAACTAAAAGTTAAACAATCTATCTGTATTTCTTTTATATGACGAATCTTTCTTTTCTTTGATTGAATCCTAGGTATCATTTCTTTATATTTTTCAAAAATAATTTTAATTTCTTCAAATTCAACAATCAAAGAAACAATATCCATCATCGGATTGAGTAAATAAGAAATAAGCATATAAACAAACATCATTTCTCCAACGCTGAAAATATGTTTTTTTAATAAATTTGTTCCTAAAACCATTACAACCATAATCATCAGTTGCATCCATATTTCTAAATATATATGATATTGATTTATCTTTCGATCTTTGTCTATTTGCGATAAAAGATAAGATTGTTGAAAATGATGCGTTTTATTCTTCATCATTTTCTTCATAGAAAATTGAGCTGTATTAAAAAAATTATGATAATATTCTAATAATTGTTGTTGTCTTTGTTCTTTTTTTGACATAATTTGCTTATCATATTGATTAAGTTGACGAGCAATGTAATAAAAAAGTACAAAGTACCCTACCATGAAAATGAATATTACAACAAATAACGATTGATGTAGAAACATAACTAAAAACAATAAAGAAATAACCATTAAAACATCAATAAATAAAACTCGATACAATTCAATAAAAAATTGACTGAGTTTTTCTAAATACTGTACCTGAGTTATAAACTGTCCTTCTTGATACATATAAAATTGATCAACATCTATATACACAAGATTCTTTAAAGTACGAATTAAATAATATTGATCTAATTTGTTCTTTAATTCAATTGTTTCTTTTTGTTGATAAAAAAACAATAATTGCTTGACTAAAAACACAACAAAAACGCCAATTGAAAAAATAATAATGAAAAGAAATGATTTTTTAACAAAATAATCAATAAGTAAACGATAATAATAAGATAATAATAACATCATGCCAGTAATACAAAGTGATTTTACACTCAAAGATATAATACTAGAATAATGATGTTTTAAATGAGATAATATAAAATTCTTAAACGTTTCTGTTTTACATTTTAAAGGTGATCGTCCCACATGATAAATATCAATCATAACCCCAGTAAATTGTTCATGGAGTTGTTCGTAAGACATTTTAATTAACCCATCTCCAGGGTCCCCTATTAAAAAATAGCGATCATTTACCTGATATAAAACAACATAATGATATAAATTATCACGATATAAATGCAAAATAACAGGCTGATGTACCTCATGAAATAAATCCTTAAATTCAATTTTATACGCTTTAGCATCAATATGATAACTTTTTAAACATTCAATCATACCATATACCGTAACTCCTTGATGCGTTAAACGACATTTTCTTTTAATATTGATGATTTCATCATCAAAATGAAAATAATTTAAAATCATTTTAATACAATAAACACCACAACTTGTCTCATCATCTTGTTTAAAAATTGGATATTTTGACATATATAATACCTCCTAATATTATATATGTTTTTTTTTATGATTTTTCTTTTAAAAAAAGTAAAACCTTTCGGTTTTACTCATAAATTTTACAAATTGCTTGATCTAAAATATCAATCATATGATCAACATCTGATTCTTCTATAATAAATGGTGGTAACATTCTTAACACATTGGCACCAGCATTAATAACTATAAGCCCTTGATCTAAACATTCTTGAAGTAATGGTTTTACTGGTTGATCAAATTCAAGACCAATCATTAATCCAAGACCTCTTCTTTCTAAAATACAAGAATGTTTTTCTTTTAAATCATCAAGTTTTTCAATAACATATTCTGAAATATCTCTTACGTGTTGTAACATATCTTTTTCTTTTAATAAAGTAAACACAGTTTTACATGCACAACCAGCCATAGGATTACCACCATATGTACTTCCGTGATCTCCAGGTTCCATTGCTTTAGCAAATTTATCATTAGCTACAAAAGCCCCCATCGGAAAACCAGCACCAATTCCTTTAGCAAGACATACAATATCAGGTAAAATATCATATTGGAAATAAGTCATGATCGTTCCGGTACGTCCCATACCACATTGAACCTCATCTAAAATCAAAGCAATATCGTGCTGATCACATAAATCTCTAAGTCCTGTTAAAAATTCTTTTGTACAAACATGAACACCACCCTCACCTTGAACTGGTTCAACAATAATAGCAGCTGTTTTATCATTAATTAATTCTTTAACACTTTGCAAATCGTTAAATGTTGCATATTTAACGCCATTTATTAAAGGACCAAATGCTTCTTGATAATGTGGATTTCCTGTTAATGTAACAGAACCTGTTGTTCTTCCATGAAAAGAACTCATAAAAGAAATAATCTCACTATCTGCTTTTTTATGTTTTAGATAATAATACTTACGTGCTAGTTTTAAAGCTCCTTCAGTAGCCTCAGCACCAGAATTAGTAAAGAAAACTTGTGATAAATGTGTCGCTTGTGTAACGAGTTCAGCTGCTTCAATTGTTTCTACTGTATTAAAATAATTAGAAACGTGCATTAAACGATGTAATTGATTTTGTAAAGCTTCTACATATTCAAGATAAGCTGTTCCAAATGAGTTAACCCCTATTCCCGAATAAAAATCTAAATATTCTTTATTATTAACATCATACAAATGAACTCCTTGTCCATGATCAAAAGTAATATCAAAACGACCATAAGCGTGTAAAAGGGCATCTTGTGCTCTATCATAATATTGACTCATTATTATTCCCCCAAATCTAAAAATGTCGCAATTTTATAATATAAATCAACTGCTTTAATTAATATTTTTTCATTAAATTGAAAAGAAGCAGTATGTAATCCAGAATTAAACTCATGAGTTCTTGTCCCAAGATAAAAGAATACACCAGGCACTACTTTTTGATAATGCGAAAAATCTTCAGCAAGCATAACCGGTTCTTCTAACTCAATGTAATCATTTCCTGCTAATGTTTTTACCTGATTATACAAATAAGCATCATTTAATACAGGTGGATTAAAAGGATGGCACATAAAATCTATTTTACATCCATAGGATTCTTCACATCCTTTATTAAATCCTTCCATTGCTTTTACAATTCGATCAAAAACAGCTTCACTGTAGGTTCTTACTGTACCATTAAATACAGTTTGACTACCTACAATATTACGCACTGTTCCACCTTGAATATAACCAATATTTAACACAGCCGGTTCCATCGGTGATACCATTCTTGAAATAATACTTTGATAATTACTAATCAATTGACTCGCAATAACAATCGAATCAATACCTTCATGATATTTCCCAGCGTGAGCACTTTTTCCATGAACAGTCACATCCAATTCACCACTTTCTGCCATTAAAGGACCTTTACGACAAGCAATCATTCCCTCCTCTACATCTGGGAACATATGCATTCCAAAAATAGCTTTTATACAGTATTTTTCAAAAATACCTGTTTCAATCACTTTTTTAGCCCCATCGCATACTTCTTCACCAGGTTGAAAAATTAAAACAATATTATATGGATAATCATTGTTTTCTTTTAATTTTTTGGCTAGTCCTAACAAAGCTGCCATATGTCCATCATGACCACATGCATGCATATATCCATCATGATGACTTGCAAATGCACAATGTGTTTCTTCTTTGATTTTTAATCCATCGATATCACTTCTAAAAGCAATAGATGCGTTTTTTCCATAATCTAAGAATATACATAATCCGGTTTCCAAAATATATTCTGGGTGATATCCCATTTCTTTTAATTCATGCTCTAAATAATGAACTGTCTTTTTTTCATGAAAACCAATTTCTGGAATCTGATGCAATTCTTTACGCCAACGACAAACTGACTCTTCAAGTGTTTCCATATCATCACCTAAATTTTACGTAAATCATCCATTAACTGAGTTTTACCTTCAGTTTTTTCATCTTTTTGTTCTTTTACAATTCTTGCTGGATTTCCCACAACAACAGCTCCTGCTGGAACATCCTGAGTAACAATACTTCCAGCACCAACAACAGCGCCTTTACCAATATGCACCCCTTCAATAACAACAGCATTAGCTCCGATTAATACATCATCTTCTAATACAACTGGTGAAGCACTAGGTGGTTCAATAACTCCTGCTAACACAGCACCTGCTCCAACGTGACAATGTTTTCCTACTTCAACACGTCCTCCTAAAACAGCACCCATATCAATCATCGTACCTTCGCCAATTTTAACACCAATATTAATGACAGCACCCATCATAATAACGGCATTATCACCAATAGATACATGTTCACGAATAAAGCATCCTGGTTCAATACGAGCATTGATATTTCTCATATCTAACAATGGAATTGCACTATTACGACGATCTTGTTCTAGATAAGAATCTTTGATTTTATCTTTATTTTCTTCCATATAGGCTTGAATTAAATCTAAGTCACCTATACATACTTTATTTGTGTCATCACCAAACATTTTAAATGTATCTACTTCAGGTAAATCATGACCTTTTAGATAAACTTTTACTGGTGTTTGTTTTTTAGCATCACCAATAAACTTAATAATTTCTTCTGCACTATTTAGCATTCTCATTCTCCTTAAATTTTAATTTTTCCTTCAAAAACAGTAGTAGCTGGTCCCGACATGAAAATATGTCCATCACGATATTCAATCTCTAAACAACCCCCTAAAAGTTCTACTGTTGCTTTAGATTGACAATAACCGTTTAAATAGCTTGCATACATGACAGCACACGCTCCTGTTCCACAAGCCATTGTTTCACCACTGCCTCTTTCCCAAACACGCATTTTTAAATAATGATCATTTACAACTTCAACAAATTCAGTGTTGACCGATTCAGGAAACATAGGATGATATTCAAAAACTGGTCCCACTTTTTCTAAAGGTAAATGTGTAAGATCATCTACATACGTAATAACATGAGGATTTCCCATAGAAATAGCTGTAAGATGATATGTTTTTCCTTGAATATCAACAGGTTGATTAATCATTTTATCCTGATTAAACAAAACAGGTATTTCTTTACAAGTTGTAATTGGCTCTTGCATATCAACCTTTGCCCCGACAACTTGATTATCTTCAAAAATTAATTCTACTGTTCTTAATCCAGACTTTGTTTCAATCTGCAGATAAGTCTTTTCAGTTAAATGATGATCATAGCAGAATTTAGCAAAACAGCGAATTCCATTACCACACATCATTCCCTCACTACCATCAAGATTAAACATTCTCATTTTAAAATCATACTTATCAGATGGAAGAATAACAATCATTCCATCACTGCCTATTCCAAAATGACGATCTGAAATTTTTTTAATAAATTCTGGGTTCATAGGTACATCTTGATTGATACCATCAACATAAATATAATCATTACCTATCCCTTCCATTTTTGTAAAAGATAATTCCAACCTCATCCCTCCTCTATTATTTACAAAATTTTAACAAATCAATAACTTTTTTTCAATCCAAATATGAAGCAAATTAAAAAAAGAGGCTAAGCAGCCTCTAATTGTTCTTTATATTCTAAATATTCATCATATGATGATAAACGATCAATAATTCCTTCTTCATTAAATTCAATAATTCTATTTGCTACTGTTTGAACAAATTGGTGGTCATGACAAGTAAATAAAATATTTTCTTTAAATTGAATTAAACCTTGATTTAATGCTTGAATAGATTCTAAGTCCAAATGGTTTGTTGGTTCATCAAAAACCAAAACATTGGCATCTTCCATCATCATTTTAGCAAGCATACATCTTACTTTTTCTCCTCCAGATAAAACAGATGCTTTTTTTAATGCTTCTTCACCAGAGAATAAAACTCTTCCAAGCCATCCTCTTAAATCTTGTTCATAAACATTACCATCTGTAAATTGTCTTAACCAATCTACTAATGATAAATCACAATCATTGAAATATTTTGAATTATCTTTAGGAAAATATGATTGTGATGTTGTTACACCCCATTTAAATTCACCTTCATAATCATCATCTTCACCCATAATAATTTTAAAGAAGGCTTCTGTTGCTTTATCATCACCTACAAAAGCCACTTTATCTTTTGGCATAATTGAAAAAGATACATGATTTAATAATGGTTTTCCATCAACAACTTTAGTTAAATTTTCTACATTTAAAACGATATTTCCTACTTCTCTTGCTGGTTTAAAGCCAATAAAAGGATATCTTCTAAGAGATGGCTTAACATCTACCATTTCTAAATTATCTAATAATTTTTTTCTCGATGTAGCTTGCTTTGCTTTAGAAGCATTAGCGCTAAAACGAGCAATAAACTCTTCTAATTCTTTTTTCTTTGCTTCTGCCTTTTTATTAGCATCTTTGGCTTGTTGAATTTGCATTTGACTATATTCATACCAAAAATCATAATTTCCTACATATAATTGAATTTTACTATAGTCAATATCTGCAATATGGGTACACACTTTATTTAGAAAATGACGGTCATGGCTTACCACAATAACCGTATTTTTAAAGTTAAGTAAAAAGTTTTCTAACCAAGTAATACTTTTTAAATCTAAGTGGTTTGTTGGTTCATCTAATAATAAAATATCAGGATCACCGAACAATGCTTGAGCTAATAAAACTTTTACTTTTTGATTACCGTCTAAATCTTTCATATATAAATCATGATATTGTGAAGTAATTCCTAAACCATTAAGCATTGTTTCAGCATCTGCTTCTGCATTCCATCCGTCCATATCAGCAAATTCGCCTTCTAATTCACCTAAACGAATTCCATCTTCATCATTAAAATCTGGTTTAGCATATAGTTTTTCTTTTTCTTGCATAATTTCATATAAACGTTTATTACCCATTATAACCGTTTCTACTACTTTATTATCATCAAAAGCAAAATGATCCTGTTTTAAAACAGAAAGTCTTTTATTTGGTTCAATGACAACTTCCCCTTTATTAGGTTCAATTTCACCAGATAAAATTTTTAAAAAAGTAGATTTACCAGCACCATTAGCACCAATAATTCCATAACAATTTCCTTCAGTAAATTTAACCGAAACATTTTCAAATAATGCACGATCACCATATCGTAAAGAAACATTTTGTGTTGATATCATCAATACTTTCTCCTTTCAACCATTGAATGATTATGTCATAAATATCATAAACATACAATATTTATAGTATAAAAAAATCCTGAATAATCAGGATTTGATTTCTAATGGCAGGGGTAGTAGGAGTCGAACCCACATCAACGGTTTTGGAGACCGGTATTCTACCATTGAACTATACCCCTATTTTTTGGTGACTCGTACGGGATTCGAACCCGTGAATGCATGCGTGAAAGGCATGTGAGTTAACCGTTTCTCCAACGAGCCAAATCCAATGCCTAATCAATATAACATGCTTTTTCATTATAAGCAAGTCTTTTCTTCAATTTTTATAGGTATAAAACCTAAAATATTACAAAAATATAACATATTCTAATTTTGAAGGAGGAAAAATATGAATTGCTTAGAATTAACAATTTCATCAATTAAAATACAATGTTTTGAAAATATTTATCCATCAAATATTGCATTTTGTCGAGGAACTATCTTTAAAGATTTAGATAAACCTTGGGGGTCATGTCATGAATGAGATGCTTTTAGAAATTAGTAAATTAGATTTTTGTGTCAATGACGTTTGTTTATTTTTAGATACTCACCCTTGTGATCAAGAAGCCATGCGCTATTATCAAGAAGCCTGCTGTCGTCTTCAAAGATTAAAACAAGCCTTTATTCAACGTGGTGGTGCACTAACAAATCGTCAATGTGCCAATCTCAACCAATATATTAATGAACCATTTCCATGGGATGGAGGGGAAAACACATGTGGTGCTATGAAAAACGATTGCAATTTCCAATAAATATCACCGAACCAGATTTACCTACCGCAAAAATTGTTATTTCACAATTAGGTGGACCGAATGGAGAATTAGGTGCTGCTTTACGTTATTTATGTCAAAGATTTACCATGCCTTTCCCTAATATCCAAGCGTTATTGACAGATATAGGAACAGAAGAACTAGCACACGTTGAAATGATTAGTACTCTTTTTTATCAATTAACCAAGGGAGCTTGTCCTAAAGATATTAAAGAAAGTGGTTTAGATGCCTATTTTACAGATCATACTCTAGGAATTTATCCTGTTAATAGTGCTGGTGTTCCATTTAGTAGCGCAACTTTCCAATCCGTTGGTGATCCAATTGCTGATTTAACAGAAGATATGGCAGCTGAGCAAAAAGCCAGAGTCACTTATGATAATATTTTGACATTAAGTCAAAACGAAGAAGTCAATAAAGTCATTACTTTCTTAAGACAACGAGAAATTGTCCATTATCAAAGATTTGCAGAAGCACTTGAATACGTTAAATGTCACTTAGATTCTAGTAATTATTACGCTTTTAATCCCGCATTTCAGCCCCAATGTAAAAAGACTTGCCAATAACGCAAGTCTTTTATTCACATAACGCACAAGTTATTCACTTTTTTGTGAATAACTTTTATGCAAAGGTATTGTAATCACAATAATAAATAGATCATTAACATCTTTTTTATAAAATGTTCCCTTTTGCATCTTGACCATCTTTTCGACACCTTTTAGTCCAATTCCATTGCTTTCTACTTTATCAAGTTTTTGATTAATTGTATTAGTAAAACACATTTTATATGACTCTTTTTCAACGAATGTTTGTACTATAATGTCTTGCCATGGATCACAGTATTTTTGAATATTAGAAAAAATATTATTTAAAATTCTTTGTATCAACATAGTATTACCATAAATAAAATGTTCTTTATCCCATAAACATTCATTTACATGTAAATCCAATTCTCTTAAATACTGAATATGATCTTGAATCATCATTTGAATGCTTTCAGTAGACAATGGCTCTAACTTGATTTGATCTTCAGTTGAAAAAACCAGCGTATATTCAAACATTTTATTTGATAAATCACTAATTTCTTCTACTTTATTTAAGCATCGTTGTAAATATTCTTTACGTTTCTCTTCGCTTTCTTTTTCTAGTTGAACAATTTCTAAATATCCTTTTAAAGTAGTAAGAGGCGTCCTTAAATCGTGTGATAAAGAACTAATTAATTCCCGATTTGCTTTTTTAGCTACTTGTTCATTTTCTTGACTGAGTAAAAAAGCTTTCCTCATTGTATTTAATTCTTGTGCTAGTAACCCTATTTCATCTAAATCATCTATGCTCACTTCATGTTGCCAATCTCCCTGAGCCAAACAAAAAACATCTTTTTGTAGATTTTGGATAGCATTCATTCTTTTCTTGATAAATTCTTGAAAAAACATGAAATAAAAGGAAAAAGAAATAAATAATATAACAATTAAATAAGGAATAAAATATTCCATTAAGGGAAAAGATGTAATGATAAGAGTAGCATGTTGCTCTTTTAATGATAAAGCATAAGTATAGTATAAAGGCGTATCCATAATATCCTCTTGATCATGATCACCAACAATAGAATTTTGTTTTAATAAAGGTGCTGTTTTACCTGTAAAGTATACTCCATCTTGATCATAAATATAAACCATAGCGTGATGTGGTACATATTTTTTTATAACTTGTTGAATTTGATTTTTATTGTCTTTGGTAAAATCAATTTCTCTTACTTCTTCCATTATATGATGAGCACAATCATCATAGTTTTCACTTTGATAAAATGTATCCATTACAAATTCAAACACAGATGAGCGATGATAATAAAGAAAAGCAAAAGAACCAAAAACAAAACACGTTGAAATCAAAAATGTCATCGCCATTTTAGACGATAAAGAATAATATGTTTTTAATTGAAGATGATTTCTAATAAATAAGTATAACTTCGAATGATGTATATATTTATTAAATAAAACAATCAAAAAAATACTCACTAAAAAATCAAAAATACGATAATAAAAATAATAATGTTCAAACAATGGCATCCATTCAACAAAACTATGCTTCTCTATACTAATTATTATTTTATATTTTTGAATATGTTTTGATGGAACCTGTCCATTAAACGATATCCATGAATCTTTAACGTTTCCTGATTTATCTACATCACGCCATACTAGCTGATAACTTCCTTTTGTAATTAAGGCATTTAAATCTATAGACTTTTGCGTAAGTGTCAATTTCTCTTGTTTAGCTTTTTTTAAATATTTTTTTATCTTTTTTATTTCATCTTTATTTAACGTATCACTATACCCATATGTATCATGAATAAAATCATAGACATACAATCTTAAAGAATAAATGGAAAAGAAACATAAACAAAACAATAAAAAAGATAAATAAAAACATCTTATTTTCTTAATCAAAACAATAACCCTTTCCCCATACTGTCTTTATATAACAAGGATTAGCAGGATCTTTTTCTATTTTCTTTCTTAAATTGCGAATATGTACCATAATCGTATTATTAGCAGAGTAATAATAAGGTTCATGCCAGACTTTTTCATAAAGATCTTCTGCAGAAAAAATCTGCTTTGGATTATTCATCAACAACGATAAAATATTCATTTCAATATCTGTAAGTTCTATTTTTTTACCTCTTATCTCTACTTGTCCATGCCGGCAATCTAAAACCAAGTCTTTTCGTTGTAGTAATTTTTCTTCAACTATTTCATGATTTTTTCCTTGATAAACTCGATATCTTCTTAATATTGCTTTAACTCTTGCTATAAGTTCACTATAAGAAAAAGGTTTTGCTAAATAATCATCACCACCACTAGAAAAACCTAATGTTTTATCACAATCCATCCCTTTTGCTGTTAAAAAGAAAATAGGCACATTACTTTTTCCCCTTAATTTCATACAAGTTTGATAACCATTTAAGTACGGCATCATAATATCAAGAATAACCAAATCAATATTTTCATCAAACAATTCTATAACTTCTTGACCATCCTTGGCTTCGATTACTTCATACCCTTCACCTGACAATAATATCTTTAATATTTCTCTAATTTCTCCATTATCATCTGCCACTAAGATACGCTCTTTCAATATGAATTCCCCCTTTTTATCATTATATCACGGCCATTACCATTTTGAATAAGCCACCCAATTTTCATAAGGAAGCATATGACCTAAATGATCCATTACTTTTTTCTGTGATGGATAACATTGAATCATTGTTTTCTTTTTACCATACAATTTTAAAGCTACTGGTTTTCTAATGAGTAATTTTCTTTTATTCTTCTTCGCTACATAACGTCCAAAATAAATTAATTGTTGCGTTTTATTTTCCCGTTCCATGACTTTAGTCACCATTTTAGATACCATTTTATGATGAATATGTCCATACTCCCCGTCTGGATTATGACTCACAACCTGTTTCCAATTTTGACTATCTATATACTGTTTAATAGATTGATTAATCTTTGAATAACATTTTTTCCAATTATCTCTTTTCCCTTTTGTTTTATCTGGATAATTCAAAATAACCCCTTGGACCTTTGCTTTTTTCATTGCTTCTAAAAACTCTTTTTTTCTTTTTTTATTATTCCCATTTGTTATGCATAATACTGTATACTTTCCTTCTAACAAATGACTACCACCCCATATCGTTTCATCATCCGGGTGAGCAACAATCATTAAAGATTTTTCCTCACTTGCTTGAACAGGCAAAGGAATAAGTGAAATAACTATCATTATTATTAATATTAATTTTATTTTCATTATAGATTCTCCTTCCAATTGATAGCATACCAATTACTTCTTAAATTACGTCTTAGAATTTTCTTAAGAATTCTTAAATAGTTTAGAAAAAATTAATATTTATTTAAACCAATATTTAAGAATTCAATGCCATACTAGAAGCATGAAAAAAAATGATATAAAAAACTTAATACTTTTATTTTTAATTCCAATTTTATTAGCGTTAATTCTATCACATGGAAAAATATACGGATCATCAATAGATTGGTTGTCACAACATATTACAGTTCCTGAATATTTAAGAGAACTATTTTATACAAACCATCAACTGATTCCAGATTTTTTACCCCATTTACAAGGAGGTTCTAATACATTTGCTTATTCTTACTATGGGTTATTAAGACCAGATATTCTCATTTCTTATCTGTTTAAAAATATCCCTGTTTATTATTTTATTATTGGTTATGCATTATTACTTTGGTCATTAACTGGTATGCTTTGTTATATTTGGTTAAGAAATAAATGTTTCTCTCGTTCACTTTGTTTATTTGTAAGTATTTTATGTACTTTTGCATTATGCTTTTTCCATACCCATCGCCAAATCATATTTGTTAATATCTTACCATTTTTATTTTTAATGTATCTCGTTATTGATTTAAAAAAATACTATTGGATTCCTCTTATTGTTTTTAATATGTTAATACATAGTTATTTTTATAGCATTGGTGCCCTCATCATGAGTTTGATCTATTTTTTCTATTTAAAGCCAAACAAAAAAGAATGCCTTCAATTTTGTCTTTGGAATTTACTTGGCATCTTGTTAGCCTCATTTTTATGGCTGCCTACTGGTCTTTATATTTTAGAAAACAAAAGACAAACATCTGCAATTTCATTTACTCAACTATTTATTCCTCAGTTTTATCCAAAAGGATTACTCTATAGTCATTATGGTTGTGGATTAACGGCTATAACTTGGATTGCTTTGGGGCAAGGAACAAAAATTAAAAAAATAAAATACTTATCTTACTTGCTTATTTGCTTTTTTATCTTCCCTATATTCAGCTATATCCTTAACGGTACACTGTATGCTCGTTTTAAGATTCTTATATTATGTTTACCACTTATTTTATATATTCTTTGCTCGTGGCTTAATGAAAAGCAAATAGCATGGTTACCTCTTGTTCTTAGTTTACTTTGTCTACTACCGAAAGTGGCTTTTATTGATGGTATAATGTGTACTTTACTGATCTATCTGTATTTCCATCATCACCCAAAATTACTAACTATTTATCTTTTAATTCCCATCAGTATTTTTATCAGTTCCAATACATCTTATTTATCCTTTCAACAATATCATCGTGTTTTCAACAAGAATAAACAACTCCTTGTTTCAAGAAACAATTTAAATAATCGAACACTAGACTTAGATGATGTTTATCAGACAAGTAATCGCATTTATCATTTAAACGAATATAAAACATCTTCTTATACTTCAACAAGTAATTCACTTTATAATTATTTTTTCTACGATATCATTAAAAATCCAATATCCCAAACAAATAGAACTGTTAACGCCGATAGTCCCAACATCTTTTTTGAAAAAATGATGTCCATTCAAAATATTATTTCTAAAGAAAAAGATTACCCTGGCTATCATATAAAAGATCAACAAGGATTCTACTACTTATTAGAAAATAAACACGTCTTTCCTTTAGCTTATGGTACAAGTGATTTAATAAGTGAAAAAAACTTTAATAAACTACATTATCCCTATACACTAGATACATTATTTAACCGTACTGTTGTAAGCAAAGCTCAAGATAACACTTATACAAGTCAAATCAAAAAAGAATCATTAACACCTCAATTCATCCATCAATCAAAATCTCTTACTATAAATAAAAAGAAAAATACATATCATATCTTTTCTTCTAAAAAAAGTTCTTGTCTAATGAAACTAAACAAAAATATTAATTCATATCTTTTGGTAGACTTTGACGTCATCAATCATACTAACAAAAAAGTCAAAATAAAAATAGATCAACTTACGAATACCTTATCTAAAAAGAATTTTATTTACTATAACAATAACACTCATTTTACCTATATATTATCATCAAAAAATCTCAACACATTAAAAATGACTTTTTCAAAAGGAAATTATGAAATAAAAAATATACATTTCTATTCTTTAAATAAAAACGCTTTACAGAATCGTCTTTCTACTCTAACACCATTAAATCAAAAAAAGACGCAAGATCATGAAATTTTAAAAGGTACGATCAATCATGATCAAGATGGTTATTTTGTCACCTCATTACCTTATCAAAAAGGATACACCATTATCATTGATGGTAAAAAAGTAACACCAGAAATAGTAAACAAAGCTTTTTTAGGATGTCCTATCAGTAAAGGAAAACATAAAATTACTATTGAATTTAAAGCACCAGGTAAACAACTGGGGCTTACGCTAACAATTATTTCATCATTAATTTGGGGGTATTTATTATGGAAAAAAAGAAGATTATAGAATTTATTTATTATGGAATAATCGGTATTTGTACAACGATTGTTAATTACTTAATCTATTGGTTATGTCTGTATATTCATTGGCATTGGTTTTTCGCCAATACAATAGCATGGTGTGGCGCTGTTATTTTTGCTTATATCAGCAATCGCAAATTCGTCTTCCATTCACATAATTGTATAAAAAATGAACTCTGGACATTTTTACAATTAAGATTTGTTACCTTAATTATTGAAAATGTATCATTAGCCTTATTTATTGATTTATTAAGCATACCTAACATGATATCTAAAATCATTGTCAGTATTGTTACTGTTATAAGTAATTATTGGTTATGTAAAACACATATTTTTACCCAAAAGGAGGGAATTATTTATGAATAAAATCAGTGTCATTGTTCCTTGTTTTAACGAGGAAGAAGTATTACCTTTATTTTATCAACAAGTCAAACAAACATTAGAAAGAATAAAAAATATTACCTATGAGATCTTATTTATTGATGATGGTTCAAGTGATCATACCAAAGATTTTTTAAGAATTCTTTGTAATCAAGATCAGCATTGTGAATTCGTTTCATTTTCTAGAAACTTTGGTAAAGAAGCCGCTATGTTTGCAGGATTAAAAAAAGCTAATGGTGACTATGTTGTCATCATGGATGCTGATTTACAACATCCTCCCTACTTACTAAAAGAAATGTATCACGCTGTCAATCAGGAAGGTTATGATTGTTGCGCCGGAAAAAGAGTTGATCGCACTGGTGAAGGTAAACTTCGTAATTTTTTATCACATAGTTTTTATAAAATCATGCAAAAAATATGTAAAATGGATATGTCAGATGGCGCTGGAGATTTTAGAATGATGTCAAGACAAATGGTCAATGCCATTTTAGAACTTAAGGAATATAATCGTTATATGAAAGGTCTATTTTCTTTTGTTGGCTTTGATACTAAATGGATTGAATATCATAATGTAGCAAGAGCTGCTGGTCATTCCAAATGGAACTTTAGACAACTCTTTTCTTATGCACTAGAAGGTATGTTTTCTTTTTCAACTGCACCTGTTGTATGGATTGGAAATATTGGTTGTATGATTATGATAATTTCTATTGTTATTATATTATTTGGGTTAGTCTTCCATACTTCACAATTTTTTAAACTTGTATGTCTCATTTTATTTCTAAGTGGTCTACAAATGTTATTTGTTGCAATTATTGGACAGTATACAACCAAGGACTATTTAGAAAGTAAACAACGTCCTATTTATATTGTGAAAGAAACAAGCAAAAATTTAACTCAATAAAATATACATCTCATATGTATATTTTTTTTATTTTAATTAAGAATAATAATGGTGATTATATGAATACGATTTGGTATCAACCATACAAAACATATCCTACTCTAAAAAACAATCTCACTACTGATATTTTAATTATCGGTGGTGGTTTAACCGGCATTCTTACTGCTTACTTTCTAAAAGATACAAATAAAAAAATAACGATTGTTGAAGCAAGGCATATCGGTCAAGGAAGTACAGGTCACGCTACAGCTAAAGTAACAAGTCAACATGGTTTAATCTATCATAAACTTAGCAAAAAGAAAGCTCAATTATATTATCAAGCTATGCAATATTCTCTTAATCAATATATAGACTTAAGCAAAAAATATGATTTTGATTTAGAAATAAAAGATCACTATATTTTTAGTAAAAATATTTCTGAACTTGAAGCTGAGATAAATGCATACAAAAAATTAAAAATTCCTTATTTATTTAAAAAATATCAAAATAATTATATGATTGGTTTCAAAAATCAATTACAAATCAATCCCTTAAAATTAATTCACTGTCTAGCACAAAATCTCAATATATATGAAAATACACGCATCATCAAAATAGAAAACCATAGTGCCTATACACATCAATACAAAATTAAAGCAAATATGATCATCGTAGCCACTCACTATCCAATTTTGAAAATAAAAGGCCTATATCCCTTAAAATTATATCAACAAAAAAGTGCTATTATTGCATATAAAAACATTAAACCTCTAGACAACATGTATCTTGAGGCATATGGTCCCTTTCCTTAAGAAGTTATGGTGACTATACACTTGTAGTAAGTCCATCTAAAAGAACTGGATGTACAAAAAATCTTTATCAGGAAATTGAACAATTTGTAGCAACACATTTTCCTCAAGCAATAGAAGTAAAAAGATGGATTAATCAAGATTGTATGTCACTTGATCAAATCCCTTATATTGGTAAATACAGCATTTTATCGCACAATCTATATGTTGCTACAGGATATAACGAATGGGGCTTTACTTCTTCAATGCTTGCAGCCAAAATTATATCAGATATGATTTAAACCATATCGTCCATATCCTCTCATCCCCGTTTTTAAACAAATGGGTATTGTCCTTTATCATTTTCTCTTTACTAAAGGAAAAAGATGTCCTCATCTAGGATGTCATTTAAAAAAAAATAGGTCAACACTACGAATGTCCCTGTCATGGATCATCATTTAAAGATACGGGAGCCATCATAAATAATCCATCTATCAAAGATCTACATTCCTAAAAAGAATAAGATCTTTTTTATTTATATAAAAAATATAAATATTTTTGAAATTTTACTTGATTTATATATATAAATCCGTATAATAGATAAGGCAACAGCGGGAAGTAGCACAGCTTGGTAGTGCACCTGGTTTGGGACCAGGGGGTCGCAG
>NZ_QUIN01000020.1:46404-46857 GCF_003480255.1 Erysipelatoclostridium sp. AM42-17 | reverse complement strand
GTAGATTTTTAGACAATATAAAACCATGAGGTGTCTCATTTGAGATTTGCCTCGTGGTTTCTCATTAGCTCTATTTCAAAAATATCATGTTATTTCATAAAGCCGTCGCTTCTTTGTTTTAAACTATATTATTTAGTTTTCTTTTTTCTTCTTAACAGACTTGCAGCAATCATCACTGATGATAAACCAAGTGTTAATAAAGAAGCAAAGCTTGTTTGATCGCCTGTATTTGTACTTGTTTGTTTTTTAGAATCTTGAGATTCTTTTCCAGCAACCATTGTTTCTTTTCCTTGTGAATCTGTTTTCCCTGAATTTGATCCATTAGGTTTTGATTCATCTGGTTTTTGTTCATCACCTTTAGAATCATCTTTACTTACTGTAGCTTCTACAGCTTCACTTTCTTTTGATGTTGTATAAATTTCATCTCCTAAAACAACAACTTTATATGAATAT
>NZ_QUIN01000020.1:0-46394 GCF_003480255.1 Erysipelatoclostridium sp. AM42-17 | reverse complement strand
CAACAACTTTATATGAATATGTTCCAGCGTCTAATCCTGTTTCTTCATAACTGTTTGTATCGACTGTTGCTACTTCTTCATATTGTCCTTCAGCATTTGCTTTTAAGATTTGATATTTTGAAGCATGTTCTACTTTATCCCATGTTAATTTAACAGTATTTTTTGTTACTGCTACTTTTGGTGTTACTGCTTCTAATTGTTTTGTAACTTTATAAACATCACTTTCTACAGCATCACTTGATCCATAGTTCCCTGTTCCCTTAGCGATAACTTTATATTGATGTGTTCCTGGTGTCATTGTTTCTTCAAAGCTTGTTTGATTTGTTTCTAACACAAGTTTATATTCTCCATTGTTATCTTTACGGTAGACTTCATAACCACTTGCATGTTCTACTGCTTGCCAGCTTAGTTTTGCTTTATTTCCTTCTTGTTTTGCATCTAATACCACTGATGCCAATTTTTCTACTTTGACTGTAGCTTCTACAGCTTCACTTTCTTTTGATGTTGTATAAATTTCATCTCCTAAAACAACAACTTTATATGAATATGTTCCAGCGTCTAATCCTGTTTCTTCATAACTGTTTGTATCGACTGTTGCTACTTCTTCATATTGTCCTTCAGCATTTGCTTTTAAGATTTGATATTTTGAAGCATGTTCTACTTTATCCCATGTTAATTTAACAGTATTTTTTGTTACTGTTGCTTTTGGTGTTGCTGCTTCTAATTGTTTTGTTATTCTTGTAGATACTTCATTGCTATCTGTAGAATCTGCGTAGAATTCACTTCCTTTAGCAACTAATTTGTAACTATAATCTCCTGGATCTAAGTTTTTATCTTGATATGATAATTGATCAGTTGTTGCTATTTTTTGATATTCACCATTATTTTGTTTACGATATAATTCATAATTTGTTGCATTTTCAATAGCATTCCATGAAAGAGTTACATTATTATCATCTGTTGTTTTGTTTAATACTGGTGATTCTAATGAACCCATGACAGTTAAGCTAAATGTTCTTGAAATAGTACCAGATGACACAGTGATTGTAGCTTTTCCTGGTTTTAAAGTATGAACAACTCCATTAGTTACAGTAGCAACATCTGGATTATCACTACTCCATGATAATGTACTTGGATCTAATGTTGTTTTTACTTGAATTGTATAATCTTGATTTACACCTACTGTTGCAGAAGTTACATCTAAATCAATAGCAGTTGGTGCAGAAACTTTAATAGATTGTGCTCTACTTAAATCACTATCTAAATAATCAGCATCTCCACTACATGCTTGAACTTTATAGTAATATTTTCCATCAGTTAATTGATCAATAGAATAATGTGTATCTGTGATTGGTGCTTCATTAACTTTAGTATATTCACCATCTGCCTTATCACTTACATAAACATTATAATGATCTGCAAATTCAATAGCATCCCATGATAAATCTACACTATTATAAACTTTTTGGTCTAATGTTAATGAAGGTTTACTGATTTTTCCTGTTACTTTTACTTTAACTTCATATGTTTTGTTGTTAGCGGCAATAGCTGTAATTGTTGCTTCACCTAATTTTTTAGCTGTAACAACACCTTTAGCATTAACTGTTGCAACTTCTTCATTAGAAGATTTGAATGTAATAGATTGATCAGTTGCATTTGCTGGATAGAATACATAATTTAATTGTAACTTATCTTTTAAAGCAATTTTACTTTCTTGAGGTCCAACTAAGATATGATCCAATTCAATTGGTTCAACATATCCTGCCTTCATCGAATATAATGAAGCTGCCCAATCAGTACCTCTTTGATCACAACGTACTTTAACATAACGTGCATTCACTGTAGCAAAGCTTGCTGTATCATCTCCTACATGTCCTTGATCAGTAGAATAAACATCATCCCAAGATGAAGCATCATTAGATACTTGGATTGTATAAGCTTTGGCATAAGCTCCTTCCCAATTAAACTTAACTTCATTAATATCTTTAGCTTCACCTAAATCTATATAAATCCATTCATTTTGGTCATTTCCATCAGCTTGCCAACGATCTTCATCTTTTAATACTTTTATAGCATCTTGAGTATTTGTTGAAGCAACAGCATCAACACCATTATAAATAGTTTCTTTAGCTTCTTCATCTCTAGATGAACCTACTGTATAGACTTGTAATTCTTTAACATTGATTGAACCTTCAACATTATAATCAACTTTAATATAACGTGCATCAACTGCATCAAATGATAAATCAATGTTTTTATCTAAATTAGATGAATCAATCTTTGTCCAATTTTCACCATCTGTTGAATAAGAAATCGTATATGTTCCTTGTCCAGCTTGTTCATGATCAAAAGTCATACGATCAATGTTATATGTTTTAGCTAAATCAAATGTAAATGAACCTTGTCCAGATAATGTTGTTGATGTATCCATATTGCCATCATGTAAATTATCATAAGTGTCTCCTTCATACATTGCATCAACACCTACGTTTTGTCCAAATGGTTGTGCGTCTGTTAAATTTCTTACTTCCATTTCACGTAAAGCATAACCATAACCTTGACCTAATTTAATACCTTGCATTCTTACATAACGTGCTTTAATTGTATCAAAGTTACAAACATCTGTTGCATCATCACTATTGTTATTTGCTTGATTATAAATATAAACTGTCTTCCAATTCTTTTCATCATCAGATACTTGAATTGCATATTTATTACCTGGTGCTGTATTGTTAACCCAATGTAATTTTACTTGATTAACATCCATAGAAGCACCTAAGTCAACATAACAATATTCTTTATTTCGATCTTCAACATTTCTAAAATCAGATGACCAAGTAGAATCAATATTTCCATCAACAAGATTCTGTTTACTATTTTCATTTTCTAAAGAAGAGACAACAACATTTTTGTTGTAAGCTAAGTTACCACTAATTAATTCATTAGTATCTGATGCACCTTTTTCACCAGCAAGTAATTCTTCTTCAATTTCTTCATCTTCTTTTACACTAAATTTAGGTGCTTTATCATATAAGTCTTCATCACCTATATCTACGCCATTATTAATGACATAATTTCCACTAACGGTATCAGAAGCAAGCATTCCTTTTTTAAATGCTTTAACTTTAATATTTGTATCTTTAGTAAGGGTTAACCCCGGAATATATAATTTAGATTTTTCTGTTGGTTCACTACCATCAGTAGTATATCTAAATTGAACACCCTTTGTACCACTTGCTATACTTAAGAATTGATTTCCTTGATATGTTCCTGATTTCAATGATAATTGTGGTTTTGATATCTTACGTGCTTCATAAACACCAATTTCATAAAGTGAATAAGTATAATCAGTACCAGCTTGGTTCATTTTAATACGGACATATCTTGCTTTTGTTGGATTAAAGATAGCTTCATCAAAATTACCATCACCATTTGTTTCAGTGTATACTGTTTTCCAACTTGTTTCATCATCTGGAGTATTAGAAACTTGAATTTCATATCCTTTAGCATATGCTGATTCCCAACTTAATTTAACTTTATTAATATCATATTCTTGTTGTAAATCTACATAAATCCATTGATCATCTTTTTGGGCTGCTTCCCATCTCGTTTTAGCATTATGATCAGTAGCGTTACTTGCTACATTACCATTTTCACTAGAAGCAACAACTGGTTTATTAGTAGCAAGATTAATACCTGTAGTAATACAATTTGTATCAATATTGATTTTTACAGAATTCATTGATGAGTTAATATAATCATCTTTAACTGCAATTGCTTTTATTGTTGTTGATTCACTTACAGCAATTCTTCCTTTATATACAGGAGAATTTGTTGTTGGCGTACTTCCATCAGTTGTATAGTGAATTGTTGCACCTTTAGTTTCAGATGAAATCTTGACATATTGAGTATCATCATATGTATCACTTTCAACAGAGAAAGTAGGTTTTTGTGTTTGTACAGCATCTTTTTGAGTAGGATCTAAACGCAATAATGATTGTGCAGCTATTGTTGCATTTCCTACTACTTTGTTTTCACTGTTTTTAAATGTAACTTCAATATCATGATCTGTAGGATTCCATACCATAGCTTGGTATTGTTTTTTACCATCAACTTCCTTGACATACACTGATGAAGAAACACCACCAGTAGCACAGATATCAGTCGTTCTTTGTCCTAAATCTTTCATATTATTTAAGAACCAGTATGTATTAAATCCTTCTGCTTGTGATTGTGTATCATGATTTAATTCTTGCATTGCACGATCACTGTCGCTTAATGATAAAAATGGTAAGAAGATATGTTGCCAAGAGTTAAGCGTATCTGGATAATCAGTTACTTCAGGATGCGCTGCTTTTTGTCCATTTGTATCATCAATAACACCTTGATAAATATTAGCAGCCGCCTTTTTATCTACACCATAGTAACTAATATATTCTCCTACTGGACACCAGTGAATACCATAAATATAAGTTGGATATCCACCAAAGAAAGTACCATAGAAATAACTACTTCCATAAGTTTGTCCAATAATCTTACTTGGCCAATCTTCAGGCCAACCACTATGATCTAAACCATCATTTGATTTACCATAATAATTAAACCAATAATGTTCTACAGCATTTAATTCTGTTGTAAATCCAAAGATAGCCGAGTCTCTCATCTTTTTATCTTCACGTTTAGTTGCCCATAAATAAGCACCTACCCAACCAAATAATGATTCACTTCCTGCTTCTTGGTTATTTCCATCATCATTATCAGCATATCCACCAGCCCATGAATGACCCTCATAAGGATCGAAACTACGATAACGACAGAACATATTATCATTTTTATCAGGACTTGCATAATCACGAACAATTAAATCAATCATTTCTTTATAATCTTGATAGAACTCATCATCATATGTTGCTAGTACTGAACATGCAAAGACAAAATATCCATAAGTAAAGTGGTGGTCAGAAATGTCTCTATTAGCCCCAAATTCACTATCTTTATAATATAAAGTTCCCCAGTTTTTATCATAGAAGAAGAATGCCTGATCACCTTCACCACTATATGTTAACCAATCAGTTAAGATTGTTTTCATTTTACCTAAGAACTTATCACGATATTCTGTATTACCCACTTGATCAGCAACAAGAACACCCATTCCTAAAGGATGTAGTGATTTCCCTTGCCAATAAGCATCAGATCCAACTAAGTTTCCTTGAGTTCCTTGATCTAAGTTATCTAAATAAGATAATAATTCATTTTCATCATATTCTCCATTTGTTGGTGCTGTAAATTCAGGTACCATTCCATAGAAAGTATCTTGCATTTTAAATGAATTTCCATCATATAATTTAAGATTTCCACGAGGTGAATCATAAATGATATTTAACTTTGTTAAGTCTTGATCACTTGCATATTTATCCCATTGATGAGGGAACATACATTGATAAGATTGATCAGTAAATCCATCACGTTTAACTTTTGTTGTTAAATTATAGCTTGATGTAATCTTAGATGTAGATTCATCAAAATCATATGCAACATTAGTATCTGTTACAAAGGCATAACCATGTAAGTAGAATTGATTCAATTGACTTGCATCTGTCATTGTTCCAATTGACATATAAGAATCATCATCTTTAATTGTAATCTTTAATCCTGTATCTGTCTTTTCAAATTGAGTATCAGCTGGAACATTGACATCATAATAGTTTGTTTTATCTCCAGTTACAGTTTTAATACCAATGTGGTCTGTTGTTATTTTCCCTTCTTCTGTTAAAATATCTCCTTTTTCATCGAAGAATATTGCTGTTACACCAGCTTGTTCATCATCATTAATATTTAAAGAGATTGTCTTTTTATCATGAAAATCAAAGTATGTATATGGTGAACCCTTAACAAAAGTATTAGACATTGATAAACCATTAGCATCATAGTAATTTACACTAACATGATAATCACCATAACCACTTACTTTGTTGTAAGCTTGACTATCATCAAAATCACTAGGTTCTACATAGAATGCCATTGTTGATTCTGATTTAGAGGCAGTAACTGCACCTTGTGTATAATCATCTGCTTTATTCCATTTAGATTTACTATATGTTAATAATCCTAAACCTTTAGTTGGTTCATATTTAACTTTTAAAGGTAATAAAGATAAAGCATTACCTGTTTCATTAATGACTAATGATTGCCACCAGTCATTAGAAGCTAATGGTTTATTCTTTAAATTATCTTCAATATATTCTGGATATCTTGCTTGATTAGCAAAGTAGATATCATTTGAATTATAAGTTGCTTTTGAATTTTTAACTGAAACAACTTCTTTTTTAGGAAGATCTGGAATAGTATGTGTCACATCTTTTTCATCTTCCATTTGTCTAAAGATTTCTAATTCTTTAATCGCAATATAAGCATCTCTAAATTTGCTTCTACATAAAACACGAACATAACGTCCTGTAGCAGTTAATCTTATCTTTTGTTTTTTATTGTTACCTCTTAATTGACGATATACTGTTTGCCAATTTTGACCATCATTAGATACTTGAAGATCATAAATTGTTGCGGCTGCTTCACCATCATAAGTAATGTTAACTTGCCCGATTTTATATAATCCTTGTAAATCTACTGAGATCCATTGAGGTGTATTTTCTTTAAAATAAGAACTATCATTTCCTGAACGCCATCTAGATGACATATTCCCATCAACCGCATTTTTAGCGTCTGGTGTTTCCCCCGGTTTGATATTTCCGTTTTCATCTTTCATCCACCATTCATCTAATAATGATGAAGCTTGAACTGGTTTATTTTGTGCTAAATTGACTTTATATAAGCCATTAAAACCATAAACTTGGAATTCAAATAATGAAACACCATAAGCTATCATTGCTCTTTTTGAAGCATAAATTCTTACAAAACGCGCTGTAACTTGATCAAAATCAAAATCAATTTTTCCAGCTTTACCATCAGTTACTTCTTTTATATTTGTCCAAGAATCATCATCATCTGATATTTGGATTTGATATTCACTGGCACAGGCACCTTCCCAATTCAAATGAATTTTAGTGATTTTTGTTTCTTTCTTTAAATCAATTTTAATCCATTCTGCTTTGTCTCCACGCCAATCACTTTCCCAACGCGTATCATCACTTCCATCTGTCGCTAAATCACCTGTTGCATCACCACGAACTGAACTGACTGTCACTTCTTTATTTGATGACACTAAATAAGGATCGTTACTTTCAGTAATAACATCTTGTTGTTGAGCCATGATTGCACTAGGTCTAAACATAGATAACCCAGTAATTGGCTCTGCTGCCATATTAAGTGCTAGAAAACACGCTGCATATTTACTTATTGTTTTCTTTTTCTTCAATTTCTTTCTCCCCTCTACTTATTTCTTCCTCTACATTATCACATCCTTATTTATTCCTACATTGTTTAGTCACTTCTTGTAACGTGTTACATTTTATGTAACGGATTGTATACAAAAAGAATCAGGATAATCCTGATTCTATAATTTCATCAATGATTTCATTGATTGTTTTTTTTGTTGTATCTATTTTTATGGTATTTAATTGATTATATAAAGGTATTCTTTCTACACTACGTAAAAGAATACTTTCTTCTCTTTTACCTTCTTGAATATCTTTTAATAACCTTTGTTTAAGTGTGCTTTCATCACAAACCAATGATATAGGTATAATTTGACATTCTTTTAAATCTAAACGCTTTATGATATCATCAATAATACTTTGTTGATGCATAACCCAACAAAAAATAATATTTTCATAGACACTACAATGAATAAAATTATTAAGTACATAACAAATATTATCTAACACCATGTTTTTTGTTTCATTAGTCACACAAAAGGGATGACTATTCCAACACCAATCACCATCTAAAAAGACACTGCAATCCAAGTTTTTCTTCAGTTCTTGACAAATTGTTGTTTTACCCACTCCCATTGTGCCACCAATTAAATATAGTTTTTTCATTTTTTTATCTCTTTTCTATGCTATTTTGGTTTTTAGTTTTCTGCCTATTGTAAACCACATTGTGATGTAACAAGCTCCACCACCTATAAAATTGCTTACTGCTTCGGCAATAAAGACACCATTAATACCAATAAATTTGGGCAAAATAATAGTTAAAGGAGCAACGATAATGACTTTTCTAAAAATTGAAAAGAAAATAGCCTGTTTTGATTTTCCAAGACCGACCGCCGTGGCTTGACCAACCATTTGAAAAGCCATCATAAAAAAACCAAAGAAATATAAATGTAAAGCAGTCGTTCCATAAGTCAGCATTTTTTGATTATGGGTAAAAATATGAATAAAGATTTCTGGAAATAAAGTAATAATAAGCCAGATAAATAACATCATTAAAAAAGCAACAATCGTAACAAATTGAATACCATATAAGACACGTTTATACTCTTTTGCTCCATAATTATAACCTAATACAGGTTGACAGGCATTAGCCATTCCTTGACCAGGTAATTGCGCTATTTCACGAATAGAGTTAATGATAGTCATAATTGCTACATATAAATCACCGCCATAACTTTGTAATGTTGAATTACATACAATAGTAACAATTGAATTCGTCATTCCCATCATAAAACCTGCTGTTCCAAGTGAAAAAATACGTTTAACATATTTAAAGTTAAGTTTAAAATATTTCTTTTTTAATTTAAGAATTGTTTTCTTTCCCGTTAAAAACTGCAAAGTCCATAAAGCAGAAATAAACTGAGAAATAACAGTAGCTAATGCTGCCCCTTTTACATTCATATTGAAAACAAAGATAAAAAGAGGATCCAAAATTATATTTAAAATAGCTCCTATTAATACTGTCATCATTCCAGTTTTAGCAAACCCCTGAGCATTAATAAAACTATTCATTCCTAATCCAATTAAAACAAAAACTGTTCCTATTAAATAAATCGTTAAATAATCTAAAGCATAACTTATAGTATGTTGACTGGCACCAAAGGCCCATAGAATATCTTTTCTAAAAACAAAACCAATAAGCGTAAGTAAAATGCCAAAAATAACAAGTAACGCAAAAGAATTTCCCATAATTTCTTCTGCCTCATCATTTTTCCCTTGTCCTCTAGCAATCGAACACAAAGGCGAACCACCCATACCAAATAAATTAGCAAATGCCATCACTATTGAAATAATCGGTAAACAAATACCAAGTCCTCCCATAGCAAGCGTGGCTACATGAGGAATTCGCCCTATATAAATACGATCAATAATGTTATAAAGAACATTAATCAATTGCGCAACAATCATCGGTCCAGCTATGGACATAATATGATGAGGAATACTCCCTACAGCAAAGTTATTTTTTGTTTCCATCATCATCACTTCTTTCTAATGATTGATTAATTTCTTTAAATAAATTTAACAATTCTTGTTGTTTTTTTAAAGAGAGATTTTTCAAAATAAGTTGGTTTTTTTCTTTACAAATTTGATTAACTTGTTTAGCTTTCTCTTTACCTAAATCAGTAAGATATATTTGAATAGAGCGCTTATCATGATTTAAACTTTTCTTTTCAATATAATTCATTTTTTGCATCTTATTTAATAAAGTTGTCGTCGTTGACTTATCAATAATACAGTTTATTCCTATTTCTTTAGGTGTTAATGGACCATACTCATATAGACATTGCAAAACTTTACTTTGTCCTGGTAAGACATTTATTTTTATGGTTTCTTGGTTGATGAGTCTTTTTTGCTGATTAAAACATTTTAATAATTGATAATGAAATTGATTTTCTAACATAGCGCCCTCCTATATAGTTTGAATACAAACTATATTTTATACCTTTTCATATCAATTTCAAGAAAAAATAGTAACGATAATATCGTTACTATTTTTCATAATCTATTTTTAACCTATATAAAACAATCATTGTCAATACGATGCTTGATATGATCAGAACAACAAACCATGTATAAACATTATTCATAGTATCTCCTGTTTTGACTGCTTTCTTTTTTGTGTCAATCGAATGATTCGTTATATTGTTTGAATTTTGATTAGTAGTTGTTATTTTACTAGCAAGAGCATAATTTGAAAAGCTTGATGTTTCAAAAGTAATACTGTGGTCATAAGGATTATATGTTGTTGGAATTGTTTCATAGCTGCCATCATGCTTTTCGTGTACCACTATCATTTCATTACCATTAATATTGTTTTGTAATTGAAGTGAAATAGTTGCATTCTTTTGTAAATTCTTCAATTCATTTTGCCAAACTTCATCCTTGGTACCTTTATAAATGACTTGATTTAAATTGATATCTAAATATGATGAAATTTGATAGCCTGAAATTGACTTTTGAAAATTTGATTTTTGATTATCAGATAATGATGTATCATTAACTGATAAGACAACTGAACCGGTATCAATCTCTGAATTATCAATTTGTATTGTACCACTTTTTACTTCATTCGATAGCGTTTTAACCTGATCGTCTACTTTTGTAAAGATACCGCTAATATGAACATTCGTATCAGGCATTGTATAAGTAAATATAGATTGTTCTTGACTAGCTATCAATTCTTGATCATTGATTTTAATGGTTGTTAGTTGATACCCGTAATCAGGTTTCAATTTTAAAATTACTTTTGATCCGGGAATAATACTTGCCCAACCGTTATTCTTATTTAAGTCTTGTTTTACATCATTTAATCCTACTGAACTTCCATTTTCATCTTTGATATCAATAATTTCAATACTCCCATTTTTTAATAATTCATCATCATGTAAATCAGGATTATTTGTTTTATTACTATCCCATATTAATGTTCTAGGTATATGTGTTTCATCTTGTCTTTTTGTTACAACGATAGTGTAGTTACTTGCAGGATCAACTTCAAATGACACCTCATCTCGAACATCTTCATTTATGGTCATATTTTGACCATTGATTGTCACGCTTCCAATATTACCTGCACCAAAATCTAATTGAATTTTGATTACGTTATGAATTTGTCCTGAAGCATATCCTTTTGCTGTGCCTTGAATATGTGGTGCTGGTCCACCTTGAACTCGCTGATCATTTAAAAATATGTCCATAGCAAAGCCATCGAATGTAGCATCGATTTCAATATCATCTGGATAATCATTTTCAGCAAAAACAGAAACAGGTAACATTGTAAATATCATACATAATGATAATATCCACCCCATCACTCTACATCTTTTATTTTTTTTGTTCTTCATTTTTTATATTCTCCTTCCCTGTTCTTAAAATTATTATAAAAAAGTTTAAATTATAAAGGTATAAGGGATGTCCGCCAAATGTCATTTTATTAAAAAAGTCTTCTAAAAAGAAGACAATTATGTTTTTTGATTATAGATATTGATTAAACCAATTCTTGATTTAACACCTGTTTTTTTATAGATTGATGAAATATATCTTTCTAAAGTACGCTTTGAAATATATAAATGATCAGCAATCATTTGAATGCTGTCTTCACAAGAAACTAAACAATCAAATACTTCTGTTTCTCTAGGTGTAAAAGAAAATTCATTTTGAATTAATGCTAGCCTTTCTTCTTTACTTCGTTCTTTGTTTACTGATGTTATTCTTTCTGTCATCTTATTCCTTTGATAGATATATACAAATGTAATCATGCTTATTAGCACATACAATAAAACAATATAAATAGTCATTTTTATATCAGTATGTAAAGAAACAATTTTTAATGAGTAAGTTGTAAATAAAGCTGCTGTCATGTTATTAAGCGCACGTCCCAACCCTGCCCATAGATCAGGATAATACGTATAATATGACAATTCCATAAAACTGGTTGTAAAGAAAACAACAAAAAATCCGGCTGTCATATAGAAAATAATGAGTCCTATTAAAAATGGTTCAGAAAACTTAAGAACAATAATACATAAGGTAGAAAGTAACATCATACAATACATAACGGGACACATGAACTTTCGGTTTTGAAAATCAAAAATGATGCCTGCAATCAAGCCACTTAATGCTAGTAAAATTCTTGGTAATTGACCAATATCTACCACACCTGAAGCATGCACTAAAGTAACAGCATTATCAAGCGTGCTGAAAACACACGACATTAAAATAATCAATAATATTAAAGAAATCATAACACTTCTAATATTCGAATCATGCTTTTCATTGTATTGATTAAAAGCTTGAGTTTTTTGATTGTTTAATATGATCATAAAAATGAACATCACGATTGATAAAATACATACCTCTACAATCCTAGAAGATACTAAATTATTATTTAAAAACTGAAATATAATTCCTATCATATAAGAAACACCAACAAATCGTGCTAAATACTGACTATTTTGAAGAATATTTGCTGCTTTATAAAAGGTAACACTTCCTAAAAAGCCAAGAGTTAAAAATAAAATAAGCCCTGCTATAAATGTAATTTGATATGATAAATGATTGTAAATAACAAAGATACAAATAATAGTTATTAAAGAAAAAATATAATTTTGATCTTTTCATGTTTTTGTTTAAAAATTCGATTATATATCGGAAATAATAAAAATCCTAAACTACTCATTCCAAGCATACAATTTTGTGCCCATACTGAATGTTTACTTGATGTTGATAAAGAAATCATATCAACAAATAAGTATTCTATTCCTAAAAATAAAAAAGTGAATAAAGCCATCATCAATATTGTAGATATGTATACTTGTTTTTCCTGTTTAATTGTTTGAACTATATCATTCATTTTATTACTCCTTAACTTCTACATCATTTATTACAAATTAACATACTCTAAAATAAAAAACAACTGAAGGCATAAGTTAACCTTCAGTATTATTATCTGGCGTTCCCGAGGTGATTCGAACACCCGACCTACCGCTTAGGAGGCGGTTGCTCTATCCAGCTGAGCTACGGAAACATCTCTTATATCTTAACGATATATAAAGATAAATGCAATCATTTATTTAACCGAAATAACAAATAAAGTCGCGTATTGCGACCTTATTCGTTGATTTCATCAAGTAATTGATTAATTGCTTCAAGATTTTCATTTTTATATGTAGATTTAATTGTTACAGTATTTTGGCAAATATTGATATTTTTCATTGATTCAAGTAAATCTTTCATTACCTTATTAGCGAGTGGTGCCCAAGACCCATTTTCAATTAAACCAACTGTTTTATTTTGATATCCTTTATGTTGTAAACGGTGTAAGAAATCTTCCATTGGACTAAAAATGCCACCATCGTATGTAGCTGCTGCTAAAATCATTTTTGAATATCTAAAAGCATCTTCTATCGCTTCAGCCATATCATCTCTTGTTAAATCTGCAAAAGCAACTTTAATTCCTTTTGCTTTCAACATCTCAACTACTTTTAAAGCCACATCTTTTGTATTACCGTGAATAGAAGCACAAGCCACAAATACACCTTCATCTTCACTTTCATAACGACTCCAAATTTGATATTTATCAATGTAATAACTTAAATTATCTTTAAGGATAGGACCATGCAATGGGCAAATCATTTGAATATCTAAAGCACTTGCTTTCTTCAATAAAGTTTGAACCGGTCCGCCATATTTTCCTACAATATTAAAATAATAACGTCTTGCTTCACAAGCCCAGTCTTCTTCATATAATAAAGCACCAAATTTACCAAAACCATCTGCTGAAAATAGTATTTTTTCTTCTGTTTCATATTCTACCATCACTTCTGGCCAATGAACCATCGGTGCCATAATAAATTTTAAATGATGTTTACCTAAATCTAAAACTTGTCCTTCTTTTACAACCAAACATCTTTGATCGATGTCTTCAATATCAAAAAATTGTAGCAACATAGCTTTTGCTTTCGCACTTAAAACTAATTTAACTTGAGGATACTTTTCAACAAATAGTTGAATATTAGCCGAATGGTCAGGTTCTAAATGAGAAACTACTAAATAATCAGGTGTTCTGTCTTTTAATTCATGCTCCAAGTTAGCAAACCATTCCTTTGTTTTTCTTGCATCAACCGTGTCCATTACTGCAATCTTATCATCTAAAATAAGATAAGAATTGTAACTAACACCATGAGGAACTACATATTGACTTTCAAAAAGATCCAGTGTTGTATCATCCACTCCAATATACTTAACATCATCACTTATTATGACTTTATTCATAAAATACCCCCTTTGTTTCATTATAACACTATTAAATAAATATGTTTAAAATATACTTATGATACTTCGCTTCTTTTTTTATTTTTAGAATAATCTATAAAATCTCTAAATAACATTCTAATCACACAAATAAGTGGGACCCCTAAAAACATACCGATAAAACCAAACATATTGCCAAATACTGTAATAGAACAAATAATCCAGAATGGTGAAATACCAACCGTATCTCCTAAAATAGCTGGTCCCAAAATTAAACCATCAAATTGTTGTAAAGCAAAAATGAAAATAGCACTATAAATACCCGATGCTAAACCATTTGTAAGTAATGCAATAAAAACAACCGGTATCCCTCCAATAAAAGGTCCAAAATAAGGAATCATATTGGTAATAAAAACGATAAAAGCAAGTAATGGGAAAAACTTTAACCCTAATAATCCAAAACCTACTAACGCTATTAAACCAATAATAATAGAATCTATAAATTTCCCATAAATAAATGAACCAAAAATACGATGTGAACGATAAGCATATTCATGAATTAAATTAAGATTTTCTGGTTCAATAAATAGAAGCATAAAACGATCAAAAATACTAACTAATTTTTTGGCTTCAATTAAAACATAAGGGCAGAAAATAAGACCAATCAAAATTGTCATCATTGTACTTCCGGTTTTAGAAATTGTTTTTAATAGAGCACCTGCTTCAACAAATGATGGTGAATCAAAATAATGAATAATCATTCTTTCGCCTTTAATTACAAGATTATAAATCTGACCATGACCAAATGTTGTCAACATAGATGCTTCAAATTCGTCTACATAAGAAGTAATATTCTTCGCTAAATGAATTCCATAATTTACAACTGTTGGTATTAAAAACACCAAAAATAAAGCAATAATAAGAATAAATAATAAAAATACTAATACTGAACTTAAATTATGACTGTGTTTTAATAACCATTTATTATTTGATTTATCTAATCTGTTTTCTAATCCTAAAACTAATGGTTGTAAAAAATAAGCCAATACTGCTCCGATAATCAAAGGTAAAAATGCATTTAATATATATCCAAAAATAGTAACATCAAAAACTTTATAAAATATAGCAACTAAACATAAGACAATGAACAAATAACTATATTTTCTTAACATTTCTTTTTTATTCATAACTGATTCTCCTTGTTTTATTATTATATCATAGCTCCATTCTTAATCAAAATTAAATCCTAAGCATTATGCTTAGGATTTAATAAATAATGATATTTGATAAATAAATAATAACTTAAAGAAAATAAAAATCCACCTAATACATCAGAAAAGTAATGAACTCCTAAATATACACGACTTAAACAAATAAGAAATATAAGAGAATACATCACAATATGGATTATATTTTTATAAGGTAAAGATGTTTGTTGAAGATAGTCATCTAACATACAATAAGCAATCGTTGAAGCCATAGCATGACCACTGGGAAAACTATAATTTGTTTCTTTAACCAAATGATAAATTGGATTTGGTCGTGGTCTTTTAATGAAGGCTTTAATCATATTATTAATGATATGAACTAATCCTAAATGGATTCCATAGAGAATTCCTTTTTTATATTGGATGATTGCTACAACAATTCCCAGTCCTATTAAACAATAAGAACTTCCTAAAAAAGTAATCATTTTAAAAATTTGCGTAAGTACTGGGTTTTGAATAGTATGCAAAAATTGATAGACTTCTTGATCAATTCCTGTGCTAAGACGATAAGTAATGCAAAAAAAATCTAAAAGAAAAGCAATGAATGGTATTAACCACAACCATTGCTTATAATTTTTTGTTAATTCTTTGACCATTCTCTTTAACAATATATGCTGGTACACCAACAACCGTACAATTATCAGGAACATCTGACAAAACGACTGTTTGTGCTCCTACAATACTATTATTACCAATCGTCACATCACCAATCACTTTTGCTCCAGCTGAAATCATTACATTATTTAATAATGTCGGATGACGCTTTACCTTATGTTCACCAGTACCAACACCACCAAGAGTCACCCCTTGATATAAAACACAATCATCACCAATAATCGTTGTTTCACCAATAACAACACCCATACCATGGTCTATAAAAAAACGTCGACCAATCGTAGCTCCAGGGTGAATTTCAATACCTGTAATAAAGCGTGCTAACTGACTTAAAAAACGAGCAATCAACTTAAGATGACATGTTGTCCATAAAAAATGATTAATACGATAAAAAAACATCGCATGTACACCTGGATAGTTAATTACTACATTAAACCAATTTCTCGCAGCCGGATCTGTTTCTAGCACCTTTTTGATTAATCCTTTTTCTTTCACATTCCCACTCCTTGTGTGTATTCTATACAAAATGACATATATATTTCAAGTTATATGCTCATTTTTATTTTATGTTTACATTTTTATAAGTTTAGGCTATTAGAATATAAGAAAAGAACTCATCCCCCATGAGTTCTTTTCTAAACTTGATAGGTTTGACCCCTTCCCCTTATAAATCTATTGATTTATGTCTATCATTATATAAGAATAATAAACATTGTCAATAATTTTGTTTATTTTTTTAAAATTAACTAACTTATTTATGATTTTTACAAAAATATTACATATTCTATTTTGTGTGTATACAATCACATATGAAATTTACTTTTTAACAAATCATAATTCTTCATCAAAATCGTATTTCCTAATTTATTATCAAGACCTATGCGTCTTCCTGGTAGTTGATGATAAATAGCTTTAAATAACTTAGGATCATGTAAAGCCATTTCTTTCCATAATTTAATTTTGCTTGCTTCTTGATTTTCATTAACAAACCAAACCATCGCAATAATAAAGACAACAGATAGATAATGAATAAAATAATGTCTTTGTTTTCTACTCTTTAAAGCATAAACATCAATACTTGTAAATAAAGTCATTAATAAATCAGATATATATTGACTATCATATTGATCATATTGATATGGTTTTTTACCAAAACAATAGAAAGGAATGTTTAAATAATACATTGATTTAACATGAGTTAAAGCTAAATATGACCATAATTCAAAATAATTACCCATTTGTTTAACTTGATGTTGAATTTGTTTTAAAATACTTGTTTTAAAAGTCAATGCCGCATTATTAAACAAAGTCCACTGTGATATTTTTTTTAAAGAATGCCATCCAAATAACGTTTCCGTTGGTAATGTTTTTGCATAAGAATATAGATATTCTTTTTCTTCTGGAATAGCTACTTTATAATTAGTAAGTAACAAATCAAGATTAGCTTGTATACGTATAATATCTCTTAATGTCTCGATAACACTCACTAAAGAAGGTTGATCAAAATAATCTTGACATTGTAATACTTTGAAATAAAGTCCCTCACTGTGATCTATTGCTGCTTCTATGGCAGAATCATAATCACCAATTTTAATCACTTTTATCGTATCTGGATATTCTTTTTCATATTCTTTAGCTATCATATAAGTTTCATCAGTTGAATTTTCATCAACAATAATCACTTCAAGTTCTTCTTTCATTAGTAAACAAGAACTTATACTTTTATGCATTGTTGTTAGTGAATTATGACACGGTATGCAGATTGTTAGTAATTTCATAAATATACCCCCAATTACTTTTATCTTATCATAAATAGGAATTTAGCGCACGACAATATTGCATTTACCCTTATTTTATGATATTTTTATTAGGTATATAAGGAGGAATCGAAATGCATTTCGTTATTAATATGTTTATTGCTTTAGTATGCTTAGCTACAGTTATTTTATTTAAAGAAGTCTTAAAGAAATGGATTCAAGTCATTATTGGTTTAGTTGGATGTGGAACTTTTTCTTATGCTATCGCTATTTTAATTAAAAAATGTGGTGAATGGTTCTCTTGGTGGTCAGGAGATGCACAATATATTAAAAGCAATTTTATCTGGATTTGTCCAATCGTTATCGTTATAACAATTATCATTATATTTATTATTAATAAAAAGAATAAAAAACAAGCGTAACTTCATAGTTACGCTTTTATTAACTATATAAGCCTATACCTTTTCTTTTAGCTTCTTGGTCGGCTTTGATAATAACTGATTTGTATGTATAGTTACATCCATAATCATAAAACTTTTTGCAATAGCCTTGACTGGCTATTTTTTCTTGTAATAAAACATGATCTATAAATACCCATGCCAAAGTTCGATTATACTTATCTTTTTGATTGCCTTCAGGATTGTACTCTAATTCAATGGTTTGCGCATTTTCTAATTGTGTCTTTACATAACGACTTGCCTCTTTACCATAGGGTTCTATTGTTTTGGTTGATTCAGGGGTATCAATGTATAAAAAGCGCACTTTGGTTTTTTTTCCATCTATATTAAACCAAGCAGTATCACCATCTACACAACGATTTAAAGTTACTTCAAAACGTTTTGATGATTCTGTTTGACTTTCACGATACAAATTATAACCAAGCGCACATAGTATAATAAGTGCTCCTAAAAAAGTTTTTGATAATTTTTTAACTTTTGATTTGGGAATTTTCATTTTATTCCTACCGCCTTTTTAGCTAAGCTATCAGCTATTTCATTATAAGTATCTCCACTATGAGCTAAGACTTTTATAAAAGAAATATCTATTTGTTTTTGATATTCTTGTATTTTTTTTACATAGTTGATTGTTCCTGGTTTATTGGCTTTCCATAATCCTTTTGCCCATTTTTCTATTCCTTCATAATCATAATAGATGCAAATATGATGGTAATTATGTTTTATGGCATACTCTATTGCTTTTTGACATCCTAATATTTCTCCTGAGACATTTCTCATTGAAATATATTCTTCAAGGTGTCCTTTACCATAAAGCTGTTGAATAACTTGTTGTCCTTCAATAATAACACAACCATAACCATATTCTTTAGTTTTAATGTTATAACTTCCATCAACATAGGCAAGCAAATCGACTTCACTTAAATTTTCTTTTTTTACTTTTAAAAAATCTTTGGCTTCTTGTAACGAGGCAAATGATTTATATTCGGCACCTGAAAAACCAGATACTTGTTCCTTACACTCATTCCAAGTTTCAAATATTCCTGTTTTCTTTCCTTTTTTTACAGCATAGTATTTTTTCATAGTTACACCTCATTGCTTCATCATACCTAATTTTTTATTGGAAGTAAAGTTCTAATATTTTATTCACTTATAAAAATTGTTATAATAATGATTAGTGAAATGGAGGTTATAAAATGAATATCGAAGAGAGATTTTTAAAATATATCAGTTATAATACTCAGTGCGATGAACATTCATCTACTGTACCTTCTACTTCAAATCAACTTGTTTTTGCTAGAGAACTCGTTAAGGAAATGAAAGAATTGAACATCAGCAATGTTGAATTATCAAAAGAAGGTGTTATCTATGGAACAATCAAAGGAAATGGTGGTAAACAAGATATTATTGGCTTTATTGCCCATATGGATACCAGTCCTGATGCATCTGGTGAAAATATCAAACCACAGATTATAAGAAATTATGATGGAAATGCAATTAAACTTAATCAAGAATTATCTTTAAATCCTCAAGAGTTTCCAAAATTAAAGAAACTAGTAGGTCATGATTTAATCACAACCGATGGGACGACTTTATTAGGTGCAGATGATAAAGCTGGTATTGCTATCATCATGTCCATGGCGCAATATTTGTCAAACCATCCTGAAATTAAGCATAATGATATTCAAATTGCTTTTACTCCTGATGAGGAAATAGGGCGAGGAAGTGATCATTTTGATGTTGATCGTTTCCATAGTCAATATGCTTACACTATAGATGGTGATGAAATTGATGTTTATAATTACGAAAATTTTAATGCCTACAGTGCTCAAGTCAAAATTAAAGGAAAATCTATTCATCCTGGTAGTGCTAAGGGGAAAATGATCAATGCGAGTCGAGTTGCTATCAAATTTGATCAACTTTTATCCGAGTTTATGCGTCCTGAATATACTGAAAAATATGAAGGGTTTAATCATTTGCATCATATAGAAGGTCAATGTGAATATTGTCAAATGGATTATATAATAAGAAATCATGATAAAAAGATATTAGATCAACAAATCAAGCAATTTAATCGTGCTAAAGATTTCTTAAATGAACAGTACGGTTATCATTGTATTGATGTTCAATTTACAGAATCATATCTTAATATGGCAGATATTGTTTTACAACATCCTAAAATTATCGAACGTTTAAAAAATGCCATGGAAAAATGTGGTATTGAAGCACAGGCTCAACCTATTCGTGGTGGAACAGATGGTGCCTTGTTAACATATAAAAACTTACCATGTCCAAATATTGGTACTGGTGGTGGCAATTTCCATGGTCCATTTGAATATGTTTCACTAACAAGTATGAAAAAGGGAGTTCAATTATTAATTGAACTCGTAAGGGAATAAGTATGAAAAAATGTTTATTTATTATTAATCCATCATCAGGTCAAAATATTTTACAAAATAAATTAGACCAACTCATTGGTAAATTAGTTCTTCAAGGAATTGTCAATCATGTTGACGTTTTTTATACCCAAAAGAAAAATGATGCGTACTATAAAGCAAAAGATACTGATGAAAAAGATTATGACTTTTTCATCAGTGTTGGTGGAGATGGCACTTTAAATGAAGTTATCAGTGGGATGGTAGATAGTCACAAACATATACCTTTATGTTTGATGGCTGCCGGTACTGTCAATGACTTTGCTAATTACTTAAATTTGCCAACTGAAGTTGATGCCATTATTTCGATGATTAAAAATTTTAAAACAATAAAAAGTGATGTTGGTAAAATAAATAATCAATATTTTATTAATGTAGCTGCTGGAGGTATGTTTAGTGATATCTCTTTTACTGTAAGCAAAGAGGATAAAAAGAAATTCGGTCCATTAGCTTATTATGTTAATGGTCTATTAAATTTACATAGTCAATTAAAAACAAACTTAGAATTAGAAATTGAAGCTAATCATCAAACACTTCATCTAGAGGCTTATATGTTTGCTATTACAAATACCAATCGTGTCGGTGGCTTTGATGGATTGATTCCATATGCTGATATTTGTGATGGCAAATTGGATTTAATGGTTGTTAAGCGTTGCAGTATTACTGATCTCATTGCTTTGTTTAAAGATTATTCTTTTGGTAAACATGATAAAAGTCCATTTATCGAATATATACAAACTTCTTCAATGAAAATATCTTGTTTAAATCAAGATGTGATTATTGATATTGATGGTGAACAAGGTAGTCATTTACCCGTCACCATTGAAAATGTCAGTCAAGCTATTACACTATTAGTACCATAAAAAAGGAGAAATTACTATGCACCCAAAATTACATTTATCACCAAATAAGAATTGGTGTAATGATCCTGTAGGATTTATTTATTATCAAGGACAATATCATCTATTTTATCAGTATTTCCCTTATGGTTGTACATGGGGAACGATGCATTGGTATCATGCTGTATCTAAAGATCTTGTTCATTGGCAAAATCTAGGTATTGCTTTATATCCTAGTAAATATTATGATGCCAATGGATGTTTTTCAGGTTCAAGTATTGAAGTAGATGGAAAGATGTACATTTATTATACATCTGTTAAATATTTACAACCTAACCCTGAAAATATACATAAAACTTTAAATGATGCCTTTGAAGCAAGTCAAAGTATGCTAATTAGTGAAGATGGCATCCATTTTGATAATATTAATCAAAAAAGACTGATTATTCCAGCCTTTAAAGAAAATGAAATTGGTCATCCAACACATACCCGTGATCCTAAAGTATGGTTTTATAACGGAAAATATTATATGGTCATAGTAAGTAAATATTTTGACGAGCACAATCATGGGCAAGGGCAACTCTTATTCTATACTTCTGATGACGCTATAAATTGGTCTTATCAAAATAATTATCGTGGAGTTCAATTAGGTGATATGTGGGAATGTCCTGATATTTTTACGGTTAATCAACAACAATTACTGATTATGTCACCCGAAAGAACTGAAACACACGGTTATCCTAGTCATACTCGAATTACAACATGCTATTTCAATCATGAAAATTGTACAATGAGCCAGTTAGGTGAACTTCGTTTCTTAGACTATGGTCGTGATTTATATGCTCCACAAACCACACTTGATCAAGATGGTAATAGAATCTTTGTTGGTTGGATGCGTATGCCTGTAAAAGATCAAGGCGACTGGCGTGGTTTATTTACAATGCCAAGAATTATAGAATATCATGATAATCACATTTATACTGATGTACATCCAAATATTAAAAATCAATTTATTGTTGATACTCAACAATTTGACTATCAAAAACCAACTATGATTCATGTTTGTTTAAAACACGGAGATTCTATCAATATTGGTGGTTATGTATTAACTTATCAAGATTGCTTATTAGCAAATAGAGAGAATGTATTTATTGATTGTGATGAGGATGTTGATTTAATTTGTCAAACTCCTCCTATTGACTATTGTGAACTTGATATATATATTGATCAATATATTATTGAAACATATGTTAACCATGGATATTATGTTTTAAGTCATATTGTTTATCATTTAGATAATACAATCCAATGTAATTGTAAGTACGAAATAAAAACGGTTAAATAATTTAACCGTTTTTTACTTGATGATAAATTTTTTCTAATTGTTCACGTGGTACCTTTTGTAATAAAGTATATAGGAAGCGATATTGACAGCTTTCCTTTAGAAAATTCTTTAATATTTTATGAATACGATGACCTATAAATAGTAACAAAATAAGGGAAAGTATTTTAATAATGATTGTTAAATAACTCATCTTTATCCACACTATTGCACTTATAAAAATAAATAAATCAATGATAATCATCAAAATCATACAATTATTTGTATACCTTCGATTAAAATAGTTTTTTACTTCTTTAACTGCCTGATCATCTTTTAGGTAGTAACCAATTGTTTTGAACAACTGATGATTATCATGAATATGTCTTTGAATATAATCCATTATCTTTTGACTATCATCTTGAAAATCAATCATAACATTATCTCCTTTAGTAATTTCTATTCATCTTCATAAGGTATAACAATGGCACATATAATGTAAGCTAAGATACCACTTCCACCTACACATACAAATAAAATCCAGGCAAGTCTTACCAATGAAGGATCTATATCAAAATATTCAGCTATTCCTCCACAAACACCGCATATTTTTTGTTCCCTTCTTGATTTATATAATCTTTTCATCTCATAACTCCTTCGCTTTCTCTATATTCTCTATTTATATTAAATAAATGTATGAACATGACTTTTAACATAATATATGTCTTCTTACATTATTTGTCAATGTATAAATAATAAACCTCTTTAATTAAAATTATTAAAGAGGTTTATTGTTCAAATATTTATTTTTTTACTTGAATATAATTGAAAGTCGTAACAACAACAGGTCTTTGAATAATTCCTTGTTTCTTTGGATTTAATAATGTTGCTGTTCCTTTTTCAAATACGGGGATAACTGCGTAATCATCCATACAAATCTTTTCTGCATCTTGCATTGCTTTCCAACGTTGCGTATTGTCAGTTAAAGTTTTAACTTCATCCATTTTATTATTATATTCTGTACTAGAATATTTACCGTAGTTATTTGAATTATTTTCCAATAATAAGTTAAGGTAAGTTGTTGGATCACTGTAATCTGGTCCCCAACGTGTTAAAGCTATATCATAATCACCATTTTTTTGTTTATTATAAATACGATCTTGCTTTGTTGTAGCAACCATATCAATTTTTAATCCATTTAATTTAGTAAATGCGTTTTGTAAATATGTTGCCATTTGATCCATTGGAGATTCATCAGTTCCATATGTTAAACTTAATGTAATATTATTAACACCTAATTCTTTTAATCCTGCATCAAAATACTGTTGTGCTTTTGTCATATCATAACCAGTATATGTAGGTGATGAAGCTCTAAAATCATTACCTTTATCATCAGTTGTTAATCCTGAAGGAATAAATCCTTTAGCAGCAAATGATCCATCTTTTAATACATTATCACAAAAATCTTCACGATTAATTGCATATGATAAAGCTTTTCTAATATTACTATTAGCTAAGTATTGATTTTTAAAATTAATTGATAAGTAAAATAAATAACCTTCTTTAAAAGTACGATAATCTTTTTTACCTTTATATTTATCAACTAATTCTGAATTAATAGTAGCGTAATCAACTTTTCCGCTGTCATAGTTTGTAGCTGCAACTTTAGGTTCAACTACTAAATTAAAGACAAGTTTATCTAATTTAATGTTTTTAGCATTCCAATAATCCTTATTTTTCTCATATACAGCTTTGCTACCAGGATTCCATGTTTTCATAACGAATGCCCCATTAGATAAAATATTTTTAGGACTCTTACCATATTGGCTACCTTGTTCCTTACAGAATTTTTCATTTATTGGATAATAACAAGGAAATGCCATCAATTCATCAAAATATGAGATATATCTTGTTGTTTTTACTTCTAAAGTTTTTTTGTCAATAGCTTTAACACCAAGTGTTTTCAAATCCTTATCAGTAATTTTTTCCTTATCCTCTTGCTTTTTCACTAATTCATCAGCACCGGTAATTGATGCTGCATCGCTACTGAACATATAAGCATAATTTCCGTTATTTTTAAATATTCTACGCCATGCATAAACAAAATCATTAGCGGTAACTTCATCCCCATTTGACCACTTTGCATCTCTTAGTTTGAATGTATGTGTCAAACCATCTGCGCTTACCGTATGTTTCCTTGCTATTGCATAAATCGCTTTCCCATTTTTATCTGCTGACATAAGACCATCAATACATGCATGCATTGCCATAAATGACATTCCATCATCAGCATCAGATGAATCTAGATTTTTAATATCTAATTCACTAGCATAAGTAAATGTTTTTTCATTACTACTTGACTTCCCACATCCCGTTAATGTAAAAACCATAATCATTGACAAAATTATCGAAATTACTTTTTTCATATTTCCTTTCCCCCCCTTTGTATAAGATTGTATACAACCTTATGTTGACATTATTGTTGCACACACATTACTATTTGTCAATATATTTTTATTACCTTAATATTTTTTTATCATTAATAAAAACAAAAAAACATGGTTAGACCATGTTCTTTATTGTTTTGTCCATTTTTCAAATTCTTCATCAGTAGCAAGTACATAGTGAGTACCACCAACATGATGCTCAGTTCCAACAGTATAATCTACATCGCTTTGGTCATGATCATAAGTTAATGACTTACGTGTTTTTTCAACATGTGGGTTAGGAACTGGAATAGCACTTAATAATGATTTAGTATATGGATGAATTGGGTTAGAGAAGATTTCTTCAGTTGTTCCTGTTTCAACTAAATGTCCTAAATGTAAAACACCAATATGATCCGAAATATATTTTACCATTGATAAGTCATGAGCAATGAATAAAAATGAAGTATTGAAATCTTTTTGAATTTTCTTCATAAGATTAACTACTTGTGCTTGGATAGAAACATCTAAAGCCGAAATAGCTTCATCGGCAATAATTAAATCAGGATTCATAATTAATGCTCTCGCAATACCAATACGTTGTCTTTGTCCACCAGAGAATTGGTGTGGATAACGATTAGCATGTTCTTTAGATAATCCTACTAACTCTAAAATATCATAAACTTTTTGTTCACGTTCTTTTTGTGAACTATATGAATGATGAATATCTAAACCTTCAGCAACAATATCCATAACTTTTTTTCTCGGATTTAAACATGCCATTGGATCTTGGAAAATCATTTGCATTTTAGTTCTTAACATACTGATTTCTTGTTTAGACATTTTACCTGAAATATCTTGTCCATTAAAGATAATTTGTCCATCAGTAGGTTTATATAAACGAATAATACTTCTCCCTGTTGTAGATTTACCTGAACCAGATTCACCTACTAAACCATAAGTTTCACCAGGCATAATTTTAAATGAAACTCCATCTACTGCTTTAACAGTAAACTTACGACTTATTTTAAAGTATTGTTTTAAATTTTTAACTTCAAGAATAGGTTGTTTTTCTTCCATCTTATTTGCCTCCTTTTTCCATCTTTTCTAAACGTTTTTTTAGTGCATGAGGCATTTCAATTTTTGGTGCATTAGGATGCATTAACCAACTTGCAACTTTATGAGTAGTTGATCCAGGCACTTCAAACATAGGTGGTTCAACTCTTAAATCAATATTTAATGCATATTGATTACGTGGAGCAAAGGCATCACCTTTAACTGGTACTGCTAAGTTAGGTGGTGTACCAGGAATTGTATATAATTCAGGATCATTTGTATCTAAATCAGGCATTGCTGATAAAAGACCCCAAGTGTATGGATGACGAGGATCGTAGAAGATTTCATCAATTGTACCTGTTTCAATAATTTTACCAGCATACATAACATTGACATAGTCTGCTACTTTAGCAACAACACCTAAGTCATGTGTAATGTAAATAACTGATAAATTCTTTTTCTTTTGGATATCTTGAATTAATTCTAGAATTTTTGCTTGAATTGTTACATCTAATGCAGTAGTAGGCTCATCACAAATTAACACATATGGATCACATGATAAAGCAATAGCAATAACAATACGTTGTCTCATCCCACCAGATAATTGATGAGGATAGTTTTTCATACGTTTTTCAGCATCAGTAATTCCTACTAATTCTAGTAATTCTAAAGATTTTGCATAAGCTTCTTCTTTTGATTTACCATAATGATAAATCATTGGTTCCATAATTTGTTTACCAATAGTCATAGTTGGATTCAATGAAGTCATTGGATCTTGGAAAACCATCGCAATCTTACGACCACGAATTTCTTTTTGCATTTGTTTTTCATTTAATTTAACAATATCCTCAGTTCTCACTTCACCAGTATTTTCATCATGCCAAGTATATTCAATTGAACCACTATCAATTGTACCATTATTAGCCATAATACCCATGATTGCTTTTGTTGTAACTGATTTACCTGATCCAGATTCACCTACAATAGCAATTGTTTCACCACGATATAAGTCTAAATTAACACCACGAATTGCATTAACTGTTCCACTATCTGTTTTAAATGAAATATTTAAATTTCTAATTTTTAATATTCTTTCTCTTTCAGCCATGATTACATCTCCTTCATAGTTGGATCAAGAGCATCACGTAATCCATCTCCAAATAAGTTAAAACTTAACATTAATAATGAGAAAATCACTACCGGAATCATCATCATATATGGATAAACTAAGAATGAGTTAAATCCATCATTAATTAAAGTTCCAAGTGATGCAAGAGGAATAGGTAAACCTAAACCTACGAATGATAAATATGCTTCATAGAAAATAGCATTAGGAATTGACATCATAACCATGATAATCATTTGACTATAAATATTTGGTAAGATTTCTTTAAAAATAATGAAGAAATCACTTGCACCTAAAGTACGTGAAGCTAATACGAATTCATCTTCTTTTACTTTTAAAACTTGCGCACGGGTAATACGTGACATACCAATCCATTCAGTGAATGATAAAGCTAAAATAATTGTAAATAAAGAAGATTTCATTACCATTAATAATAAAGTTAAAACGACTAAAGTAGGAATAGAGTTAATAATTTCTTGAATTCTTTGTAAAACAGAGTCAACCATTCCACCAAAATAACCAGAAATTAAACCATAAGTAATCCCTACAACAACATCAATAAAAATTGCAACAACTGCAATAAACAATGAATAACGTGTACCAGTCCAAATACGAACCCATAAATCACGCCCATATGTATCTGTACCAAACCAATGTTTTGCACATGGTCCAATATTTTTCATACTTGTATCAATAGCATCAAATTTCCAGCTAGAAAACATTGGTGCAAAAATAGCAAGTAAAGTAATAATTAAGATAACTGCACATCCAATAACAGCACCTTTATTTTTACAAAAACGTCCTAAGGCATCTTTCCAAGCAGGTTTAGCTGGAGAGACAACATCTTTAGTAATATCTTGTTTGTCACCGACTAATTGAAAGTCATCATCTAAAAATTTAATATCTTCCATTACTAATCATCCTTTCCTAAACGAATTCTTGGATCAATAATACCATAAGAAACATCGATAATTAACATCATGAAAATGTACATAACTGCATATAAGAATGAACATGCAAGAATAACATTATAATCAGATGCTTGAATACTATTGATTAATAATTTACCTAATCCAGGTACACTACAAATCTTTTCAACAACCATAGTACCAGTCATTAAATTGACTAAGATTGGTCCTAAGATTGTAATAACTGGAATTAATGCATTACGTAATGCATGTTTGAAAATAACAGTTTTACCATCTAACCCTTTAGCTTTGGCTAAAGTAATATATTCACTATTTAATACTGAAATCATTTCAGTTCTTGTAAAACGCGCTACATTGGCAATAACACCTACTGATAAAGCCAAAACTGGCATAATTGATGAATAAACAACTTGTGATTCATCATACATCGTAGGAATAAGCTGTAAATCTGCAGCGAAGAAAATCAATATAAATAATGCAAATACAAATGAAGGGATAGAAACTCCAATTACAGAGATAACAGTTGCAAGGGTATCCCAGATAGTATTTCTATGTAATGCAGCAAACACACCAAGTAAAATACCGATTACAGAACCAATAATAACTGCACAAATACCATATGCAAAAGAAATTTTAGCTGCATCTCCTACAAGAGAACTAACTGGCATATCTTTATAAAGGTTCATTGAAACCCCAAAATCTCCAGTTAACATATTTTTAAAATAATTGACATATTGAACAATGAGTGGTTTGTCCAATCCATATTTTGCCTCAATAATAGCCCTTTGAGCATCACTCAATTTTTCGTTATTAATTGGTGATCCTGGTAGGAACCTAACCATGAGGAATAATACAACAGAAATAACAAGTAATGTTGCACATGAAATCAACAAACGCTTACCAATATATTTTAGTGTTGATTTATTCATAATATCCTCCTTTTCTTATTAAAGATAAACACAATATAGAAACTATATTGTGTTTACCCAAATCATTTTCTTTTTTAAATAACTTATTTGATATCAACATAGTTGAATGTATAAGGAACACCAACAGCTTTTTGAACTAAGTTTTTAACTTTAGGATTCTTTAATGCAGCAGCACCTTTTTCGAATACTGGGATAAATGCATAATCATCCATTGCAATTTTTTCAGCTTCAATCATTTTTTGCCAACGATCTTTAGCATCACTTGCATCAGTAACTTCATTCATTTTTTCTTCATAAGCAGCATTTGAATACTTACCATAGTTATTTGCGTTACCGTCTAATAATAAGTTTAAGTAAGTAGTTGGATCTGCATAGTCAGGTCCCCAACGAGTACAACAAATATCGAAATCACCATTCTTTTGTTTGTTGTAAATTCTGTCTTGTTTAGTTGTAGCAACCATTTCGATTTCAAGACCATTTAATTTACTAAATGCATTTTGTAAATAAGTAGCCATTTGATCCATTGGTGACTCATCAGTACCATAAGTTAATCTTAATTTGATTTTACTTACACCTAATTCTTGTAAACCTTTATCTAAATATTCTTGAGCTTTAGCAGCATCATATGATACTAAAGTTCCAGCTTCTTCACGGAAGTCTTTTCCATCTGGGCTAGTTGATAATCCACTAGGAACATATCCTGTAGCACCTTTAGAACCATCTTTTAATACGTTATCAGCAAAGTCATCTCTGTTAATAGCGTAAGATAATGCAGTTCTTACATTTAAGTTTTGTAATTCTTTTGTTTTGAAGTTTAAGCTTAAATAGAATAAGTAACCTTCACCAAATGTTGTATAAGCTTTATCTTTTTTGTATTTATCTACTAATTCAGAGTTGATTGTAGTGAAATCATTTTTACCACTCTTGAAGTTAGTAGCACCTACTTTAGGTTCTTGAACTAAGTTCATAACTAAAGTATCTAATTTAACTGCTTTTTTATTCCAATATTTATCATTCTTTTTGAAAGTAGCTTTGCTACCTGGTGACCAAGAATCCATTACGAATGCTCCATTTGATAAAATGTTTTTAGCACTCTTACCATATTGATCTCCAGCTTTTTCACAGAATTTTTGGTTAATTGGATAATAGCATGGGAATGTCATTAATTCTTCAAAGTAATCAATTTTTCTAGTAGTAGTAACTTCTAATGTTTTGTCATCTACTGCTTTAACTCCCATTGCATCATAATCGCTATCAGCAACTTTTTCTTTGTTAGCGATTTTTTCCATGATTTCATCAACACCAGTGATAGCTGCACCGTCAGTACCTAACATATAAGCATAGTTACCATTGTTTTTAACAATTCTATGCCATGCATAAACGAAATCTTTTGCTGTTACAGGGTCTCCATTAGACCATTTAGCATTTCTTAATTTGAAAGTGTGAACTAATCCGTCATCACTTACAGTGTGATCTTTTGCAATAGCACCAACGATATTACCGTCTTTATCAAGACCCATTAAACCATCGATACATGCATGTAATGCATCAAATGACATACCATCATCAGCATCAGATGAATCTAAGTTTTTAATATCTAATTCACTTGCAAAAGTAAATGTTTTTCCTGCACTTCCTGAACCACCACATCCAGCTAGTGTAAGAGCCATTAATGCACATAGCATTAACGATAATAATTTTTTCATAATATTCTCCTCTTTTCCCCTTCTAGTTGCATAAATGTATACAATCTAATTTTTATGCACTTATAATCCCACATATATCGACATAAGTCAATAGAAAATGCATACTAAATTGAATTTTTTTTAGTACGATTCCTTTATTATCTAAATATTTTTGTGTTATTTAGATATTTTATAAAAATATAAAATTTGATATTAAAAATATTTTATTTATTTATTAAATTAATAATTTTTATTCACCACTCATTAGTTTTAGATATAAATCTTCTCTACGATCTTTTTTAAACTGATTCCCTTGTTTTGCTTTTTCAATATCATCTAAATGAATTTCTAAATATATGTTTTCTTCATCAGTTGATAAACGCGTCAGTCTTTTACCGTTACTGTCAAAGACACAACTATGACCAATATATTGATTATCCTTATCATACCCTACACGATTAACCCCTATGACATAACATTGATTTTCAATGGCTCTTGCTTTTAGTAAAGTAAGCCAGTGATCATCTCTCCTTTCAGGCCACGAAGCAATAACAATAATAATCTGACTTTTTTTAGACGCCATTTGAAATATTTCAGGAAATCTTAGATCATAACAAATAAATGGTGAAAAAATGAACTCATCTATTTTTTTAGAAATAATCTGATTGCCTTTTTGATAATAATTTGCTTCATAAGTAAATGGATGAATTTTATTATATGAAAAGAGCACTTCACTACCATTAACAGCAGTAAAATTATTAAAAAATCCTTTTTCGTTTTTTAACACTTGCCCAAACATAATTTTAATATGATAATCTCGCGAAAGTTCCATCATTAATTTTTCAGTTTCATGATTGGTCTCACCAATTAATTCTGTATTCATACTAAATCCGGTACACGACATTTCAGGGAAAATAATAAGATCCGCATGATTATCATGAGCTTGACTAACAAACTCTTCAATCATGACATAATTTGTTTTCTTATCTTCAAAATACATGTTAATTTGCCCTAATGCGATTTTCATTTTTACCACCTCATCTATACTATACTTATTATGCTATGCAAAAATTGTCAAATTGAAAAAGGACTGTTTTATTAAATTTTATCAAAGGCTTGTTTTAAATCTGCAAGAATATCTTCAATGTCTTCTAGTCCAACAGAAAAACGAATAAGATCTGGTGCAACACCTGCTGCTTTTAATTGTTCATCACTCATTTGACGATGAGTATGACTTGCTGGATGTAGTAAACATGTTTTAGCATCTGCAACATGTGTGACAATAGAGGCTAATTTTAAACTATCCATAAATATTTCTGCTTTTTCTCTTTCTCCTTTTAAGCCAAATGAAAGAACCCCACATGTTCCTTTAGGGCAATATTTTTTAGCAAGCTCATGATATGGACTACTTGGTAAATCTGCATATTTTACCCAAGCGACTTTCTCATTTTGTTCTAAATACTTAGCTACTGCTAATGCATTTTGACAATGTTGTTTCATTCTTACCGCTAATGATTCTAACCCTAAATTTAGGTAGAAAGCATTTTGTGGTGATTGAATTGGTCCTAAATCTCTCATTAATTGAGCAGTTGCTTTTGTAATATAAGCAAGTTTCCCAAATTTCTTTGCATAAGTTATTCCATGATAAGATTCATCAGGTGTTGTTAAACCAGAAAACTTATCACCATATTGAAGCCAATTAAAGTTTCCACTATCAACAATAGCACCGCCTACACCACTTGCATGTCCATCCATATATTTAGTTGTTGAATGAGTTACAATATCGGCACCCCATTTAATTGGTTGACAGTTAACTGGTGTCGCAAATGTATTATCCACAATTAATGGTACACCATTTTGATGGGCTACTTTAGCAAATTTTTCAATATCAAAAATACTAACTGTAGGATTTGTAATGGTTTCCCCAAATACACATTTTGTATTTTCTTTAAATTCTTTTTGTAAGTCTTCTTCACTTATTTCTGGATCTACAAAAGTAACATCAATACCCATTTTTTTCATTGTAACGCCAAATAAATTATAGGTTCCTCCATAAATAGCAGACGAAGCTATAAAATGATCTCCTGCTTCACAAATATTAAATACCGCAAAAAAGTTAGCAGCCTGTCCAGAAGAAGTAAGCATTCCAGCTACTCCCCCTTCCATTGCTGCTATCTTAGCAGCAACAGCATCATTAGTAGGATTTTGTAATCTTGAATAAAAATATCCAGAATCCTCTAAATCAAATAATCTTCCCATTTCTTCACTAGTATCATATTTAAATGTTGTACTTTGATAGATTGGTAATGAACGTGGTTCACCTTTTTTAGGAACCCATCCTTCATGTAATCCTTTTGTTGCAACTTTAGTCATTTTTATTTCTCCTCCTTTTAATACTTATAAGTAAATTTTAATAAGAAACAAAAAGAAAAACAAGCTTATTTTAAAGCTTGTTTTGCTAGAGCTAAAGCTCCTACGACACCTGCGTTGTCCCCAAGTCCTGGATAAACAATATAGTCTTTGATTTTGTCAGTTGTCACTTCTTCTTTTTGAATATATCCATTTAAGAATTCTTGAGTATATTTATGAATCATAGGGAATAATTGTTTTTGATGCATGACTCCTCCACCTAAAATAATCTTTTTAGGTGATAAAGTTAAAACATAATTAGCCATTGCTTGACCAATATAATAAGCTTCTAAATCCCAAGCTGGATGATCTTCAGGAATATCTTTTCCTTTCATTCCCCATCTTTCTTCAATTGCTGGACCAGCAGCTAAACCTTCAAAACATGTACCATGATATGGACATTTACCAGCATAATGATCATCTTCTCTAACAATCATTTTCATATGTCCCATTTCTGGGTGAAGTAATCCATGTACTAATTGTCCACCGACAACGGCTCCGCCACCAATTCCAGTACCAATAGTTAAATACAATGCACTATCTAATCCTTTTGCAGCACCAAACGTTGCTTCTCCTAGTGCAGCACCATTAACATCAGTATCAAATCCCATTGGGATATCATATCTTTCTTTTAATGCTCCCATAATATTATAATTATTCCATCCTGGTTTAGGCGTTGTAGTAATATAACCATATGTTGGACTTGATAAATCTGGATCAATAGGTCCAAAACTTCCTACTCCTAATGCTTCAATATCTTTTCCATCAAAAAATTTAAATACATTTGCCATTGTTTTTTCAGGTGCTTCTGTTGGAAATGAATCTCTTTCTAAAACTTGACCATTTTCATCTCCAATACAAACAACAAATTTTGTTCCACCTGCTTCTATAGCTCCTAATTTCATTTTATGTCTCCTTTTACCTAATCTAATTTTATTTTAAACAACTCCAAGATAATTGTAAATATAAGAAATAAAAAAAGAAAAAGAGTTTCATAGTCAAGAATAAATAGTCTTTAACATGAAACTCTTTTTAATTATTTTTCTAAATATTTTGTATATTGATCAACATGTAATAATGCTTTAGCATTTTCTACACGTTCTTTAGTAGGTGGTTTAATTCCATCTAATTTATAAGGAATATTCAGTTCTTCCCACTTAAATACTCCTAGAGTATGGTATGGAAGAATTTCAACACGTTCTACATTAGATAATGAAGATATAAATTTATCTAATTTTATTAAATCTTCATCATAATCACTTCTTTCAGGAACAAGAACGTGTCTTATCCAAATTGGTTTATGAATATCTGAAAGATAGCGTATCATATCTAGAATATGATAATTGTCTTTTCCTGTTAAAGCAACATGTCTATCATTATTGATTTCCTTGATATCTACAAGTAGTAAATCTGTATATTCCATTAATTCTTTAAACTTAGAAAAGAATGGTTCTTCTCTTGTAAAGCAACCCCCACTTGTATCAATGCATGTATTGATTCCTTCTTTTTTGGCTAATTTGAATAATTCAATTAAAAAATCAATTTGAACAAGTGGTTCTCCACCACTAACAGTAATACCACCTTTTTTACCCCAATAAGATTTATACTTCATAGCTTGTTGAAGTGCTTTTTCTGGTGTATATTCCTCATATTTTTTTGATCCCCATGTATCTGGGTTATGACAAAATTGACAGCGAAGAGGACAACCATGTAAAAAATAAATATAACGAACTCCTGGTCCATCTACAGAACCAAAACTCTCTATTGAATGAATTCTTCCGATTGTTTCCATATTTCCTCCGGTAATAAAACAGCCTCAAATGAGGCTGTTTACTAATTAAATGTTATTAATCTAATTGATTACATATGATCATGACAAGTTCTTGCGATAACGTCTAATTGTTGTTCACGAGTTAAGTCAATGAATTTAACTGCATATCCAGATACACGAATTGTGAAGTTTGCATATTCTTCTTTTTCTGGATGTTCCATAGCATCAATTAATTTTTCAGTTCCAAATACGTTTACATTTAAGTGATGAGCACCTTGTTCAAAGTATCCATCCATAACTTGTACTAAATTTGTAACTCTTTCGTCTTCATTATGTCCTAAAGCATCAGGGTTGATTGTTTGAGTATTAGAAATACCATCTAATGCCCATTCGTATGGTAATTTAGCAACTGAGTTTAATGAAGCTAATAAACCACTTTGTTCAGCACCGTATGATGGGTTAGCACCTGGTGATAATGGTTCACCTGCTTTACGTCCATCTGGTAATGAACCTGTAGCTTTACCATAAACAACGTTTGAAGTGATAGTTAAGATTGAAGTTGTTGGTTCTGAATTTCTGTAAGTATGATGTTTTTTGATTTTAGCTAAGAATTCACCTAATAACCATACAGCGATATCATCAGCACGATCATCATCGTTACCATATCTTGGGAAGTCACCTTCAGTTTCGTAATCAACAACGATACCATCTTCATCTCTGATAGTTTTAACTTTTGCATATTTGATTGCACTTAATGAGTCAACTACATGAGAGAATCCAGCGATACCTGTAGCGAATGTACGTCTAACATCAGTATCAATTAAAGCCATTTCAGCAGCTTCATAATAATATTTATCATGCATGTATTGGATTAAGTTTAATGTATTAACATATAAATCAGCTAACCAATCCATCATTTGTAAGTATTTATCCATTACTTCGTCATAATCTAAATATTCAGAAGTGATTGGACGGTATTCTGGAGCAACTTGTTGTTTAGTTTTTTCATCAACACCACCATTGATAGCGTAAGTTAAACATTTAGCTAAGTTAGCACGAGCTCCGAAGAATTGCATTTCTTTACCAGTTTGAGTAGCTGATACACAACAACAAATTGAGTAATCATCTCCCCATACAGGACGCATTACATCATCGTTTTCATATTGGATTGAGCTTGTATCTACAGAGATTTTAGCTGCGAATCTTCTGAAGTTTTCCGGTAATAATTTAGTATATAAAACTGTTAAGTTTGGTTCTGGAGAAGGACCCATGTTTTCTAATGTATGTAAGAAACGGAAACAGTTTTTAGTAACCATTGAACGTCCATCAGTTCCTAAACCAGCAACTTCTAATGTAGCCCATACTGGGTCACCAGAGAATAATTGGTTGTATGAAGGAATACGAGCAAATTTAACCATTCTACATTTCATTACGAAATGGTCAACTAATTCTTGAGCTTCTTCTTCTGTAATTGTTCCGTTTTCTAAATCTCTTTCAACATAGATGTCTAAGAAAGTAGAAACACGACCAACTGACATTGCAGCACCGTTTTGAGTTTTGATAGCTGCTAAATATCCGAAGTATAACCATTGGAATGCTTCATGAGCGTTTGTAGCAGGTTTAGAGATATCATATCCATAAATCTTAGCCATTTCTTTCATTCCATTTAATGCTTTAATTTGTTCTGCGATTTCTTCTCTTTGACGAATGATATCATCTGTCATTGATCCACTACCACAGTTAGCAAAATCTTTTTGTTTTTCTTCAATTAAGAAATCAATACCGTATAAAGCAACACGACGATAATCTCCAACGATACGTCCACGTCCATAAGTATCAGGTAATCCTGTAATTACTTTGTTGTGACGAGCTTTTTTGATTTCTGGTGTATAAACATCAAATACAGCTTGGTTATGTGTTTTATGATATTTTGTAAAGATTTCATGTAAATCTGGATCTGGTTCATATCCGTAAGTAGCTGCAGCTTGTTCAGCCATTTTAATACCACCGTAAGGCATGAATGCTCTTTTTAATGGTTTATCTGTTTGTAAACCAACTACTTTTTCAAGATCTTTCATATCTTCTGAGATATATCCTGGACCATAAGCAGTAAGTCCACTTACTACTTTAGTTTCACATTCAAGAACTCCACCTTTAGCTCTTTCTTCTTTTTGTAATTCTTGAAGTTTTCCCCAAAGCTTGTTAGTTGCTTCAGTAGGACCAGCTAAAAATGATTCATCTCCATCATATGGTTTGTAGTTGTCTTGGATGAATTGACGAGTATTAACTTCTTCTTTCCAAAGTCTACCCTTAAATCCTTTCCATTCTTCATTAAATTTGTCTGTTAAAGTCATCTTTAATCCTCCTATCAAATTTCTTCATCATTATAGCACTTGACTTTTAGTTAAACAATGATAAAGTTGCATAATTTCAAAGTTTTTTTTGATATATCAATCATTACTTTTTACAACTTTAATATAGCAACTATTCCTTAATTTTTCTACTCAAATGCTTTATTTAATTTTTTTTGATTTTGACTAGATTTTTTGATGTCATTAGTATATCATATACATATTGATTGGAGGGATGAGCATGACTCTTGCGATTCATTCAAATGAAAATTTTGATTTAACAAAACAACAGATTACTCATGACATTAGACAAGTCATAGAAGATCGTCATTTATTTTTATCTACTAACTCTATCAACAATCTTGCAATTCATTTAACAATTGCAGTTATTAGAATAAAATCGGATAACTATATTCCTCTAAGTCAAGGACAAGTTGAATATTATCGTGATAATGATAATTTCAAATACGCTCTTGATTTATGTTCTATGTTAGAAAAAAAATATGATATTCAATTTCCTGAGTCAGAAGTAGCTTTAGTATCGATGTATTTATCTAAAAATAAAGCTTTAGATATCGAATTAAATCCGGGATTTGATTTATTAGATGAAGATGTTGCTGTTATATTAAGAGAAACAATGCAACGTATTAAAGATGAAAAAGATTTAAATTTTAAAGATGATGATAAATTATTTGTTTCTATTGGTTTACATTTGACTCCTGCTCTTGAGCGTTTACAAAATGATAGTCAAATTGATAACCCATTAGTTGATAAAATCAAAGAAAGACATCAGTTTGAATTTTCTTTAGCGAGTATTTTAAATGATGTAGTTGAAGAAAAATATCAAAAACGATTCACTGATGACGAAATCGCATATATTGCTTTACATTTTGTTGTTTCAACAAGCAAGCTAAAAGGACATCTTGATTAGATGTCCTTTTTTATTATTCCTATTCATCTTCACTATCTGTATCATAAATACGCTGAATTGCCCTCAATGCTACAACCTTGTCTCCTGGATAAGGACTTTGCCCTACTTCCATTGAAATAAACTTCTCATGTCCTTTTCCTAAAAGCAAAACAACATCTCCTGGACAAGCAATATCTATAGCCTGTTCTATTGCGACTGACCTTCTTGAAACAATGACACTCGTAATATCTTTGATTTCACTTTGAATATCTTTACAAATATCAACTGTATTTTCACCACGATCATCTAACTCTGTTAAAATAACATGATCAAGATATTCATTAGCTAATTTTCCAATTTGTTTTCTTCTTTTCAAATTACGTTTACCAGGTGCTCCCATAACTGCAATAATTCTTCCCGAAGAAACTTGAGAAACAAATTCAAATAAATCGTGATAATTCTTTGTATGCTGGCAATAATCAACAATAACTGTAAAAGGCTGGTCGTGCTTAATAATTTCCATCCTTCCTTCAACTTGAGGAATACTTTCAACAGCATCAATAATCATTGAATTATCAAACCCCATCCCAATTAAAACACCTACAACTGCTAATACATTATAAACATTAAACTTAGCCAGTACCGGACAATTAACATGATACTCATTTCCCTTAAAGGATAAATCAAATTCACTATGATCTAAAAATAATTCAATATTTTTAGCCATAATCTCACTTTCTTTTTCTATTCCATAAGTCATCACTCTTGAATGACAGTTTTTACTAATTGTTTCATAATGCTCATCGTCATGATTTAATACTGCTAATCCAGTCGGTGGTAGCATCTCAAATAATTTTTGTTTACTTGCTACATAACGTTCCATTGTCCCATGAAAATCAAGATGTTCTTTGCCAATATTTGTTAAAACAGAAATATCAAATTGTACTGCATCAATCCTTCTTAATGCTAAACCATGACTGCTTGCCTCCATTGCCACAACTTTAATGCCATGTTTGACCATATCTGCTAATTTTTGTTGAACATATAAGGTTTCTGGTGTGGTATAGGGACATTGTTCTTTAATTCCATCGTATTCTAAGGATATGGTTCCCATATAAGCACTTTTGCAAAAACGATCCATAATCATTTTTACCATAGAAGCCACAACCGTTTTACCACTGGTTCCCGTTACCCCAATCATTTTCATTTTATGACTAGGATGATCATAAAAAATACTTGATACTCGATTCAATTCATCTAAAGCATCATTGACACGTATGTAAATAATTCCTTTACGATAGCTTGGTAAATCTTTTGTATGAACAATGACTTTAGCTCCTTGAAAGATGGCATCGTCAACATAACGATGACCATCTACACTTAATCCCTCAATACAAAAGAATACTGAATAAGGTTTTACATATCTTGAATCACTATGAATTGAATAGATTTTCATTTCATTATCTATGTCAAATAATTCATTTAAACGTTTCAATTATCTCACTCTTCCTATTAGTATGTCTTGATATGAATCAATTATAACATCCTTAATTTGTCCTATCAATTCTTCATTGCTTTTGACTTTAACGAGTAAATAATCATCAGCATGACCTACATAATAGCCATCTTCTTCTTTTTCAAATAAAACACTTAAAGTTTTACCAATTTGACTCAAAGCAAATTGGGAATTTAGTTCTTGTGATAACTCAATTAAACGATTCACTCTTTGATGTTTAATTTTTTCATCTACTTGATCTTTCATCTTTGCTGCAGGTGTTCCTTTTCTAGGCGAATAAGGGAAAACATGTAATTGAGTAAAACCTATTTGTTTGATAAATTGATATGTTGTTTCAAAGTCTTCTTCACTTTCATCCGGAAAACCTACAATTACATCAGTAGTAAAGGCAATTTGAGGTAAAAGACTTCTTATTTTTTCAAGTTTAGCTGCATATTCTTGACAATTATATTTTCTATTCATCCTTTTTAATATCTTGTCACAACCTGATTGTAATGGAACATGTAAATGGTTAACAATGATTTTACTGGTACTCATTAAATCTATAATCTCGTCAGTAATTTGACTCGTTTCAATTGAAGAAATACGTAATCTTTTTAAACCTTTAATTTGACATAGTTCTTTTAATAAATCAGAGAAAGTATAATGATCTAAATCTTCACCATACCCGGCTGTATGAATTCCTGTCAATACAATTTCAACATATCCATGATTCACTAATTCTTGAGCTTGATGTAAAACACTTTCTGGTTTTCTTGAACGCACTCTTCCTCTAGCATAAGGAATAATACAATATGTACAGAAATTATTGCATCCATCTTGAATCTTTAAATAAGCTCGTGTGTTATGAAAACGATCAATATTTAAATCTTCAAACGTATCGACTTTCATGACATCATTGACTTTGACAATCATTTGTTTTGTTTCTTGATATTGTTTTGCTAATTCAACAATTTGATTACGGTATTGTGTACCTAAAATAACCCCTACACCCTCAATAGCTTCTATCTCTTGAGGCGCACTTTGACTATAACAACCTACCACACAAACAGTTGCTTGTGGATTTTTTCGAATCGCTTTACGAATCATCTGTCTAGATTTACTATCACCGGTATTTGTTACTGTACAAGTATTAATAACATAAACGTCAGCCACTTCTTTAAAAGGAACTTCTTGATACCCTGCCTGTTCAAATAATCTTAACATAGCTTCCGATTCATATGAGTTAACTTTGCATCCTAATGTATGGAATGCTACTTTCATAATTTCACCTACTTTAATTTTTTCTTAATTTTTTTATATATTTTTTCACTTAGCCATTGTTTTTCATACAATGTATCTACAAGTGATTGCACATCTTCATTAAGATATATTTTAACAATTTCTTTTACATCTTCTAATGAAGGATCTATATCTTGATATTTATCAATAAAAATAAGTTCATCAATGCATTGATAATCATTTTGATCAAATAAATAAACACGTTTACTTTCTGGATAATAAAAATATGCATAATGATCATCTTTTCCAATTGGTTTTAAAGAAGAAAATGAAGATATAAATGGATAAAATTGATATAAACGATAAGGCTTATTGATATCTTTAGAATATTGTTTTATGTATTCTTGATATTGTTTTAAAGTCAACATTTGATAGTCATTGATATAACGGCTATTCATATCTAGATCATAATGAGGTAAATAGACTAATTGTCCACTTTCAGGCTCTTTAAAACAGTGACATTGTTCTAAGATAGGTTTTAAATCTTGATCAAACATTTTTCTTTTCTCATCATAATTTAAATAATCTAAAACATCATAGTTTGTATTAATAAAATGGTTATAAGCTTCATCAATTTTATTTTTATTAGACAAACTATGATAAAGAACTTCATACTTAAATAATTCTTCATATGTTTTTATTTTAAATGGATATCCTGCTTGCTCAAAGATATCTTTATTTTCCTCTAAAAAGCAGTATAACTTAGTTTTATGAAGATTTGTTTCCTTCCCATATTTTTTTAAATATTTCATCATTATTTTAAAATCTCCCTACTATAGCCAATCACACTTAATAAATAAAGTGGTGCCGTCTCACTTCTTAAAATTCTTTTTCCTAAACTACAATTTTTAACACCTAAACCATTTAAAAATTCAACTTCCTGTGCATCAAACCCACCTTCACTACCTACAATAATAACGAGATGATCGCCTGGACAAATCTGTTGTAAAGTTAAAGCCAGTTGTCCATGTTTATTGGCTTTAGCAGTTTCTTCATAAGCTACTAAATTATAATCTCCTAAATAAGATTCAATATCTTTTAATTGGATTACAGGCATAATTTCAGGTATTTGGCTTCTAAGTGACTGTTCACTTGCCTCTTTTAATATTTTTTTATATCTTGTTACTTTTTTATTGAATTTTTCTAATGTTAGTTTTGCAACACAACGTTTAGTTTGCATAGGAATAATTCTTGTTACACCTAATTCTGTTGCTTTTTGTAACACCATTTCAAACTTATCCCCTTTAGGCATAGCATAAATAAGTGTCACTTCTATATCCAACTCATTATTAACATCAATGAGTTCAATGGGTTCTATTGTTCCTTGATTAATATTTTCTATCTTTGCTAAATATGTTTTTTTATTTTTATCAATACAAATAATTTGATCTTGATTTTGTAATCTCATAACATGCTTTATGTGATGCAAATCATCTGAATCAATTTCAAATGGGTGATGTATTTGTAATGTTTGATCAATAAAATATCTTTGCATAATTTTTTCTCCTCGCCCTATTTTAGCATAATATGATAAAAGTTAAAGAAATTTAACGAAAAGTATCATAGATTTGGTTAATGATTTGGCTTAGATACTCATAATAAGCAATATGCTTATATTCATGAAATTGATAACTTTGACCATAGATTCTATTTAGACAATAACCAAAATAAATAATACTACTAATAAGATACACTGATAAAAATAAAACAACTAATGAAGCAAAAGGTCCATACAAACTATGATAAGATGTGAAATACTCAACGAACCATAAAAATAGACGCCCTACCCCTACAATCGCAACACTACTAAAAACACTACCTAATAAGCCATAACTTAACGGTTTTTTTTCAAAAGATAACACTCGATAAAATAAATAGAAAATAGCAATTAAACTTAAAATAAAAAATAATGAATTAAGTGCTAATATATATTGATTCATAATAGAAATAGCACATATAGCAATCATAAAAAGAGCAAAAGAAACAAAAGCTTTCAATCTTACTAAAATTAAAGGAATAATAAAATTCTCATCTTGCATCGATATAATCATAAATGAATAAAAACTTTTACTTGCTACATATGTAGCAACAATCAATGTGATGATAATAGACATAATGGAATGATAATTTTTATCACTCACAAATTGAATAAAAGGAGATAATAATTCTTGTGGTATAAAATCATAAAGAGCATTAACAAGCACTGTTGGATCAATCGCTATTTCATTAAAAAAATAAAATATAATGACTAATGCCGGTAATAAAGATAATAATAAACAAAAACTTAATGAATAACGAAATAACGTTGCATCATCTGATAAATATATATTGATTACTTTTTTTAATTTTTCCATACGCTACCCCTTTTATTAACTATCTCCATTATAATATATCATCTTCTTGTAAGAATAAACAAAAATTCTCCAAAGATATATAATCTTTGGAGAATTTGCTTTTATGCTCTCTTTAATACAATATCATCTTGATAGTCAACTAAAATATGGTCACCAGATTTAATAGTTCCTTTAATCATCTCCTTAGCAAGTTTTGTTTCAATGTGAGATTGAATATATCGTTTTAATGGTCTTGCACCATAAACCGGATCAAATCCTTCATCTTTAATATGTTGGTATGCTTCACCTGTTAATTCTAATGAAATCTTTTTATCTTCTAATCGAGATTCTAATTGATTAATAAATTTATCAATAATTTTATTAACAACACTATCATCTAATGAATTGAACATAACAACTTCATCAATACGATTTAAGAATTCTGGTTTAAAGTGTGCTCTCAATTCTTCTTGTACTAATTTTCGATTTTCAGGTGTGTTACCATTTAATAAGTATTGAGAACCCATGTTACTTGTCATAATAATAATTGTATTTTTAAAACTTACCGTATTTCCTTTACTATCTGTAATACGTCCATCATCTAATACTTGTAATAAAATGTTGAAAACATCAGGATGTGCTTTTTCAATTTCATCTAACAAGACAATACTATAAGGATGACGTCTTACGGCTTCTGATAATTGTCCACCTTCTTCATAACCAACATAACCTGGTGGCGCACCAAGTAAACGAGAAACACTAAATTTTTCCATATACTCAGACATATCAATTCTGACAATATTACGTTCACTATCAAATAATTGTTCAGCTAATGCTTTGGCAACTTCAGTTTTACCAACACCAGTTGGTCCTAAAAATAAGAATGATCCAATTGGTCTATTTTCATCATTAATACCAGCTCGCGATCTTAAAATAGCGTCAGTTACTTTTTCAATTGCATCATCTTGTCCAATGACACGTAATTTTAAAGTATCATCTAAAGCTAATAATTTTTCACGTTCAGATTCCATTAGTTTATTCATAGGAATTCCAGTCCAACGAGCAATAACCTCACTTACACTGTCAACCGTCACTTTTTCTTGAAGTAAATCATTATCTTGTTTTTTAGCTTGTAATTCTTCAATTTCTTTTGTAAGTTTTGGTAAAGATTCATATTTAATTTTAGAAGCTTCTTCTAAATTACCTTCACTTTGATATTTTTCTTTAAGTGATTCTAAATGCATTCTTTCACTTTTTAGTTCTTTAATATGATCTAATGATGATTTTTCTTCTTTCCATTTTGCTCTTAAACCTGTTTCTTGTTCAGTCAAAGAAGCGATGTGTTCTTTGATTTCTACTAAACGTTTTTCATTATCTTCATTACGATCTTCTTTTTCAATAGAAATTCTTTCCATTTCTAAACGATTCTTTTCACGGGTAATACCATCTAATTCTTCAGGTAATGAATCAATTTCCATACGAATCGAAGCACAAGCTTCATCAATTAAATCAATAGCTTTATCTGGTAAAAAACGATCAGTAATATATCGTTGAGATAAGTTTACTGCACTAATAATAGCACTGTCTGTAATTTGAACCCCATGGTGACGTTCAAATGAATCTTTTAAACCACGAAGAATAGCGATACTATCATCCATATCCGGTTCATCAACTTGAACTTTTTGGAAACGTCTTTCTAATGCAGCATCTTTTTCAATGTATTGACGATATTCGTCTAATGTTGTGGCACCAATACAATGTAATTCACCACGTGCCAACATTGGTTTTAATAAATTAGCCGCGTCCATCGCACCATCAGTTTTACCAGCACCTACTAATTGATGAATTTCATCAATAAATAAGATAATATTACCTTCTGCTTTTTTAATTTCATTTAAAACTGCTTTAAGTCTTTCTTCAAATTCACCACGATATTTGGCACCAGCAACTAAAGATCCTAAATCTAATTCATATAGTGTTTTGTTTTGTAAGGACATAGGCACATCATTTTTATAAATACGCCAAGCAAGACCTTCTACAATGGCTGTTTTACCAACACCAGGTTCACCAATTAAAATAGGATTATTCTTTGTTTTACGTGATAATATTTGAATAACACGCCTAATTTCATCGTCACGTCCAATAACAGGATCTAATTTACCATTTTCAACATCTTTTGTAAGATCACGCCCATATTTTTCTAATACTTCATATGTGTTTTCAGGATTAGGATTATTAACCATATGATCACCCCTCATTTCTAATATTGCTTTTTTTACATCTTTTTTATTGATATGATATTGATTTAATAAATCTTTTAACCAAGGTTCATTAATGTCAAATAAAGCCATAATTAAATGTTCAACAGAAACATATTCATCTTTAAATTGTGACATTTGGTTCATCGCTTTAGATAATAGGTCATTTAAACCATAAGAAATACGAATACTATTGACATCTATATTTGTTACTTGTGGCTTTTCTTTAATTCTTAATAATAATTGATTTTGCAATTGTTTAACATCTATATTTAATTTAGATAAAACTCTACAGAAGATACCGCTACTATCTTCCAATAAAACATAGAGAATATGTTCAATGTCAATTACTTGATTTTTATATTCTAAAGCAAGTTGACTAGCACTAGATATCGCTTCTTTCATTTTATCTGTAAACTTTTCTATATTCATTGTTATCACTCCTTTAGCACTCTCTTTCCTCTTGTGCTAATATCATTATAAACTATTTATTAGCAGTGTCAAGCATTGAGTGCTAATTTTTTTATAAAAAAAAGAACTGGCAGTTCGCTATTGTTGCACCGTAGCACTATCGTCGCCG
>NZ_QUIN01000002.1:84014-175346 GCF_003480255.1 Erysipelatoclostridium sp. AM42-17 | reverse complement strand
TGAATATCGTGCGTTCTCATAAAAAGTGTCCAAAAAAGTGTTGACAATCCAATTCATAGAGTGATTAATCTTTTATAAGAACAGGAGCATATAGATTTTGAGGAAGCTGTTGGAAGATTTTATGGTTCAAGGACATACAAAACATTAACCCAAGTAGAAAACGGTTTATGGGCTGAAAATGCAGAATATATACTTGATCTTTTTAATGAAGAAAATAAGAGTATAGGTGAATAATGGGATATTTTCAAGGGTTATCTTGTTTTTATCCTTTTTTTGTAGTATGATGTCGATTGTATACAATTTGTATATAATATTAGAAAAAGGGGGAGTCTACTTTTTAAAGTAGCAATCATGTACGGTCATTGATCGGAATTAACGCCTGTGGACTAGAAAAGAGGACGAAGCAGGAAAGATTGATTTAAATTGTAGCAATCAAACAATGATTCAGATTATTTTAGGAATTTTAATCGTTTTGATTGGGGTGTTTGTTTTTTACAAATATCCGATGAAAAGTGATGTCAAGCAAATGGTGCTTGGAGCATTACTGGTCGTTTTATCCATTGTGTTAAAACGTTTAGCTATTATGGTACCTTTCTTAGGTTTTCCAAGTTTTAAGATTACCTTAGAAGTGTTTCCATTAATTGTTGCTGGTTTAACATTAAAACCAGGTTATTGTTATATTGTTGCCTTGGCAACAGATGGGTTAGGTTTAATTCTTGCTAATGCAGGAGGATTTCCATTTTTTGGCTTTACTTTAAATGCCATTTTACAAACCTTAATTCCATGTTTTTTAAAACAAAATTTAGTGGGGGAAAAATGGGAAACAAAGATTGATAAAATTGTTTATGCAGGGATGAGTATTATTGCTTTAGCTGCTTCGCTTTATGTGGTTTTCTTAAATAAAGTAACAATCTCTGATCAAGTCTTTGTTATTACATCGTCAATGAAAATAACTATTATTGCCGTTGTATGGTTATTGATTATTGTTTTATTTTTAGCGATGTATTTTTATAAAAAGAAAATATCTGCTAAGGAGTATCATCAATTTAATTTAGTTGTGATGTCAGTTATTTTAATTGATTTAGTCGTTACTTTTGTTTTAACTCCTTACTGGTTAGATGTGATGTATGGTATACCATTTTTTGCATCATCGTTTCTTAGAATGTTAAAAGCCTGTGTTATGATACCAGTGAGTATCATTGTGATTAACACAGTTTATCATATAATATCAAGAACATTAAAATTGGATTAACATCCAATTTTTTTGTTTATTCTGTTTAAATATGTCCATGCTATAAATGGAGATGAAGAAGATGAATATAGAAAAATATAATAAGGTAGCAAATAGTCATCAACCTCAAAAACATATCCTCAATCATACTTTGATGGCTTTTTTTTCAGGAGGAATCATTGGGATTATTGGAGAACTGATTTTGTGCTTCTATCAATATATATTTGATATATCTTTAAAAGAGGCAACACCTTTGATGATTATTACAATGGTTTTAATAGCCTCTATTTTAACAGGTTTAGGTATTTATGATCGATTGGGGGCAAAGTGTGGTGCTGGAACCTTTATTCCAATTACTGGATTTGCTAATGCGATGACTTCGAGTGCAATGGAAGGAAAAAGTGAAGGATTGGTTACTGGAATTGGGGCTAATATTTTTAAGTTAGGTGGCTGTGTGATTATGTTTGGTATCGTCTCGTCATTTATTTTAGGAGGAATTCGTTATATCATCGGTTATTTCTGGTAATTCTTTTCTTTTAGAAAATGTCTATATTCAAAATTGTGCAACAACAGTCGGTCCTTTAGAACATCAAGGACCCTTAGGAGCTTATTTTGATCAAGCTTATCAAGATTATCATTTAGGTTATAAAAGTTATGAACAAGCAGAAATAGCCATGCTTCAAGATGCTATTGCATTAGTGTTAAAAAAATCTAAAGTAAAAAAAGAAGCGATAGATTTATACTATGGTGGTGATTTGAATAATCAGCTTGCAACAACTTATTATTTAGCACCCTTTTTAAAAAGACCAACAATAGGTTTATATGGTGCTTGTTCAACCCTTGCATTAGCTATTATTCAAGCTAGTTTGATGATTGAAAATCATGTCATTAATCAGGCAATCAGTTTTACTGCTAGTCATAATGCTACGGCTGAAAGACAATTTCGTTATCCCAACGAATATGGTATTCAAAGAAGGGAAACGATGACTTTTACAGGAACTGGTGCTGTAGCAGTTCATTTAGGTTTAAAACCATCTAAAATTAAAATTACTGCGGTAACTCTAGGTAAAGTTGTTGATTATATGCAAGATGACCCTAATGATATGCCTCGAGCTATGGCGCCAGCAGCCTATGATACTTATAAACAACATATGAAAGATCTTCATCGTCAAGGAATTGATTATGATTTGATTTTAACTGGTGATTTATCGCAAGCTGGTAAAAGTATTTTTGAAGATATGTTAAATGAAGAACATCTTCATTATAAATATTATGATGATTGTGGTTGTTTATTATATGATAAAAAACAAGCCGTTAATCAAGGTGGAAGTGGTCCCGTATGTTCAGGACTTGTGACTTTTGGCTATATCTATCAAAAAATGCTAGCAGGAAAATATCGTCGTGTTTTATTACTCGCAACGGGGGCGCTTTTAAATCCAGTGATGGTTAATCAAAAACTAACGATTCCTTGTGTTTGTCATGGTTTTGTTTTGGAGGTGGCTTCATGAATTTTTTACTGGCTTTTGTTTTTTGTGGTTTTGTTTGTGCACTAGGACAACTGATTTATGAATATACAAAATGGACACCGGGACATATTACGAGTTTATTTGTTGTCATTGGTTCATTTTTAGATTTGTTTCATATTTATGATCAGTTAGTAAAAATTTTTCGTGCTGGGGCACTTCTTCCGATTACAAGTTTTGGACATTCTTTAATGCATGGTGCTTTAGCTGCTACAGAGAAGTTTGGTATTTTTGGATTAAGTATGGGAATGTTTGATTTAACGGCGGCCGGTATTTCTTCAGCAATCTTATTTGCTTTTTTAGTGGCAGTATTGGTTAAACCTAAATCATGATGAAGAATCCATCTTTTGATCTTAATCAAAGGTATCTTGATTATCGTGGCCGTAAAATTGAGGTTGATTATGTATCAAGTCTATGCAGTGATGATTTAATTGCTTATTTGGTTGAAGGAATTGTCAATGATCGGGGAGAAACTTTAAAAGATTGTTTAAATAATGGAGATGTTAAAGAAGAAAATAATCCTGAAGTTTATCAGTATGATTTATTGTGTGGCTGTGCCATAGTTAAAGATGGTCAACATGTCTATGTTTTAGATACTAGACATTTTCCTAGTCGTTCAATTGAACAACCGGATACTGAAAAATCAGTAAGAGGGAGTAAAGATGGATTTAATGAAACTTTACTTAATTGTGTAGGACTTATTAGAAGAAGAATTAGAACTTTAGATTTAGTTATGGATAAACAATCAGTAGGTATTTATAATAAAATGGATATTTGTGTTTGTTATTTAAAAAGTCGGGTAGATCAAACAATGTTAGATGAAATCCTACATCGTATTAAAAATTTAAAAAATGATGATTTAATTATGTCTGATCGAGCTTTAGAAGAGTTGATCTTTGATCAAGGTTACAATCCTTTCCCATTAGTACGATATAGTGAAAGACCAGATATTGTGGCTACCCATATTATGCATGGTTATATTGCGATTATTTGTGATACATCAAGTTCTGTGATGATGCTACCGACGACATTATTTGAAATTTTAGAACATGTTGAAGAACATCGGCAAACACCGATTATTGGTACTTGTATTCGTTTGATTCGTTGTGCATCTGTTTTTCTTTCTTTGTATTTAGTGCCTATTTGGATGTTACTTTCATCAATGAATTTAACCAAAGTATATCAAATCTTATTAGTAGAACTGGCAATTGAATTGTTGAGGATTGCAACGATTCATACACCTGATTCTATTAGTAATGCGATGGGGATGATTGCTGCTGTATTACTTGGACAATTTGCAATTGATTTAGGTATGTTTTCAGCAGAGATACTTTTATATTGTGCGATTGGGAATGTTTGTGGTTTTGCTACACCTAATTATGAATTGTCACTTACGAATAAGTATTTAAAGATTGTCATGATTATTCTTGTAGGATTATTTGGTATTATTGGTTTTATTCTTTTTCAAATTGTGATGTATGGTTTTTTGATTTATTTAAGGCCTTTTGGTTTTTCTTATCTTTATCCTCTTATTCCTTTTGATGGTAAGAAATTAGGACAATTTTTAATTCGTAAACCTAAACAAGAAAAGTAAAATCTATTGAAGATTTTACTTTTTTATTTACGAATATGTCATTATTTGTTAGAATTTATGCATTGTGTAAAGAAGGTGAGCGCAAATGGTATCAGGACAAATAATAGGTAAAAATATTTTAGATATGCGTTTAGAATTTGAAATGTCACAAGTAGAATTAGCAAATCAATTACATGTCAGTAAATCATTAATTTCTGCTTATGAAAAAGGAAATCGTAAACCCTCATTAGATGTATTAGAAAGTATGGCTGCTTTATTTTATGTAGAAGTTGATTATTTTTTAAAGGAACATCATGAAGGTGAAGAAGTGAGTCAAAGTGTAGATGTTTCAGATTTAAAAAGTGATCAAAAAGAGCTTATTTTTAAAATGATAGCCGAATTTAAAAAGCAAAATTATTATGAAAGATTACTCATGGAGGAATCTTAAATTTTATGATATAATGACGACAAATGGGGTGAAATCATGGAATATCAAATTATTTTAGATGATTTTCAAGGTCCTTTGGATTTATTGTTACATCTAATTAAAGAAAAGGAAATGGATTTACAAACAATTGAATTATCAGTGATTATTGATCAATATTTAGAGTATATTCATATGATGGAATCCTCACAACTTGAAATCATGTCTGAGTATTTAGTCATGGCGGCAGATTTGATTGAAATGAAAAGTAAGATGTTGTTACCTAAAGCTAAGGTAGAAATTGAAGATGAATATCAAGAAGATCCTCGTGAAGCATTGATTAGAAGATTAATTGAATATAAACGTTATAAAGACGTTTTAGATGAACTGAAAGAAAAATATGAACAGCGTCAAACAATGTATATTAAACCAGCTGATGATATGGAAGAATATGTGGTCGATACTTCTACAATGATTCCAGATCATTTAGAAGTGTATGATTTAATGAAAGCAATGCAAAAGATGTTTCAACGAAAGGCTTTATTAAAGCCTTTAGATACGCATATTTCACGTAAAGATATTTCTATTGATCAAAGATCAGATGAAATTCGTGAGTTTTTAAAACAAAGAGTTCAAAAGAAAGTAAAATTAGAAGAATTATTTGATCGCGCAGATCGTTATTATTTCATTGTTACTTTTCTTTCAGTGTTGGTGTTAGCTAAAGATCACGAATTAGAAATCATTCAAAATGATCTATTTGATGATATTTATGTGGAGGGAAAATATGAATAATAGAATGTTTGATATTATTGAAGGAATGCTTTATTTAAGAGGGGATGAAGGCATTGATATAAAAGAGCTAGCACAAGTCTTAGAAATCTCTAAAAAAGAAGCTGTTCAAGCTATGGATCAATTTATAGAACATTATCAAAGACGAGGTTTTCATGGAATTCAAGTTGTTGATTTTGGAGGACGTTATAAATTAGCAACAAATAGTGAATATGTGATGTATTTTCAAAAACTTGTAGAACAATCCAAAGCCAGTTTATCTAATGCTGCTTTAGAAACCTTGGCTATTATTGCTTATAATCAGCCTATTACCCGCGCTAAAGTTGAAGATATTCGTGGTGTAGGTTGTGATGCGATGATAAGAAAATTGATTGCTAAGGCATTAATTAAGGAAGTAGGAAGAGAAGAAACACCAGGACTACCTATTTTATATGGAGTAACGGATGAGTTTATGGATGCTTTTTCTTTAACTTCATTAGACGAACTTCCTGAACTAGGAGATATCATTGAAACAGAAACAGATGAAGATATTTTTAGTACACGTTATCGAGAAGAAGTAGGTGAAGATGATGAAACTACTGAATCATCTAAAGACAATTAATAAACATAAATATTATGTAACAAAACTTTGTTTTCGTTGTGGTTTATATAAACAAGGTTTGCTTCATGATTTATCTAAGTATTCCTATACTGAATTAAAAACTGGAGCAAAATATTGGTGCGGAACTCGTTCTCCTAATTCTATAGAAAGAGAGACAATAGGTTATTCTTCAGCCTGGTTGCATCATAAAGGCCGTAATAAACATCATTGGGAATATTGGGTTGACTTTTCTCATCAAGGAGTGACAGCGGCAAGAATGCCTGATCGCTATGTCGTTGAAATGTTTTGTGATCGGGTTGCTGCAACATTAGTCTATCGTGGCAAAGATTTCGATAACAGTGCACCATTAGATTATTATTTAAAAACGCATGATTATTATGTTATGCATCCTGAAACAGATGCCATGATTAAAGATATGTTAGAACATTTAGCTAATAGTAATCTTGATGAAACGATTGCTTACATAAAAGAAAGATACTTATAAGAATCATTTGATTCTTTTTTATTTTATAAAGAGAATATCTTGTAAGAAATGATGAATTTGTTTATCATATACCTAGTTAAAGGAGAAGATTATGAAAATTACAGAGTTATTAAATATAGACGCTATTGATCTTCAACCTCATGTTTCTTCTAAGCAAGAAGCAATAGAACATATGGTTGATTTATTAGATCAAACAGGGTGTTTAAATGATAAAGAAAAATATAAAGAAAGTGTATTACAAAGAGAACAACAAAGTACAACAGGTATTGGTGATGGTGTTGCTATCCCTCATGGTCAAAGTGAAGGAGTAGCACAAGCTGCCTTAGGAGCCATGGTTGTAAAAGAAGGGTTAGATTTTCAAGCCTTAGATGGACAGCCTACTTATTTGTTTTTTATGATTGCTGCGCCAAAAGAAGCAGGAGGAGTTCACTTACAAGCTTTAGCTAAATTATCTACTTTATTAATGGATGAATCATTTAGACAAGCACTAATTCAGGCTCCTTCTAAAGAAGCGTTTAAACAATTAATTGATGAAAAAGAAAATGAAAAAACAGAAGTTAAACAACAAGTTCATCCTGATGTTTTAGCAGTGACAGCTTGTCCAACGGGAATTGCTCATACTTTTATGGCAGCTGAAGCTTTAAATCAAGCAGGAGAAAAATTAAATATTTCCATTAAAGTAGAAACAAATGGTCAAGAAGGAGTTAAAAATGGACTGACTCAAGATGATATTGATCATTGTAAAGCTATTATTGTTGCTGCTGATAAAAAGGTAGAAATGGCTCGTTTTGAAGGGAAAAATGTGATTCAAGTACCTGTTAAAGATGGTATTTCTAAAGCTGAAGAATTAGTTAAAAAAGCAATGAATCAAGAAGGTGTGATTTATCATCATGGACAAAATGAAAAAGAAAAAATCAACCCTATTCGTATTTTCTATAAACATTTAATGAATGGTGTTTCTCATGCTTTACCTTTTGCGGTGGCTGGAGGAGTCTTATATGGTGTTCTTCATTTATGTCAAAACGCTTTAGCGAATAGTACGCTACTATCAGTTTTAGCGATGATTTATCAATTATTAATGTTAATGATTATTCCTGTTTTAAGTGGTTATATCGCTGACAGTATTGCTGATCGTCCTGCGATGGTATCAGGATTTATGGGAGGGCTTATTGTTTGTCAAGGAATGGCAGTAAATACGATTCCTACATGGAATGGAACTTTTGTACCTTCATTATTCGTCGGTATTATAGCTGGTTTTATTGCTGGATATTTCTCTTTATTATTGAAGAAATTATTAAGTTATTTACCATCATGTTTAAAAGGTATTGAAGCATCATTATTACATCCAGTGATTTCTACTGGAGTAGTGATGTTAGTGATGATCTTTTTAAATCCTTATTTATATTATGTACATAATGGTATTTTAAATTTAGTTTATCAATTTGAAATTAATACACCAACTAAGATTCTTTTTGGGGCTGTACTAGGTATGATGATGGCTATTGATATGGGTGGACCTATTAATAAAACGGCTTATGTATTTGGTATTGGTATGATTATTAATCATGATTATACAACGATGGCAGCTATTATGGCAGGAGGAATGGTACCTCCACTTGTAATTGCTTTAACTGCTACATTAAAGAAAAATAAATGGTCTGGAAGAAGAAAAGAAGCTTTAATGAATTATATCAATGGTATTTCATTTATTTCTGAAGGAGCGATTCCTTTCATGCAAGAAAATCCACAAACTGTTTTAACAGCTTGTTGTATTGGTGCTGCAATAACAGGTGGATTATCTATGTATTTTAATTGTGGTATTGCTTCACCACATGGTGGATTATTTTTAATCTGGATGGTTGATTATCCGTTACAATATTTAATTTCTATTCTTGCAGGAACGGTGATTGGTTCGCTTTTATTACTTGTTCTTAAATCGAAAAAAGAAAATTCTTAATCTGGAATTTTCTTTTTTTTGTTTAAAAACATAAAATTATGTTGATTATAACAATATTATTTAATTTTTTTGTATTTTATGTATTGCTTTTTTAAAAAGACAATGTTATTATGTCTATACAAGATAAATATGTATAGATAAGTTAATCGTAATTAAACGGCAAAGCTATCGCAAGGTAGTGACGCAAAACTATAGGGTCTTAATAAGACAGCCAGTTGCAATCAGTAAGATTGTGGCTGGTTTTTTTTTAGGGAAGGAGCAAGCAGATGAAAAGACATCGTCAAGTATTTAAGAAATTATTAGAACTCAGTTTAACATTTGTTTTAATTTTCGCAACATGTATTACTCATACTTATGGTACCAGTGATTCTACAACTCACACTACAATCAATACTTTTATCAGTGATGGTGGCGAATATTCTCTTGCTTATATTTTAAGTCATTATAATGTATTTACTTTTGACTATTATAAAGGAACGCATGTTGTGGGACCAATGATCGTAGGTGGTGAAGCAGGAAGAACAACATTACAAGGAGATGGTAGTGGTTCTTTAGCCCTTGGTGGTTTATCAACTTCTTCATCGCAACCTTTTCCTCATCTTGTTCCATCTTATATTAAAGGGAAAGCTAGTATTGGAAATACCGTTACAACACGTTCAAATGTCCCTTTCTATTTAGGAACAGTCAATCAAAATAATAGTTATACATTAGCAGGTGCTAATGGTAACTATTATGATTATTACTTCAGTGATAATTATGTAGATTTCGATCAAGCTAAAAGTTTAATTAAAGCTGATGCTGCTATTTATCAAAACTATGAAGGACCTTCTCAAAATGGCGAAACGATAAAAAAGGTAGAAATTAATATTGGTGATGCGTTTCAATATTTTAAAAATAATCCAGATCAAGATAAATATGACTATCAAGACTATGTTGTTTATAAAGATGTGGTTAATAGTGAAATAAAATTAGCGGTTAAATTAAAATTAGGTAATAATTATCATTTTACAAGTTTTAATAATGTGAGCACAATTATTTATGATTATGAAGCCAATAGTGATCCTTCAGATAAAACAACAATTATTTCTTGTAATGACGATAAAATTGATTCTTTTCCAATTATTTTAAAATCACAAAGTGATGCAATGGGTAAATCTGAAGGTTTAACATTAGCCAACGAAAAATTTTATCAGTTTGATAGTATTGAAAGTGGTCAAAATTTATCAGTGACTTATATTTGTCCTAACGCTACCAATATTGAAATAGGAAACGAAAAAAATCATCCTGGAATTGGTAAACTTAATGGGCATTTGGTAGCTGTCAATGCTGATGTTAAGATCTTAAATGGTGATTATAACGGAACTTTGATTGTTAAATCAGTTGACTCTAAAGCAGAAGGACATATGTGGTCATATAAAGGAATTATTACTCCAGGTTCACTTGATTTAACCCTTAATAAAAAAGTTAACGGACAAGTACCTGATCAAACATTTGAATTTAGCTTACAACAAGTATCGGGACCTGATGATTCATCCATTACTCAACAATTTAGAAATAGTCTTGTGACGAGTCAAACCCTAAAAGATGGATCATTTAAATTTAAATTAAGTGGTTTTGACCGAGCTGGAACATACATATATCAAATTAAAGAAATGAATAATGATGGTTATTTATGTACACCTGAAGCCCTTTTTGCAAAGGTAGAAGTCACTCAAAGTGGAACGCTCATGCTACCTCGTTTAGTTGGTTATTATTTAGATGAAAATTGTACGCAAAGTGCAGAGGCAATATTTAATAATCTTTCAAAAACAAAGTTAACTTTACAAAAGGTTTGGAAAGATAAAGATAATCAAGATATGGAAGCACCTCGTGATTCTATTAACGTCAATGTTTATCGCCAAGCTTATAAACAAAATGGACATCAGGTACAAATAAGAATTTTACAAAATATAAATGGAACATCAAAAGAAATAAAAAAAGAAACAGTATTTGTTGATGGTGATTTAACTTTTATCGCTGATGCTTCTGTTTTAGCTACAGGACAGAGTTATTATGTGGGTGGTATTAAAAAGGTAACAACAACCAATGGGTCATTAGACATTTCAGAAAGTAAAAATCCGGTATTTGGTACTTTTGATCAATATGGTATTGAAAAAATTAATTTAAGTAAAATAACCAGTGATGCAACCATTGATATTGAAGTGAGTAGTCCTGATGAATATTCACCCGATAATGTTAAGTTAACAGATTTTTCTTATACATCAGGTTCTATACAAAAAATAGGAGAACCTGAACAATATAGCACAGTGACTTTACAAAAAGGACAAAGTTGGAAATCATCATTAGATGTACCAAAGTATAGTCAAGATGGCAATGTTTATCATTATTTTGTAGAAGAAGAACAGCTTGCTGATTATGATGTGACTTATTCAAATGGGGAAACATCATCATCTAAGGCAAGTGATGTTGAAGCTAAAGAAAATGAAACTTTAACGATGACTAATAAACAAAAAGAGACAGTAGAAAATCATTATTTAACAATAACGAAAGTTGACCAAAATGATCATAGTAAGAAGTTAAAGAATGCTAAGTTTAGTTTATATAACGGAAATGAAGAACTTAAAGTAAAAAAAGAAAATGATATCTATTTTTATGATCCTGCTGGAGATGATATATTGACCAGTGATGATCAAGGAATGATTAAAATTGATTTAGACTCTTTCAAGAGTTTAAATATAAAAGATTATGTTCTAAGGGAGAAGGAGGCACCTGAAAATTATTTAAAGACATTTGATGAAATAAAACTTCACTTCGATTGTGAAAATGATTGTTATTACAAGATTGATGATCATGAACAAGTGAAATTGAACGATCATCAAGAACATTGTTTAGAAATAAGCAATGTACAAAGAGATGCAGTTATTAAAGTGCCTAATACAGGATATAAAGAATATCCATATCTGATGTTAGGTATGGGATTAGTAATGATAAGTTTACTAGGATTGATGATTTATAGAAAACAAGGGGGAAAAGGGAATGTTTAAAAAATTATCTCGTTTATTTATTGCAGTCATGATGATTTTGAGTATGACAGTAGGTGTTCATGCTGATAATGCGAATACTGCTAATCTTACAATTGTGAAGGAAGGAGCAACTTTTACTACATATCAAGTATTAAAAGCAACACCTAGTGGTGATGTATATACTTATCAAGTAAATGATGCTTTTAAAGATTTCTTTAAAGGAACTTATACTTTTGATGAAACAAAAGGAATTATCAAAGATGGTAAAGTCTTTTTACCAAATGATCAATTAAATACAACTGTTACAACAAAACCAACAAAAGTAGTGTCAAGTAAAGAAATGGCTGCTTTTACAAAAGCATTACAAGATTATATTAAAGATAATGCTTCAAAAAGTTTTATTACAAAAGATATTCAAAGTGAAAATGCTACTGCTTTGGATATAGGATATTATTTAGTATTAGAAACCAATAACAACAAAGATGATGGTATTGTGGCTTCTAAAGCAATGATGGTTAATTTAGTGGAAGATAAAACAATTTATCCTAAAGATGATCAAGGAGAACTTACTAAAAAGATTCTTAAAGATAATACAGGATTAGACAAAAACAGTGCAGCAATCGGTGATAAAATTCCTTATGAAGTTTCTGCCGTTATTCCAACTTATGATAGTTCAGTTAAAGAAGTGAATTATACTTTTACAGATACAATGTCAAAAGGATTAAAATATCAAGATGATTTAAAAGTTAAATTAGGAGATACTATCCTTACTAAAGATACAGATTATACACTAACAGTTACAGGAGATGCAACTCAAGGTACAACATTAGTCATTAAAATAACAAACAATAATTTATTGTTAACGAGTACAGATAAAAAGATTGTATTAAATTATAGTGCTCAACTTACAAGTGATGCTGCAGTTAATGATGCAACAAAAAATAGTATTAAATTAGTATATAGTCGCATTCCAGGTGTTAATGAAACAACATTAGAAGATAGTACAGAAACTTATACTTATGGTTTAAAGATTATTAAAAAAGCAAATGATCATAGCGGTGAAACACTTGAAGGGGCAGAATTTGCTTTATTTAAAGGAGACGTTCAAATTGGTAAAGCAGTTTCTACTAAAACAGGTGAAGTAAACTTTACTGATATGAATGGTAAAACTTTAGGATTAGATGTAGGAACATATACTTTACGAGAAGTAAAAGCACCAAGTGAATATAGTACATTAGGAAAAGATGTTAAACTTACGCTTACAGCTAACACTGATTTATCAAAGAAACCAACAATGACAGTGACAACTGCAGATGGTGATATCAAAGAAGCAACAATAGAAAATGATCGTATTAGTATTGTTGACTATAAAGGTATTTCATTACCTGAAACAGGTGGATCAGGAACAACAATCTTCATGATTGTTGGTGGAGGTTTAGTTGTAATAGCTTTAGTAGCTTATGGAATTTATGAATTAAAAGGACGTAAAGACTAAAGAAAGAAGAAGGGATCAGGATGAAAAGAAGAATATTTCAGGCATTGATATTGATGATATTTATCTGCGGTATTGGATTTTTATCCTATCCCAGTCTTGCTAATTACATTAATAGTAAAAATGCAAGAGCAACGATCGTCAAATATCAACAGGATATGACTTCAAGTAGTGATCAAGAATTAAAAGCAATGATGGATGAAGCCTATGCTTATAATCAAAGTTTACCTTGGGCCTTTCCTGCTGATCCTTTTACTAAAAAGAATTTAATTGATACGAAAACAAGTCGTTTTAAGGATTTTAAAATGGTTCAATCAAGGGCATTGATAGGCTATATTGAAATTCCTAAATTAGATTTATATTTACCTATTTATTATGGAACAGATGGAAAAATATTAAATAAAGGAATTGGTCTTATTGAAAATACTTCGTTACCAGTAGGGGGAAAAGGAACCCATGCGGTATTAAGTGGTCATAGTGGTTTACCATCAATGAAGTTATTTACCGATATTGACCAATTGAAAGATGGGGATTTATTTTTTATTCATGTTTTAAATCAGCATTTTGCTTACCGTGTTAATCAAGAAAAAGTCGTTTTACCAACTGAAGTAAAAGACTTAATGATTGAAAAAGATAAAGATTATGTCAGTTTATTAACTTGTACACCTTATGGTGTTAACACACATCGTTTAATAATACGGGGAGAACGATGTGACTACGATTTTTCAAAGAAAGATGAAAATGTATCGGTCATAGAAAAAAATGAATGGTTATGGATGGTTGTTGGCGCATTAGCTATCATAATTATCATAACATTCACTATATATCATAAAAAGAAGGTGAGAAGATGAAAAAGATAATAAGATGCTTGATATTTGTATTGTTAGTGATGATGAATCTAGAGGGGGTTCAGGCATTAAACAGGGGAAGTATTAAAGTGACTTATCATGACGCTACAATTGGCTATATTGATCATATTGAAACAAAAGTATATAAGATTGGTAATTATGATGGGGGAAAAGTCACACTTTTAAATGAGTTTAAGGATTGTGGTATTGATATCAATACCATTAATCAAAAAGATGTCCTAACAAAACAAGTCAAATCATGTATTCAATATATTCATCAAAATCATATCAATACCACAATGACAAAAAGTTCAATCCAAGGCATTGTGGAATTTAACCAACTAGAAAGAGGTATTTATGTTATAGACGCTCATTACACACAAAATGACTACCAAATATCTATCGAACCCATGTTTGTAACATTACCCGAAAAAAGTGAAGCTCTCTATTATAATTATGATATTTCATTAAGACCAAAATTAATGATTACAACGTTAGCACCATATCAAGATTACACAGTTTTAAAAGTGTGGAAGGATCACAATGATGAAAAACATCTTCGTCCCCGTCAAATAAAAGTAGGCCTTTATAAGGATGAAAAACTACAAGAAACAATTACATTAGATGCTCTATCTAACTGGTCTTATACGTTTAAAGACCTTGACAGTGGAGAACATTGGCAAGTAAAAGAGTTAGATATTGACTCAAACTACCAAAGTCATGTTATTGAAAATGACAATCAGTTTATAATCGAAAATACCCTTAAAGAAAAACACTCTATAACCACTGGAGATAATGTGACTTTGACTTTCCATCTTATCTTAATTTGTGTAAGCAGTATTCTATTCTTTTCTCTAATCAAAAAGATAAGATTCAAGAAATAGCATGGGCTATTTCTTTTTTTATTTTCTCTATTAAATAGTAAAGAAATATAAAATAGTTATCATATGATGATGTTAGGAATGTATATTTGTCTATCAAATCGATATGATATCCTTTCTAACAGAGAAACTGGTAAAGGAAGATGTGATATTATTCTAAAGGCAAAAGATGAAAAACGTACATCATTTGTTTTGGAGTTTAAATACTTAAAAGAAAAGAAAGATAACATACATGATGAGTTAGACAAGGTTGCATGTAAGGCTATTCAACAAATCAAAGATAATCAATATGATCATGATTTAAAAGGAAAAGTAATTTATATTGCTTTAGCTCATCATGGAAAAGATGTGAGCATGAAATGGCAAGAAAAAAATGATACAACAGGCAATATGGACAAGAAAAAAACAATAGTAATGACTATTGTTTTTTTATCATAAATGACAATTTTATACATATATTAGGATTGCTTACAAGAATCCTTTTTTTTATATCTAAAAACTTGTTTTTAGATATAAAAATACAAAGTTAAACATTTAATTTATCTTGATTTTATCGGTATTTTTTTAAGTTTTAAGGACTTTATTGAAAGCGTGAAAAGACATCCGTATAGTGATGTGGCAGGAGTTAAATTTTAAATGTAAGGAGGGGTTTATTTTAGTGAGATTGATGGTCAAAAAGCAATTTAAGATTTGGATTATTTTGCTTTTGATGCTTTGTGGATCAAATTCTTTTTTAATAGGAATTTATGGACAAAGTAATCATCAAACAAAAGCAACACTGCTCAGTGATGGTGGAAGTTATACATTGTCACATATATTAGGTCATTATAATGTTTTTACCAGTGAAGATTATTATGGAACTCATGTAGTTGGACCAATGATTGTTGGTGGTCGAACTGGACGTACAACTTTAGATGGAGGACAAGGCTCCCTTTCAATAGGCGGTATTAGTCATACTAGTGGTACAGTCAAAGAGTTTAAACATGATGTACCGTCTTATTTTAAAAAGAAGACGATGATTGCTGGAAATACGGTGATTACATCAAGTGATGTACCACTTTATTTAGGATCGGAGAATCAAAATGTAACATCATGGGCTCTGCAAGGTCCAAATAATCAAGTTTATGATGACTATTATTTTACAGATGGCTATGTTGATTTCAATGAAGCAGTAAAACAATTAAAACAAGATGCTTTAAGTTATCAAAGTTATAGTGGACCAGATCATCAAGGTAAGATGATAAATAAAGTGGATCTTTCTTTAAAATTGGTTAATCAAGTTAAAAGTGAATTAGCTAAAAATAAAGATTACGTTTATGAAAATGAGTATTGTAAGATATTTAGAAATGAACAGAACAGATTAGAAAAAGATGGTTTAACAATTCAATTGAAGTTAGGTCATAACTATCATTTTGAATGTTTAAATGATTTTGATTGTATTATTTATGATTATGATCGTTATGATGATGAAACGACAACGATTATCAGTTGTGATGATCAAACCATAACTTCATTTCCTAAAATATTAAAAACACAAAAAGATGTGATGGGAAATGTCGCAGGAGGTGTGTGTTTAAATCAAAAACAATATCAAACAGCTTATCAGTTTGATACTTTAGAAAGTGGTTATCATACATCAATTATGTATTTATGTTTAAATGCTTCAATGATTAAGATACCTGGAGGACAGGGTAAATTAAATGGGCATTTGGTTGCCTTAGATGCTTTAGTGAATATTTATAGTGGTGATTATAATGGAACGATTGTCGCTAAAAGTGTTAATTCTAAAGCTGAAGGACATATGTGGTGTTATCATGGTATGACAACACCAGGAATACTTGATTTAAATTTAAAGAAGTTGGTAAATTCAAAGACTCCTGATCAACAGTTTACTTTTGAATTAAGTTGTTTAAAAGGTCCTACTGATTCAACTATTTATCAGTCACTTTTAAAAGAAACGTTAAAAACGAATAATCAAAGCAATGGGGTTATTCATTATCGTTTAAATGGTTTTAATCAAGTTGGAGAGTATATTTTTAAAGTGAGGGAACTTGATAGCAAAGGTTACAAGTGTACGCCAGAAGCCATTTATATTAAAGTTAAAGCAACATTAAATCATCAAACAATTGTCCCAACGATAGAGGGCTATTACCAAGATGAAGCAGGTAGTCAAAAATTAGATCAGCCTCATTTTAATAACGTTAATACAACAAGTTTAAAAGTACAAAAAAGATGGCTTGATGAAAATGGTCAAGATATGCAAGCACCAGTTCAACAAATCAATCTAGATTTGTATCAACAAGCTTACTTAAAAAAAGGTTATGATGTCAAAGTTAAAGTTCTTTTAAAACAAAACAATACTTTAACAACAGTCAAAGAAGAAAATGTTTTTGTTAAAGAAAAAGGAAAACTTTGTTTTCAAGTAGACAGTCGTGCTCGATATCAAAACCTTTATATTACGGGGATTGAAAAGATTAAGTGTAATCAAGGAACTGTAGTAGAAAAAAGAAGTGATCATCATCAGTGGAATACCCACTATGATGCAAGAAAAAATCTAGAAATTAAAGATATTCAAGGCAACGATGAAGTTGAAATCATTTATAGTGTTTCACCTGGAATACAAAGTTCTATAAATCCTCAAGATATTCATTTAACAATTCAAAGTTATGATCAAGGTGAATATCAAAAAGCAGGACCAGCTGCTTTAATTAAAACGATTCAATTAGATGCAAATCATCATTGGTTTCAAGAAATTAATGATTTAATAACCAATAAAGATAATCAAATTTATCGTTATTATGTTCAAGAAAAAGACTTATCTGGATTTAAAACAACTTATCAAATCAACGATAAGAATTCTAGTCTTGCTGGTGAGATAGAAACAGCCGGAAATGAGACTATTCAAGTTATCAATAAAAAAGAAAAATCTGCTTATTTATTGATTAAAAAAATAGGTCATGCAAATAAAAATCAAGGACTTAAAGATGCAGGGTTTACTTTATATGATGAAAAGAAACAACCTCTAAAATTTAAATTAAATCAAGGAACTTATTTCTATGATAAACAAGGTGATCCTTTATTGATCACTGATCAAAAAGGTTGTATTAAAATCGATTTAAACTCTTTAAAGAGTTTAAATATAAAGAATTACACGCTAAAAGAAGTCAAACTACCAGAAGGCTATAAAGGTTTATTTGAAGAAGTGAAACTTCATTTTGATGAAAATCATGATGATTGCTATTACAAAATAGACAATCAAAAAAATCAGGTATTTAAAAATCATGATATTCATACAATGACTTTAGAAAATGAAAAAGTAACGATTCAAGTACCAGATACGGGTTATGGTGGTTTAGACTTTAAAAAAGCAGGTATCTGTTTATTAATAGGTGCTATGAGTATGGAAATGATAAAACAAGTTAAAAGGAGAAAAAAGACAAAGTGCTAAAAAAGTTATTCAGTTTTGTTTTATTGAGTGTGATGTTTTTAGGTTCGCTTATTTCAGTTCAGGCTGCCTCTTTATCACAGGCTAATTTAACGATTTTAAAAGATGGAGCGACATTTAGTGTTTATAAAGTATTAGATGCTAAGGCGAGTAATGATGTCTTTGTATATGATGTCAATAAAGATTTTAAAGATTTCTTTAAACAGGGAAAATATAGTTTTGATAAAACAAAAGGAATTATTAAAGATGGTAAAGTCTTTTTACCAGTAGATAAAGTTAATACAACGGTAAGTAGTAAACCAACAAAAGTACAACCAAGCCAAGAAATGGCTGAATTTACGTTAGCTTTACAAACTTATATGCAAGAAAAAAATATTGTTGGTAATCAAGTAAAAGATAAAGAAGAAAAAGGTTTAGATTTAGGTTGTTATTTAGTCTTAGAAACAGCTAATAGCCAAAATAATGCGATTGTTGCTTCTAAAGCGATGATGATCAACTTAGTTAAAGATATGAAGATTTATCCTAAGGATGATCAAGGATGTTTAGTAAAAAGCATTGTTGAAGACAATAAGAAAATAAAGAAAAATGATGTAGGTGTAGGAGATAAAATTAATTATGTAGTTGATAGTGTTGTTCCTACTTATGATCAATCTGTAAAAGAAATTAAGTATTGTTTTACTGATGAATTCTCTAAAGGATTAAAATACAACCAAGATTTAAAAGTTTATTTAGGTGAACAATTATTAAAAGTCAATCAAGATTATTCTTTAAAAGTAACAGGTAGTGAAAAAACTAAAGCAACATTAGTCATTGATATTAAAAATAGTCAAAAATTACTATCTAGTGTGCGTAAAGATATGAAATTAGTTTACTCAGCAACTCTTACAAGTGATGCTTATATTGATAGTGGTTATGGTCATCCTAATGAAATGAAATTAGAATATACAAGAGGACCAAATCAATCTAATACTGTTTTAAAAGACCATACTGTAACTTACACTTATGGTTTAAAGATGATTAAAAAAGATGGTAAACATGATGGTGTTAATTTAGCAGGTGCACAGTTTGCTTTATTTAAAAAAGCAGATTTAACAAAACAAATTGGTAAAGCTATTTCATCAAAAGATGGTAAAGTGGCATTTACAACTATGGATAATCAAGCATTAGGCTTAGATGCCGGTGAATATGTGATTAAAGAAGTCAAAGCGCCTAGTGGTTATAGTGAATTAGGTAGTGATATTTATCTTACAATTAAAGCTAATAATCCATTAGATGGTAAAGCTACAATAAAAGCAACAAATAAAGAAGGACAAAGTATTGCTGAAGTAAAAGTCATCACTGCTTGTAATAGAAAAGATCAAACTTTAAGTATTGTTAACTATAAAGGAATTTCATTACCTGAAACTGGTGGTAGTGGAACAAAAGTCTTTATGTTAATTGGTGGTGCTTTTATTACTTTAGCAGCGATTATTTATGCTATTTATGAATTAAGACATCAAACAGAAAAATAAGGTATCATTTATGATACCTTTACTTTCATTAAAAGAAGGTGAATCAATGAGAAAAAGAATTTTAATAATATTTTGTATGTTCTTTGTTTTGATGTTAGGGAGTATCAGTGAAACAGGAGCTATTAATAAGGGTAAAGTTACATTAACATATCAAAATAGTGAATATACTTTATCAGATATAGATGTTTTATTATATAAAATTGCAAGTTATGATATCAAAAACTTAGGTAAAATTACACTTTTAGATGACTATCAAGATAGTCATCTGGATTTAAGTGATATTGAACATCAAGATGTACTTAAAGAAAAGACAAGATCATTAAAACAATATATTGATAAGCATGCTTTAAAAGAAAACCAATTAATTAAGGCAGATAATCATGGAAAAGCTGTTTTTAAAGACTTAGATGATGGAATTTACTTAATACAAGGACGTTATCGAGGGAATGACCTAGATGTATCTATTGAACCAGCATTAATCGTGATGCCTCATGTCTATGATCAACAATTTGTTTATCAATATGATCTTCATCCTAAAATGACGATTCAAAAAAGAAAACAATATCAAGATTATACTGTTTTAAAAATTTGGAAAGATCATAACAACAAAGAGCATTTAAGACCACAAGCTATTAAAGTAGGCTTATACGCTAATAAAAAGCTAGTACAAACAGTTAAGTTAGATGCTACGTCTAATTGGTCTTATACATGGAATCATTTAGATAGTACAAAAAATTGGTCGGTTAAAGAAATTAATGTAAATCGTAATTATATAAGTCATGTTAAACAAACTCATAACCAGTTTGTTATTGAAAATGAAATTAAAGATACAACGCATATTAAAACAGGCGACTATCAACCGATTATTATTTTTATGATACTATTTTTATTTTCTGCAATAACACTTATTTATTGGAGCATTAAAAAGAAAAACTAGCAGATTGCTAGTTTTTTTCTTGCCATTTCATGATGACATCTTTACCATGATGTGCCAAAGCAACATAAATTACTTTTCCTTTTAGTCCTTCATCATATCGATTATTTTTGATTTGTTGAATAGCTTTACATGCAAGTTTGTTTAACTCATCATGTATGTTATCTTTCTTTTCTTTTAAGTATTTAAACTCCAAAACAAATGATGTACGTTTTTCATCTTTTGCCTTTAGAATAATATCACATCTTCCTTTACCAGTTTCTCTGTTTGAAAGGATATCATATCGATTTGATAAACAGACACACATACCTAACATCATCATATGATAACTATTTTCATTAGTTAAATCATGATAGGATGGTAACATTAAAATGTTTTGATACTCGTTAATAAAGTTTTCCTGTTGTTCATGAGTGAGATAACGGCTCAGTCTCGTTAATTGTCCTTCATTTAAAGATAGGTAATATTCTGTCAGACTTCTAAATTCTGTTTGGACTTCTTTGTTAGGTATTTGAATGCTGTAATAATTGTCCATGAGATCTATGACTTTATTGATTGTTAAATATCCAGCATTAACAAACAATCCCCATAGCGTCGCATTATCCGCTACTTCATAAAAACTTGTTTGCATCGTCACAGTCGTTTCTAACTGACTGTTGATGATGAGGTGATTATACTCTCTTTTAAAACCATCATTAGCATGCAATAATGCTTGTTTAATCATTGTATTAGCACTGGTATTAACCCAGTAGGGCACAAGTTCTTTTGCACTGGCATAATTTAAAATAGACCAGGGATTATAGATATCGTTATTTCCAATATGATAGCCATCATACATTTCTTTGACATGATCATTTAACTGTAAATGATAGTATTCCAGTAAGGTCTTTGTTTCATGACTGTCAAAACCAAAATATTGACTGTAAGGTTTATCTAGCACAGTATAAACAACCAGATTATTCAAATCGCTAAAGATATTTTCTTTAGCCACTCTTTGAATTCCAGTAAGCATGGCATATTTTAGACTGTCAGAAGTTTTAAGTGAGTTATGAAGCAAACCAGATAGTCCGCCTTTTATTTCATCATAAAATCCATTTACATGAGCTTCTATAAAAGGTGTATCGTATTCATCTATAAAGACCATAACCTTTTTACCATAGTAATCTTCCAATCGTTCCATTAAAAATGAAAGAGCATCGTTGATACCTGTTAAATCATTATCATATTGAACTAATACGTCATATAGATGATCATATTTTGCTTTTTTAAATCTTTGTAAATTTTCAAATACATAACTATGTTTGTCCCATTGATTTTGTATTTGTGTCTTAATGGTTGAAACAATAGTATCTTTATCTCTTTTGGCATCTGCAAAAGAAATAAAGATCGTAGGATATTGATTCATTTCATTTGCATAAGGGGTATCCATGATTTTAGTATCAATAAATAATTCTTTAGAATCTTTCGTTATATCGAAGAATTCGTTCATCATGGACATATTAATCGTCTTACCAAATCTTCTAGGTCTAGTAATTAACGTCACTTTACTTTTATTTTTTAAAAAGTCTTGTAGCATTAAAGATTTGTCTACAAAGTAATAATCATTTTCTCTTAATTCTCTATAATTAGATATTCCTATTGGTATAGCCTTCATTGCAGTCATCCTTTCTTTTCATATTATAAACTATTTTATGTTTCTTTACTATATTATTACAAATGAGATAAAAGAAAAAAGAGAAGCTTTACAAATAGCTTCTCTTTATATAAATATATGATTTTATAATTAATTTTGAGCTTTGATATATTGTAAATCAATCATTTTTTGGTTGACTTGTTTTGCTAGTAAAGTATTAAATGCATCATTACCATTTAACTTATCATCTTTTAAGAGACTTGATGGAATATAGTTATTATTTAAGTCTTGTTGATCTTGGGCTGTAGGTGTAATGTTAGCGTCAGCAAGTCCATGATCTAATAAATAAGCACGATATTCTAAGAAGTGATCTTTATGTTCTTCTTTTAACATGTTGTTTTGGTCTCTTACAGAGGCGTTTTGACGTCTTGAAGTTAAAGAGACGACGATATATTTTTGGGTCTTAATTTGGTTAATAATGGCCCTTTGGTAAGTAATGGTACGATAGATATCTAAGTTATTTTGATTATCGTATGTACCACTAAAGAGGACAACAATATCATTTTCATTAAAATCAGGAACATCACTCTCTACTTGAGTTAATTGATTAAGTGGCGTTTCTTTACCAGCTTCATTTCTTGTAAAAGTATGCATATTACGATTAGCGTCATAACTTAATGTACCTTTAATACCATTAATCGTGACATCGCTAAAGTTAGTACCTGTACTTTTTAAAACATCTAAAGGTTGATTTTGTTCATCATATAAAGGAACATCAACAGGGGTTTTACCTTGAGGAATAGTGATATTATTAACATAGATTTTAATACGTCCTACACGGATAGCTAAATCTAATGAAGTATCTTGATTACCACCTATTTTAATAACTTGACTATTACTCAATGATTCTAAAGTGAGGGGATAACTAGCAAAATCATTACCGATTGTTAAGCTATCGCCAATACAATAGATTCTTTGTTTTGGTGTTTCATCTTTTTTTGTTTCTGTTTTTGCTGTTTGTTCAGTTTTTGTTGTTTGATATTTTTTAGCGTTATTGTTAGTGACATGTCTGTCATAACCAATTAAACCAAGAATAATTGCAACTAAGACCAGAACACTAATAGGAAAAAGTGATTTTTTCATTTTAGTAATAGTAGTAATGATTTCCAGATGAAGTTTTTGCTTTAGTAAGCACACTACCTAGAACATTAACATTATTTCTTTGTAATTGTTTGATGCAGTTGGCAGCATCTTTTTTGTTGGTATCTTGGCTAGAAACAGCAAAAATAGTTCCATCTACAGCATTTCCTACAGGAATAGCATCAGAAATCATTCCTACAGGAGCACAGTCAATAATGATAAAATCAAAATATTTTTTAACTTCATTAATATAATCTTTAAAAGTATGAGATCCTAATAATTCTGAAGGATTAGGAACATGAATACCACCAGTTAATACTGTTAATTCACCAATAAATGATGGATGTTGTACCGTTTGGAAGTATTCATAATTAATCATATGTTTTTGTCTAAAATCAGCTAAAGCATCAGTTAAACCTTGTTTATTAGATAATCCCATATACTTATGTATAGTATTTTTTCTTAAATCAGTATCAATTAATAAAACCTTATTATACTTTGTCGCAAAGATATAAGCTAAATTAATAGATAATGTTGTTTTTGCTTCTCCTGATTGAGTAGAAGTAATACATATAGATTGAATATCTCGATCAACAGTAGAAAACTCTATATTTGTACGAATATGACGAAAGATTTCAGCATAGTCAAATTGACTATGTTTTCTTTGTTTATCAAGAATATTTAATGTTCTTCTTTTATTCACTCTTGCCATTGTTATCTCCTTTTAAATAGTTTTTTAAATAAAGACTGTTTTACTTCAATTGGTTCTACTTCTTCATTATTAATAATATGAAGAGGATTTTCATACATTAATGTATGAATTGTTTCATAATTATATTTCTTCACTAATAAATTAAAGACTTGTTGTAAACAAGGACTACGATGACCATCACAGCGATGAGTATCACTAGCGATAACATGTATACATCCTGCATCAAGTAATTGATAAGCAAACTTTTGCGCATGTTTACCATGATAACCTAGAAAGCTTGTCGCATTGACTTGGATAACATAACCACAATCAATGAAATCTTCTATTCTTTCTAAATCTAATTCATCTTTAAAGTATCTTTCTACATGAGCAATAATCGGTGTATAGCCTTTTAACTGAATTTCATATAAATAATCTTCTACTTCATTTTCATTCCCTAATTCATTTCTTACATCGAATTCAACTAATAAATAATCAGTATTTTCAATAAGAATATATAAATCATTTTCTAGCGCTTCTAGATAATCATGATTTAAAAATAATTCACATCCAGCTAAAACTTCTATACCATAGTTTTGTGCCAATAACTTTAAGTCTTCAATTCTTTTTTTGATTTGTTTAAGGTCTTCTTCATTTTGGTTACCTGGAACAACATGGGGTGTCGCTACGATTGTTGAGATACGATTTTCTTTTGCTTTTTCTAAAGCAATCTTGGCATCTTCTAATGAAGGCATCCCATCATCTATTTGCCAGGCATAATGACCATGGATATCGATAAAAGCCATTATTTATCCTCGAAGTAAGGAATAACACCAAGATTAGGAATACCTAAATAATTTTCAGCGTCTTCCTTAGTATGAATACGATTATCTAACATAAAACGGATAAAGATAATACCAATACTTACAATTAAACCAACTAAACCACCAATCACTAAGTTTTTAGTTAAACTTGGTGATACAGGTGTTGTTTGAAGTTTTGCTTCATCAACAGTCGTAATGTTATTAATATTTAATGTATCTTTAACTTCTTGAGTAAAAACACTGACTGTTGTATCAACGATCTTTTTAGATAATTGAGGATCATTCGTTGTAGCTGAAATAGAAATGATTTGCGTATCTGATTCATTAGAAACTGCAAGGGCTGATGAAACGACACCAGTATCGACTTTTAATTCTTGAGCGACTTTACTTTGAATACTGTTTCCATTTAATAAAGCTACATAGTTATTAGTCATTAAATTGTTAGATGTGATTTGTGAATAATCAACAACCCCTTCATTAACTTGAGGTTTAGGGAATATTCTTGCAGAAGAAGAATATTTCTTTTCAACAAAGAAAATAGTAAAGACCCCAACTAAAATGGCACATACTAATGTAGAGATAATGATAATATGTAAGTGACTTTTTAATACTTCAAACAGTTCACCTAAATTTATTTCAATGTCTTCATTTTGAATTTCTTGATTTTCTGTCATTATAGGACTCCTTTTATATATATATTACTTATAAATGAATAATTACGTCATGTTACATTATTATATAAAAGTAAGCAAAAATCAACATATTTAGCCATTTTAAAGTTGATAACTTGCATAGATTAGTATATACTTTTGTATACAAAAAGATAGGCAAGTCTATTGAAAGATAGTACACGCAAAGCTAGAGGGTCTAAGCATGAAGATGTATGACAGCCAGTTGCATTTGTTAGTCTATCTTTTGATAGGCTTATTTTTGTAGAATATACCATAAATATACCAAATTATGACATAATAATTGTTTATTTATCATATTTAGATATAATAGGCATGATTATAAATGAACATTACGTCAATTGTTATTTATAAGGGGAGGGTAAATAATGACCAAGGAGAAAAGTCAGTTGCTTTTAAGAAGAGTATGTTTAATCGCATTTGATACAATAAGTATTATCATATCATTTTTCCTATCATCATTTATAGCCTACAATGGTCAGATTGAATTAAGCTTTTTAAAAAATACTTATTTAGTGTTAAGTATTTTATTAGTATTGAGCTTAGTTTTTTTTACCCATATGAAGCTATATGTGAGCTTATGGCGTTATGCTTCTGTCAATGAATTATTAAATGTCATCATCTCAGCGATGATGAGTTCAATTATTTATTGTGCTTTATGCATTATTCTTAATTTAAATCCACCAATTAGTACTATGTTTCTTTATTTATTAATACTGTTACTATTAATTGGAGGATCACGATTTGGTTATCGTTTTTTAAGATTATATGCTGGAAGACATGGTTTGTTTGGAAGAAGTGATGAAAACTGTAAACGAGTTATGATTGTGGGTGCTGGTAGTGCTGGTGAAAAGATTTTAAGGGAAACACTGGTTACTCCTAAAATTAATAAACAAGTGGTTTGTTTTATTGATGATGATCATACAAAACATAATCGAAGAATTCATAATATTCCTATCGTAGGGGATCGTTATGATATTGTAAAAAAAGCAATTGAATATAAAATTGATGAAATCTATGTTGCTTTACCATCAATTGATGATAAGCAAGTTTCAGAAGTCCTTAACATCTGTAAAGAAACCCGATGTAAACTAAAGAAATTACCAGGTATGTATCAGTTCTTAAATGATGAAATCATTTTAGAAAAACTAAAAGATGTAGAAGTACAAGATTTATTAGGTAGAGATCCAATCAAAGTCAATCTTGAAGAAATTATGGGCTATGTAAAAGATAAAGTTGTCATGGTTACTGGTGGTGGCGGTTCAATCGGTAGTGAATTATGTCGTCAAATAGCTAAGAGTGAACCTAAACAACTGATTATTGTCGATATCTATGAAAACAATGCTTATGATATTCAATTGGAGTTACAAAGAAAATATCCTGAACTTCATTTAGAAACAATGATAGCTTCAGTAAGAGACGCTAATAAAATTAGAGATTTATTTGCTTATTATCGTCCTGATATTGTTTATCATGCAGCTGCTCATAAACATGTTCCTTTAATGGAAGATGCACCTCATGAAGCGATTAAAAATAATGTCTTTGGTACTTTAAATGTAGCCAAAGCAGCAGATCATTATGGAGTAAAAAGATTTATTTTGATTTCTACTGATAAGGCAGTCAATCCAACGAATATCATGGGAGCATCAAAAAGACTATGTGAAATGATTGTTCAATCATTTGACAAAAAATCAAAAACAGAATTTGTAGCTGTTCGTTTTGGAAATGTATTAGGATCTAATGGATCAGTCATTCCATTATTTAAAAAACAAATTAAAAATGGAGGACCAATTACTATTACCCATCCTGATATTATTCGTTATTTCATGACCATTCCTGAAGCCGTATCCTTAGTGTTACAAGCAGGAGCGTACGGACATGGTGGTGAAATCTTTGTCTTAGATATGGGTAAACCAGTTAAAATCTTAGACATGGCTAGAAACTTAATTAAATTATCAGGGTTAGAACCTGATGTCGATATTGAAATTAAGTTTATCGGGTTAAGACCTGGAGAAAAGTTATATGAAGAAATGTTGATGAAAGAAGAAGGTATGCAAACGACACCTAATAAGATGATTCATATTGGTAAACCAATAGAATTATCAGATAACTTCTTTAATCAATTAGACAATCTTTATCAATTAGCCTATGATGAAGATAGTGATATAAGAAAAGCAGTACATGAAATCGTAGATACATATCATTACGATGAAAAAACAACACATGGAGTGAAAGTCGCAGTTTAAAAAAGATAAAGAAAAGTAATCGTCGCAGGGTCGCGTTACTTACATTTATCGGTTATACATAGCCTAGTCGAATAACGATACGTTATTCGATGGGCGAAGCGTATCTAAAAGGAGGAAAAAGCATGTTTGATAATTGGTATGTCGTTCAAGTTAGATCAGGTAAAGAAGATGAAATCGTGAAAGCCTGTCATTTATTAGTTGATCGTAGTATTCTTCAAGAATGCTTTATTCCTAGATGTAAGAAAAAAAAGAAGTTTAGAGGAACTTGGAAAATCGTCGATGAAATCTTATTTAAAGGGTATATCTTTATGATTAGTGATCGTATTGAAGATTTATATACGGAACTAAAAAGAATACCCGATTTAACCAAGCTACTTGGTAATGATGGAAAAGATATCTTTCCCATCTATCCCCAAGAAGCTAAGTTTCTTACACGTTTTTCAGATATAAATCATGTGGTAGAATTTTCTAAAGGAATGATTATTGGTGATCAAATCACCATCATCGAAGGACCTTTACAAGGTTTAGAAGGAAAGATTACAAAGATAGATCGACATAAGCGTATCGCTTATATCGATTTAGAATTATTAGGTAAAATTAATCGGGTTCAAGTAGGACTTGAAATTATTAGTAAAAACTAAGAGATATAACATAACGTATGTAAAGACTATCTTCATAGTCTTTTTATTATACATAACTTATGTTATGTCTTTTAAGATAAAGAGATGGAGGGGTAAAATGAAAGATAAAAGAAATATACCATTTTCACCACCAGATATGAGTGAAGATGAAATTAATGAAGTAGCAGATACTTTAAGAAATGGGTGGATTACAACTGGTCCAAAAGTTAAAAAATTTGAAAGACAAATCGCAAATTATGTAGGTGTTAATAAAGCAGTATGTTTAAATTCACAAACCGCTTGTGCGGAAATGGCCCTAAGAGTACTTGGAGTAGGACCTGGAGACGAAGTCATTGTTCCTGCCTATACTTATACAGCGAGTGCTGCAGTTGTATGTCATGTGGGTGCTAAATTAGTATTAGTTGATGTACAAAAAGATAATTTAGAAATGGATTATGACGCATTAGAAAAAGCAATTACAGAAAATACAAAAGTTATTATTCCAGTTGATTTAGGTGGAGTACCTTGTGATTATGATAGAATTTTTGAAATTGTAGAAAAGAAAAAATACTTATTTAAACCAAATAATGAGATACAAGAAGCAATGGGAAGAATTTCCGTTAATGCTGATACAGCACATGCTTTTGGTGCTTCATGGCATGGTAAAATGTGTGGATCTATCGCTGATTTTAGTTCATTTAGTTTTCATGCAGTTAAGAACTTAACAACTGCGGAAGGTGGAGCGCTTACTTGGAGAACGATTGAAGGAATAGATGATGAAGATATCTATAAACAACTTCAATTGTTATCATTACACGGACAATCAAAAGATGCTCTAGCTAAAACAAAATTAGGATCATGGGAATATGATGTTGTGGCTCCATTGTATAAATGTAATATGACAGATATTATGGGTGGTATTGGTTTAGCACAAATGAGAAGATATCCAACAATGCTTAAAAGAAGAAAAGAAATTATTGAAAGATATAATGAAGCTTTTATTCCTTTAGGAATTGAAGTATTAAATCATTATGACGAAAATCATCAATCAAGTGGACATCTTTATATTACAAGAGTTTCAAACATCACTGGTGATCAAAGAAATGATATTATTACAAAAATGGCTGAAAGAGGAATTGCATGTAATGTCCATTACAAACCATTACCAATGCTTACAGCATATAAAAACTTAGGTTTTGATATAAAGGATTATCCAAATGCTTATAATCAATTTATTAATGAAATTACATTACCACTTCATACAAAATTAAGTGATGAAGATGTAAATTATATTATTGATAATTATAAAAAAATAATAAAAGAAGTATTTGAGGTGTAGCATACATGTATAAAAAATATGTTAAGAGAATAATAGATATTATAATTGGTCTTTGTGCTTTACCATTTGTCATAATAGTTGTTCTTTTTTGTGGAACGATAATTTATTTTTCAGATAAAGGTCCAATATTTTATAATTCGATTCGTCTTGGAAAAGATGGAAAACCATATAAAATGTTCAAATTAAGGTCAATGAAAGTAAATGCCCCTGATATTCGAAATACAGATGGATCAACGTTTAATGGGGATGATGATCCTAGAGTTACGAATATTGGACATTTTATGCGAAAAACTAGTTTAGACGAATTTCCACAGTTTTTAAATGTATTACTTGGCAATATGAGTATTATTGGTCCGAGACCAACAGTTCCTATTGAAGGATTAAATTTTCAAGAATTATCAGATATAGAAAAAAAACATTATATGGTTAAACCTGGAATTACAGGTTATAGTCAAGCATATTTTAGAAATTCTATTAATCAGGATGAAAAATTTGTAAACGATGCTTATTATGCAGATAATATTTCATTTTTTTTGGATATAAAAGTATTTTTAAAGACTATACAATCTGTAGTTGGACGAAAAAATATATACAATAAATAGTATTGAGAATAAGAAGGAAATAAATTATGAGAAAAAAAATATTAGCAATTATCGGGGCTGGTGAAGCGGCTTTTCCAATAATAGATAAAGCAAAAGAATTAGATATCTTGACAATTGGATTTGGAGAAAAAAATTCACTTGCTAGAAACAGGGTTGATTTTTTTATTGAAAAATCAATTTTTGATATTGCAGGAATTGTTGATGAATGTAGAAAACACAATGTGAATGGAGTGATTGCTTCAAGTGAAATTACCACTGAAAGTGCAGCGATTATTGCTGATGAACTGCAACTTCCAGGTAATGATATAAAAAATGGCTTTTTTGCGAGAAATAAATATTTAATGCGTGAACGTGTAAAAACCATTTCATCAATAAATCAGCCAAAATACTATATTTATGACGGAAATCCTGTAGAAAAATTTCCAGTAATGGTTAAAGCTGTAGATGCTTGTGGGAAAAAGGGAATTAAATTGGTGAAAAATGAGGTTGAATTCGAAGATGCGATAAAGTTATCTGCACAGATATCTTCTAATGGAGAAGTGTTAATAGAAGAATATCTAGATGGTGGAAAAGAATATTCAATTGAATGTATTGCATCAAATAGGGATTGCTTTATTATACAGGTGACTGAAAAAATAACATCTGGAGAACCATATTTTACTGAAATTGCTCATCACCAACCTGCTGATTTGAGTGATGAGATTAGGAAGAAAATAGAAGTAGCAACTAAAAATACACTTGAGGTCCTAGGAATTAAGTGTGGAATGGCTCATATGGAAATAAAAATTATTGATAACCAAATCTATTTTATTGAAGTTGGCGCAAGAGCTGGAGGGGATCACATTGCTGATGTTCTAACAGTGAATAGTACAAATTATGATTACTACAAGGCTGCAATAGATTGTTGTTTCGATTGTTTAGAAAAAAAAGAAATAAAAAATATTGCTTATACTGGTATTTATTTTCATTGTAAAGAAAACGAACATCTTAAAAGATTGTTTGCTGATGCGAATAAAGCGGATTGGTGTATAGTTAATACTGTCGAAAATGATTGTTTTTTGGATGCAAAGGGAAATGTTGAGGCTTCAAATTCGGGATATATTATATATAAATCAGATCATAGAATTACTTTAAAGGATACTTCTATTATGAATTTGCGAGCTGAAAGAATTAATGAGTATGAAAATGCATTTGATTTGATATGGAATCATAATAAAGAAATAGGTAGAACTCTTTCTGATGATGAACTTAAAAAAGGAATTGAGAAATTTTTGAACTTTGGAAATGTAATTTCAATTGTAGATGACAATCGCATAGTTGCATTTCTAATGCTATATTGTAACAATATAGAAACTTTAGAAGCATATATTTGCAATGTTTATGTTTTGAATGAATATAGGGGATTAGGTTTATCAAAAAAAGTATTAGAAAAAGCAATTAGCGTTTGCAAAAGTAAACATTTTACAACTATAAAATTGCATGTTGCTAAAGATAATATTACGGCTATAAATTTATATGAACAATACGGTTTTTTGGCGACTGGTAATAATAAAGAAAATGATAATGAACTACAAATGGAAATGGTTAAGTTTCTAGGATAAGAGGATGTACTATGAAAAAAATTATGATTATAGGTGCTAGTATCTTACAGCTTTCGGCTATTAAAAAAGCAAAGGAAATGGGGCTTAAAGTTATTGTAGTGGATATGAATCCAGATGCAATTGGTTTTAAAGTTCCAGGAGTAATTAAAGAAGTAATTAGTACTATTGATATTCCGTTAATTGTGAATGCTGCAAAAAGACACAACATAGATGGTGTCATGACACTTGCAACAGATATGCCGATGCGTTCTGTTGCTGCAGTTGCTAAAGAAATGAATTTAATTGCTATAGATGAGGATACTGCATATAAAGCTACAAATAAGATAGAAATGAGAAAAGCGCTTAAAGAATACAATGTTCCTATTCCGAAGTTCTTTAAAGTGTCAAATAGGGAAGAATATGAAAAAGTGGTGAAAGAATTTAATGTTCCATTTATTGTTAAACCTGCTGATAGTTCTGGTAGTCGAGGGATTTTTGAGGTTACAGATATCTCAAATTTGGAATTAATAAAAAATGCATATAACTATTGTAGACCCTTTTCAAAAGTAGGGGATGTTATTGTTGAAGAGTATATGCGTGGACCGGAAGTAAGTGTTGAAACACTTTCTATTAATGGAAAATGTCACGTAATTCAAATTACAGATAAAATTACAACTGGTGCTCCACATTATGTTGAAATGGGACATTCACAGCCAACAAAATACGATAAAGAAATTGCAAAAAAAATTGCTGAAGTTGCTAAATTGGCTAATAGAGCAATTGGTATAAAGAATGGACCTTCTCATACAGAAATTATTATAACGAAAGAGGGACCAAAAATTGTTGAAATTGGCGCTAGATTAGGTGGTGATAATATTACAACACATCTAGTTCCTCTTTCAACTGGTGTGAATATGGTAGAATGTTGTATAAAAATTGCTTTGGGTGAGCAACCTGATATTTCATCTAAATGGGATAAAGGATCTGCCATTAGATATTTTTCACAACATGCAGGTGTTGTTAATGAAATAGTTGGAATTGAAGAGGCAAAAAGAGTAGATGGAATAAAACAAATCAGCATCGTTCATGGTGTAGGTGAAACAATTACAGAAATTACAAGTAGTGGAGCAAGAATGGGATTCGTTATTGCTCAGAATGAGAATGCAGATACGGCTATAAAAAGCTGTGAGGAAGCATTAGATAAAATTAAAGTAATGATAGGATGATATTAGTATGTCTGGATATGTATTTATTGGAAATAGCACAAAACCAACTCAAGAAAAATTAAATGATAGATCAAATGTTAAGCTAGATAATGTTTCGATACCATGTTTGAAAAATGCACTTAATATGGGGTTTGATGTTATTGTAGGAATTAATAGAAATAAACCTGAAGAATTAAAAAGTATTGAATTGCCAGTTAAGTTTTATGATTCACATACTTATAGAAGTATTGTAAATTTACATGATAATTACATTGCATATAAGAATTTGTGCAATGTAATTGAGAAAAATGATATAGAAGTAATCCATTGTAATACACCAGTAGGTGGTCTTATAGGACGTTTAGTTGGTAAAAAGTATCATATAAAAAAAGTTATTTATACTGCTCATGGGTTTCACTTTTTTAAAGGTGCTCCTTTATTTAACAGAACAATACTTAAATGGGCTGAGCAAATTATGGCTCATTGGACAGATGCAATTATTACAATGAATCAGGAAGATTATGAGTCTGCCCAAAAATTCACATTAAAAAAAGGGGGAAAAATATACAAAGTACATGGTGTAGGTATAACATTATCAGATTTTCAAAATACTGGGAATAGAAAAGAAAAAAGAGTAGAACTCAATTTAAATGATGATGATATTGCTCTTATATCTGCAGGAGATTTAGTACCAAGAAAAAATTATACAGTTGCAATTGAAGCAATTGCACAATTAAATACGAAAAATATACATTATTTTATATGTGGTAGAGGACCTGAGTTAGAAAATTTAAAAGAACTTTCAATACAGCTAGGTATTGAAAATCAAATACATTTTCTTGGATTTAGAACTGATATCAAGGAGTTATTATTTGCTTCTGATATTTTTTTATTTTCTACTTTTCAAGAAGGATTGCCTCGTTCAATGATGGAAGCAATGGCATGTGGATTGCCATGCATAGCTTCAAATATTAGAGGAAACAATGATTTGATAATTCCATATGAAAATGGAATATTGTGTGATCCAAATAGTCCAAATGAATTTGCTGATGCTATTAATACTTTAATATATAATTCAAAATTAAGAGAAAAAATGTCACATCAAAATTTGCTTTTAATTAAAGATTATGATGTGGATAGAGTTAAAGAAGAAATAAGAGCGATTTATTCAGAGGTTATTGGAAAATAGTATGAGAAAGAAAAGATTATACAATTGCTTCAGAGTAATAAATATTCTTGAGCAGAAAGTGCTGTATGTCAAATAATTGATTTTGTGAAACTATTTTCAAATGAGCATGAAATGATTTATGTTTCGCCGTGTGCGCTAATTAAAAATGTATTAGAAAAGAAGAAAATTGTTATTTAGATTTAAATTTGTTTATAGAACGAAATGTTGCTACTAAATAATTCAAGTTAGATTTAATTATGTAAAAATTTAATAACTGGAATATGTTATCTGACTAGGAAAGATTACATGAAATTTAATAATACAATCAATATAAAAAAGAAATGTTTTAAAAAAGTTATAAAAATTATTAATTATTATAATTATATCTCATTTTATAGAATCATTTGATTTGTTCATTGATATAGAGAATAGTGGGGATATTTAGTTATATTATTTTAAAACATAATTAATATATGAAGAATTAAGTGAAAATAGTGTAAATGTATCTTTATCAAGATAATTCAAAAGTGATTATTTTTTATTAATCAGATAATTTATAATAAAGTATTGTGTGGGAATACAAATTAATAATTAAAATAAAAGACCTCTTCTAAAATAAGTTAGAATTCTTGCTAATTAAAGAATACATGATGCTTTCAAAACAATTGAAAACCAAAACTATTCTCTAAACAATAATTATGAGAAATGAGGTTTTTTAGTGTAAATAATTAGGATTTAGTAAACGAAAAAAATTATAGGATGGTGTTTTTTTATATGAAAAAAATATTGCATGTTTTACAAAGCAATACATTTTCCGGTGCTGAAAATGTTGTTGTTTATATCATCAATTCTTTAGAAAATGAATATAATTTTGTATATTCATCTGCAAATGGTCAAATTAGAGATGTTTTAGAAGAAAATAAAATACAATATAAATTAATGAATAATTTAACATACCGGGAACTAAAAACAGTCATAGAAAAAGTAAAACCTGATATTATTCATTCACATGACGTTAGAGCTGCTTTACTTTGCTCTATTTTAAAGGGAAAAAGGAAATTAATTGCACATATTCATGTTAATAATAATAATATGAAAAAAATAAATATCAAAACTATTGGATTGCTGTTAGCATCAGTGAAAATTGATTATTTTTTTTGGGTATCTAAATCATGCTATGATGGATTTGTATTTAAAAAATTCATATCAAAAAAGAGTGAGATTTTAGAAAATATTTTATCAAAAAAAAGTATTGAGGAAAAATGTTCTAAAGATAACAATGATTATTCATATGATGTGGTTTATGTTGGGAGACTGACTTATCAAAAAAATCCGGAAAGATTAATTAAAATATGTCAACACATATTAGAAAAAAATTCATCATTAAAAATTGGAATAGTTGGAACAGGAGATTTAGAAGATGTAGTAAAAAGCAAGATTAATCTGATGAATTCAAATAATATAAAATATTTAGGATTTCAAAGCAATCCATTAAAAATAATAAAAGATGCTAAAGTTATGATTATGACTTCACGGTTTGAAGGAACACCTATGGTAGCTTTGGAATCATTAGCATTAGGAACGCCAATAGTTTCTACTCCAGTAGATGGGATGAAACATCTTATTAAAAATGATTTTAATGGGTATTTGTGTTTTGATGATGAAGAACTTACTAAAAGTATTCTAGATATTATCGATGATAACCAACTGTATCAACAAATGAGTCAAAATTGTAAAAAACGATTCGATGATCTTTGTGATGAAAATAAGTATTTGAATAGAATAAGAAAGGAATATGACAATGGCTAAAATAGGATTGTTAATAACGAAACTCAATGGTGGAGGTGCAGAAAGAACAGCTGCTAATTTATCATGTTTATTTGATGAATATGGTGAAGAGGTGTATTTAATTACTTTTGATGGTTCAGATATTACATATCCTTACAAAGGAAATTTAATAGATTTATCATTAGGAATTAATAAAAATATATTTGATGCAATAAAGAAAAATATAAAAAGAATTATAAGTGTAAAGAAAATAAAAAAGAAATACAATTTAGATGTTTGTATTTCTTTTTTAGATACACCAAACTTAGTAAATGTTTTAAGCGGAGGCAAATGTAAAAAAATTGTTTCAATTAGAAATTATTTATCTCTAGAAAAGCCATCTTTTATTAGGAAAAAATTAATTAAGTTTGCATCTATCAAAGCGGATAAAACAGTATGTATATCGAAAAATGTGGAATATGATATGAGAGATTTTTTTAAGATCAAAGAGGAAAAACTATGTACAATATATAACCCAGTTGATATTGAAAAATTATTAGCAATGGAAGAAGATTATATTTTTGATGAAGACTTTCATCATTATTTTAATATAGTTACAATGGGTAGACTCACATATCAAAAAGGACAATGGAATTTGATTTATGCTATGAAAGATATTATTGAGCGACACCATAATGTACGATTATATATACTTGGTGATGGAGAATTAAAGAATGAATTAAAAGAATTAGTAGCAAAATTAAAATTAGATGATCATGTTTTCTTTTTAGGATTTATTTCAAATGCTCACAAATTTTTAAGAGAATGTGATTTATTTGTTCTGACTTCTTTGTTTGAAGGATTAGGTAATGTAATTTTAGAAGCAATGGCATTAGGGTTACCTGTTATTTCTAGTGATTGTAAAAGTGGACCACGTGAAATAATTGCACCAAATTCCAATATTACATCAGTTTGTGAAAGTATGGAAATAGGGGAATACGGAATACTAGTTAATCAGTTTTCTAAGGATAAAAGTAATGTTGATAATAATTTATTTTATTTGAAAGAAGCAATCGAGATGATTTATTTGGATCAAAATTTAAAGGTGAAGTACATAAAAAAATCAAGAATGAGAGCAAATGATTTTTCAAAAGAAAAAGTTTATAATGAATGGATGACATTAATATGATTATTTTATTTCTAATATTTTTTTTATTGATTGTTTCATTTGAGATAGTCAACATAATTAATTCAAATGAGATAAAATGTATAAATTTGATTAGGATAATTTATGCATTTTGTTATGGATTTATACCTTTGATAGTTTATATAAATAAATCAGACATATACAAAATAGATAGTAATTCATTTTTATTTTTTCTATTTTCAATCATTGGATATTTATTTTTAAATATTGGTTATTTATTTAAATCTTCAAAAAAAATTAAAATAAAAAAAGGACATTCTATTTTTTTGACGGCTAATGTTTGTTTGATAATCGTAGTTATTATGATATTAATTTGGACAAAACCATATGGAGGAGTAATAAAAGCTTTAGACTATGCAAATATTATAAGAATGGGTATAAGCAAAATAAATAACCCATACAGCTTTTTGTTAAGATTTTTTTCATTATCATTATTTTGTTCATATTTGTATTTTATAGAATTGTTAAAAAAAGAAAAAAAGTATAAATATATAAAATTAATGTTATTCTTTTTTTCAATTATGATTTCAATTTACACTATGCTAATAAATGACAGTAGAATTATGATTGGATTTTATTTGATGACACTAATGCTTATTAGTATCTTTGATAAGAAAAAAGAAGGAGTGCCATTAAAAATAATAGTGCGTAGAGTTGCTATATACTCTTTTTTCATTTTGGTAATAGTAATAAATGCGGATTATCTCTATAAAATTGTTAAGGGAGTTGCTTTTGAAGTAGAGAGTACGTCATTTATTGAAAAAGTTAGTAGCGAATTTTCATTTATAATTGAGGCAAGTAAAAATAGTATGAATTATGTATTTGCTTCAAATAAACTTCGTATAATTGATGATGTATTTTCAATTCCGTTTGCTGTTTTACCATCTAGCATCATAAAAAATCCTTTTGTATCTGTATGGAATTTTAATAGTAGTATTGCAGGAGGATATGGGCAATCTCCTACCGATATAATTTCTACTTCATTATATGAATTGTCTTTTGTTGGACCGGTTATAGTTCCTTTTTTTTATGGGATGTTTATAAAAATAATTGATAATATAAGTAGAAGTAAAAATGAAATTAATTATCAAGATGTAATATTTATTATTTTAATGATATTTGCAGCAAAATTCATAATTTACTTTGAATATTACAATGCTATTGCCAATTTATTTTTCTTGTTTATTGGACATATAATATTTAAATTGATAAATAGTAAAAAAATAAAAATTTATTAGAAACTTTAATTTACCATGTCTTATTTATAAAATACTAAAGAATTTATATATTTAAATTTTTCTTTTCTAAGCACCTTAAGATTTAAAATTTTGAAAATTAAATAATATTCTTTACTTATTTAATATGGTCAATTAAGTTAATAATTTTAAAATAAAATTATTTTGTGAAATGTAAATATTATAGTTTGTAAATCAAAAATAACCACTTTTTTAAAAAGTCTAACTTTATTCGTTTATGTAATGTTAAAATTGTAATTATCAATTTTTATATTCTATAATATTTAAGAAAGGAAATATCAATTATGAACAATAGAATATCAAATGCAACTAGATGGTCTTTTTTGACACAACTATTTTCTAAAATAGTAGCTCCTATTACAAATATGATTCTCGCGAGAATTTTGGCACCTGAAGTATTTGGAATTATTGCAACTATAACAATGATAACATCTTTTGCTGATCTTCTAACTGAGTCAGGATTTCAACAGTACCTTATTCAAAAAGAGTTTTCAGATAAAAATGCTATAAAAAATTGTGCTAATATTGCTTTTTTTATAAATTTTTGTATATCAAGTTTTTTGCTTCTTTTAATTTTTATAAATCGAGTTCATTTGGCAAAAATATTTGGTGATGTCACAATATATAACGCGCTATTTGTAGCAAGTTTACAACTTCCTATTACTAGCATTTCTTCAGTGCAAATGACACTCTTTAAAAGAAATCTCAATTTTAAACCGATATTTTATAGTCAAACAATAAGCTCTTTAGTACCTCTTATTATTACTGTTCCTTTGGCGTTGTTGGGTTTGGGGTACTGGTCAGTTATAATAGGAAATCTTTTTGGTACAGTCTTACGAGCTGTAATATTATCAGTATTATCATCTTATAAGTTGAAGTTTTATTTTAATTTAAATGAGTTTAAGGATATGATTCAATTTAGTTTTTTTGCTCTTTTAGAATCATTATCTTCTTGGCTTGTTAATTGGGCAGACACATTTTTTATTGGAATTTTATTTACGCCCTATTATTTAGGGCTTTATAAGAATTCAATTTCGATGGTAAATTCATTAATTGCTATTATTACTTCGGCATTTTTACCAGTTTTATACTCTGTATTATCGAGATATCAAAATGATAACTGTAAATATAATGCTTTTCTTATGGATTTTCATAGATTTATTTCATATATGGTATTGCCAATTGGTACAGGAGTTTTAATATTTGATAAATATTGTACCCTGCTTCTATTTGGGTCAAAATGGATAGAAGCATCTTTTATTGTGGGATACTGGGCTTTCTCAACAATAATTAGGACTCTATTTTTTAGTATATTTACAGAAGCATTTAGATCAATTGGTAAGCCTGTTATTTGTTTGCTTTTACAACTTTTAGATTTCTGTATAATGGTATTTATATTTTTAATATTTAGCAATATTGATTTTCATAGTTTTGTTATTTTGAGATGTGTTAGTAGATTAATTGTTATTGGCCCATCGATTATTTTGTTGAACAGATATTATCATATAAGACCTATGCATATAGTTATGAACATTATTGTTCCAATAATTGGGTGTGTTGTTATGGTATTCATTAAAGAAACTTTTGTATTATTACACGTGAGTTTTTTTAATAATATATTTGGAATATTTATATGTGCTTTTGTATATACGATTTTTATTTTTATATTTGCAAGAAAGGATGTATTTAAATTAATTCACGAATTTGTATTATAATTTAATGAGGTATTTTTATGGAAAAAGTAAGTATTGTAATGTTGACCTATAATGCTCCACGTTATATCAAGCATACATTGAATACACTAGCGAAAACAAATGGAAATTATGAGCTAATTGTATTTGATAATGATTCGAAAGAAAAAACAAAAAAGTTATTGAATAAATATAAAAAAATAGGAAAAATTGATAAATTAGTTTTTTCTAATAAAAATTTATTATTTGCAGGTGGGAATAATGAAGCAGTTAAATATGCATCTGAAGACAGTAAATACATATTACTGTTAAATTCAGATGTTGAGATAAGAAATAGAAGTTGGTTAGAGAAAATGATGAATATACATAAATTAGGAGTCACTGCATGTCAAGTTTGTTCATATGATGACAATAGACCAGATGGGTGGTGCTTATTAGTTGATAAAGATTTATATTTGAGATATCAATTAAATTCAAAAAAATTTACTTGGTTTTATTCTATTTCGGATTTTTGCTCAAGATTACAGAATGATGGATACTCTATACAAACAATAGAATATTATAATAACTTTATCTATCATTTTGGAGGGAGTTCGGAAATTAATCCAAAATATATTAGTAATTGTCCATTTAATATAAACAATCTATTTAAACATAAATGTGAAATTGTTAATAAAATTAATGTTTATGAAAATGATAAAATAGCAAGAAATTACTTTTTTTATTTATATAATTTTTTTGAAAAAATAAAAAAGAAATTAAAAAGAATATTAAGGAGTTAAATCGAAAATGAAATTAGCAGTCGCAGGAACAGGATATGTAGGATTAAGCATTGCTACATTATTAGCACAGCATCACGAAGTGATGGCTGTGGATATCATAGAAGATAAAGTAAATAAGATTAATAATAGAATTAGTCCTATTAAAGATGAATATATCGAAAAATATTTAAAAGAAAAAGAATTAAATCTGACAGCAACATTAGATGCTAATGCCGCTTATAAAGATGCAGAGTTCATAGTCATTGCTGCACCAACTAATTATGATTCAAAGAAAAATTTCTTTGATACAAGTGCAGTAGAAAGTGTTATTAAACAAGTTATGGAAATTAACCCCAATGCTATTATGGTGATTAAAAGTACAATTCCTGTGGGATACACACAAAGTATTAGAGAAAAAACAGGAAGTAAAAATATTATTTTTTCTCCTGAATTTTTAAGAGAATCTAAAGCACTATATGATAACCTTTATCCATCAAGAATTATTGTTGGTACAGATATGAATGATGATAGATTAGTAGAAGCTGCTCATACATTTGCTTCTCTATTACAAGAAGGGGCTATTAAAGAGGATATAGATACTTTATTTATGGGATTTACTGAAGCTGAAGCAGTAAAATTATTTGCTAATACATATTTAGCTTTAAGAGTATCTTATTTTAATGAACTTGATACATATGCTGAATTAAAGGGTTTAGACACACAACAAATTATTAATGGTGTATGTTTAGATCCAAGAATTGGATCTCATTACAATAACCCATCGTTTGGTTATGGTGGTTATTGTTTACCAAAAGATACGAAACAATTACTAGCTAACTATGAAGATGTACCACAAAACTTAATCGAAGCTATTGTTGAAAGTAATAGAACTAGAAAAGACTTTATTGCTGATCAAGTATTAGAAAAAGCTAATTATTATAGTTATGATGATAACAATACTTATGATGAATCAAAGGAAAATGAAGTAATTATTGGTATATACAGATTAACAATGAAATCTAATAGTGATAACTTTAGACAATCTTCTATTCAAGGTGTCATGAAAAGAATTAAAGCTAAAGGTGCTAAAGTGATTGTTTATGAACCAACATTAGAAGATGGAACAACATTCTTTGGTAGTGAAGTTGTTAATGATTTAAATAAATTTAAATCATTAAGTCAAGCAATCATAGCTAATCGCTATGATACTTGTTTAGATGATGTAGAAGAGAAAGTATATACAAGAGATTTATATGGAAGAGATTAAAAAATTAAATAGCACGACTAGAATTGAGGAAATAGATTTATTAAAGGCTTTTGGTATTATATTAATGATAATGGGGCATATTGGATTTGGTAATATTTTTGATGTATGGATACATTCATTTCATATGCCTATGTTTTTTATTATTTCGGGTTTTCTTTGGAAAAGAAAACATACAAGTTTTAAATTGTTTTTTGAAAAAAAATTTTTTTCTTTGTTAATTCCATATTTTATTTTTTCGGTATTTCATTTGATGGTGTGGATAATAATTCAATTTTTAACCATTAAATATATAGATTTTACTTCTGTAGTTAGTGCTGTATATCATATTTTTTTATTTAATACAGAAGGAATGCCTATATGTGGAGCATTATGGTTTTTAACAGCATTATTTTTTGTAAATATATTTTATTTCTCTATTGATAAAATAAAGAACAAACATTTAAAATATATAGTAATAATTTTACTGTCCTTAGCAGGTTGTATTATTCCTAGGTATTTTAGATTACCTTTAGGTATAGATATTTCCCTAATGGGTGTGGGGTTATTTCAAATTGGAACAATATTAAAAAAGAATGTTGAAGTTTTTAAAATAGAAACTAATATATATACAGTCTTTTTATGTGTTTTATTAGGCAGTGTAATTTGTTTTTATAATTCTTCAATCAATATTCGAAATGGAGTATATGGAAATATTATATTATATTACATATGTGCATCCTTAATGACGATTGGATGGTATGCGTTTTTTAGATTATTTTTTAGATGGAATACGTTAAGAAGAATTATGACATATATTGGTAAAAACTCTATCGTTTATTTATGTTTAAATCAGTTATTATTACTTCCATTTAACAAAATATGCTTACTTGTATCACATAATTACATTTTGGTAATTGTTAAAATTATAATTCTATTTTTGACTTTAGTCATTTTACGTATTTTTTCTTTTTTAATAAATAAGAATTTCAAATGGATACTAGGAAAATAAATTTGTATATTTTTCCAAGGTTTAAAGAATATAATTAACATTTTTTAAAGAATAAATGCAGATATTGAATTAAAGTACTTTCAAAAAAGATAAAAGACAATTTTTGATGGTATATAAAGTAGGGAAAACTATATTTTTATATAAAAGCTGCTTTTCATTTAAAGTTAAATATTTTGTAAACATGATGTCTATCTACATCTAAATTTTATAATGAAAAAAGTCTATATTATTGGTTAATCTAATCGGAATAGTTGGTCAATTGTTTTGAGATTGAAGATAAGATTAATTGTTTTCTATGTCATAATGATAAAATACGGTTTAAATTTAAGATGTTATGCTTTAATAGTAGATTATTGTTTAAATTATTTCGTAATTTGTATGGTATTTGTGAATAAAATAATGTCATTCATGACAATAAGTAGAAAAAAAGCTAACACTAGATGTATAATTATAGTGTTAGCTTTTAATTTTTTACTACATGAAAGCGCTTAATTTTAAAAATTAACAACATGATTATTTTAATTTTTTATGAGGGGGTATTCATATCATTGTTTTATCTACGAGAGAATGGGCACTCATAACATGGATATTTATTTTGTTTATATATGTTCTATATAATAAATCAACTAGAGAATCATTTTTTGTATTAATAAAGTTGTTTTTCACAAGTAAAATTAGAATACTTTGGTTTACAAGTCTTATGTATGTTTTTTTCATTACTTTTTTGTTTTATCAGTTACCTTGTTGGGATAGTTCATACATAAAAGATATTGTTGAATGGTTTCTTTTTACAGGTTTAATATGCTGCATGAATTCAGTAGCAGGCGATACAGATGAGACATATATTAAGAAAATTTTAAAGGATAACTTCAAATTAATTGTTATTATTGAGTTTCTTATGAGCACATTTACATTTAATATATGTATTGAATTAATAAGTATTCCAATTGTCATAATTATTATGACAATGAGTCTTATTTTAGAACATAAGAATGAATATAGGAGTGCTCAGACATTTTTAAATTTTGTTTTGTCTTTAATCGGATTTTTGATAATAATAGGCACAATAAAAGTTGGAATTCATGAGTATAAAAATTTAAATATTCTAAACACCTTTATAAGTTTTATGATACCTCTAATATATTTAATATTATTTATACCCGTTATGTATTTATTTGAACTATGGTCAAAATATGAAAACCTATTTGTTAAAATGTCATTTGTTGGTGAAAAGGAAAAAAATATTCAAAGAAGGAGACAATGGCTTGTATTTAAAGAATGTAAACTCTCTATTCATAAAGTTTTACTTTTTCAAAAAAGATTTTGTATGAAAATTTTAACAGATGAATTTGAAACAATATTAGATGATTTTAAAACTGAATTGAGTAATGAAAATAAATAGTTCTAATATGTCTTTTAATATAAAGAATTTGATTACAAAGTTTAATATTAAAATTTTTTAAGGAAGGAAAAGATGATGAAAATAGCAACAAAAGAGTTTATAAGAGATTATATGAATATTAATGATATAAGTACAGAATTAAGAGAAATTGTATCTATATATAGTACAATAGATATGACGGATTATTTGGTTGCGATAAAAAAATTTTATAACTTGCTTGATTATACTTATTTAAAAGATGGTATTATGTTGTATATCTATAATGATTATATACTCACATTTGATTTTAAATTTAAAGAAATAAAAGATATATATGATTACGCAAAAGAAAATCAACTTTTCCATGTGTGCAATTATCTTGCGGATTTTTTAACATCATATCATTATTCGTTAGAATCAAATACATATAAACAATCTCAAAATTACGATTGTATAAAAAAAGAATTTTATAAGTTCTTTGATAGAAAAGAATTTTATGGAGATGGCATGTATTTAGAGCATAGTTATGATTATTATAAGGATTTTATTGCTTGTAAAAATTTTGAATATGATCACAATTTTTTTTGTGATAGATTATATAAATTATATAATAAAAATAATATTCATCCTAGGTACAATGAATTATTTGAATATATTTTAAATAATGATAATTTATTACTTAAAATAATTGAATTTGATCCAAATTGTAAACAGAATGCATCTATTTACAATACTAATATTATAGATGGATTTAAAGAGACTAATATTAATGGTTATCATTATGATGCTATTATAAATCTAACTTTAAAAATGTATTATAAAGATATTTTGGATGAGAATTCTTTTATTACGGTGTGTAATAACTTGATTAAGTCAGTCAATAAAATAACTGAAATGATGAATAATGAGATTAAAAATACTGTTTTATTTATCTCTGATGTAGATCAAATATTAAATTATTTAAATCAAATAAAAAGATGTCAAAGATATTACGATATATATAAATTGACAATAGAAAAATGTATAAAAACTTTATTATATTGTAAAAGAAGATATTTAAAAAGTGATAGCGTTAATTGCGGATTGGAAAAATTTCAATATGAATTTAATCCAAATAGTGATGAGATAGAAAGGATAAAGGAAGATTTATCTAACAATTTACAAACTATTTTTTTGTATTTGAAGGTCGATTTTGATCAAATGCTTACAATTGCAATTAAGACATTTTCTGAATCTCCAGTTCCTATGTTGGTTCAATATGTATGTTTAGATTCTGAACAAGGAACATATATGAATTGGGATAATGATTTTGATTCATCCTTTTCAAAATATTATCACGAAAAAGGGATACAAATAGTAGAATCATTATCCGATGAACTAGATAATGTATATCATGGTAATTATTATTATTTAATGTTACGTCATTTAAGTACAACATTTACTTTTAGTGGAAGTATTATAGCAACAACATTTAAGAAGTTTTTAGATGATAATTTAGAAGAATATATTTGCAAAAACTTTTTAGAGGAAACAGATTTGGTTTTTCAAAATGACTACGTTTTATGTTGCTATTTGATTATATGCATAGAGCAGTTAATTTGCGAACAAATAGAAAATATACAATTAAAATGTAATTTTCAAAATATGTCGGCTAATATAGAAAATTTATTTGATTATTGCAAAGATAATAAATTATCTAGAGATATCTACATGTTTGTCTATTATGTTTTATATGAAAGATATGGCTTGAATTATAGAAATAATTTTATGCATGGAAATTTTATTCATAAAAAGAATCTAACAGTTGAGCTACTCTATCTCTTTTCTTGCTTAATTGGATTATTTGTAGTAGGTGATAAAGATGAAAAGAAAAATTAAAATTGATCCAAATATGATTGAAAATTTTTCTTCTTTGTCAGACAAAATAATAGAAAATGAAATAAATAAAACTAATGAAATCTATGAAGTATTTCGTCAGCAATACTTAGATTGGAAAAAAACTTTAACAAATACTATTAAATGTACCAATAATAAATCAATATTATTATATATAATGTTTGTTACTGTTGAAATATACATAAAGTCTGAAGTGATAAGATGTTGCAATATAAATCATTTTAAAGATGTGATAAAAGATGTACATTACAAAAATGAAAATTCTTTCTTTAAACTTAGTTTTATTGGTCATGATTTATATGAATTTTTTCGATTTCTAGAAAAAAATCAGGATAAACGTTTTTTAAAAATAAAAAAACTTTTAGAATTAGAGAAAAGAATTATGTTAATAGATGTTTATAAAAATATAAATAATAACTATACATCATTACGGTATAATTGTGATAATAATGGAAACTATTTATTAAAAAATGAAGCAAATCTTGCAAGTAATGTGGATAAAGAAAGAATAGAAGAGGTAATTAAATATGTTTTATGATGATTTTTTTCAAAAATGCCATACTAAAGAACTAGATAATTTTATTCATGAAGATGATATTTTACTTTTTAAATCTAATAACATTGCAGTGTTGTATTATTTTTTTCCGTTGATTGAAAGATTAGTTATTGAATTATTAGATCTAACCTCTTTGGTAAATATAGAGCATAAAGATCAAGGTACAATTAGAACAGTTAATTCATTATTGCATCAAGAAAAGACGAAAGAAATATTAGGTAATAGTTTAATAAAAAAACTGGAAAAATATTTTAAAGATGATGGGATTAGGAATAAAATAATGCATTATAATAATGACATTAATAAAATTCAAATTGATAAAGAGGATATGCAAATTATAAAATATATAACAATACAATTAGCTAGTTTGTATGAAGAAGAGTTAAAGAAAATTGATAGTATCAAAATAGAACGAATAGATTTAATAAAAAAATAGCAGATACATGTACAAAATAACTTGTTAGTTTTGAATAATTCAATAGTCATTTTAATAAATAGAACATTAATTAGTTAAATGTCGTTCATGCAGTAAATATGTGCATATACGCATAATAATGGAAAATAAAAAGTTCTAATTTTATTATTTTAATGACAGTTCTTATCATATTATGAAGATTTTAAAGGATGATGAATATAATGGGTAAAGTATTTATTATAAAAAATAATAATGATAACAATGATATATATAAGTTTGCAAAAGAAAGTTATGACAAAAAAATTGAACGTTATTACAATATAAAAATGAAAGACAATGTAGAAGACAGTACAAATTTAGAAAGGAATAATGTAATTTTATTTATTACATATAAAAATGCAAAAGACAGAGATATTAATGATATATTTATTGGAAAATTGATACGCTTTAATGAACAACATAATATTGTTTATAAAAATATGATACATCTAGAAAGTAAATATCATGATAGAGTTATTAAAAGTCTGATAGATAAAATTGATTTAGATTTAGAGGCGGATTTTGATGATGGATGCTATGTTTTAGCAAATGAAATGAAAACTTTATATGAAGAATTAAGAGAAAGAATTTATGTTGTTGAGAATAAGGACAATGAATGTTTGCTTTCTAATATAGAGAATAATTTATATGTTGAAAATAACAATTTACATAAATTGGCTCAGAATGATAATCAGGCTATACGATTATATTTTAATAATGATATAGATAAAAGAAAAACAAATTTCCAAAATGATAGAGAAAGTATTGTTAGTTGTATGTCCTTTAGAAGATTAGTAGACAAAACACAAGTTTTTACTACAAAAAAAGGAGATTATTATAGAACAAGAATGACACATACATTAGAGGTTAACCAAATAGCTAAAGCTATAGCTTATGCGTTAGATTTAAATTTAGATTTAACAGAAGCAATTGCAGTAGCACATGATTTAGGACATACGCCGTTTGGTCATCAAGGTGAAAGAACTCTTGATAGAATTTTGTGTGGAAAGATTGATGTTGGAATACCAGCAACACAAAATATGTTTAAAAATAGATGGTTTGGAGGATTTAAACATAATTATCAAAGTGCTAAAATTTTAACGAAAATTGAAGAAAAATCAGTAAAATATCCAGGACTAAATGTATGTGCTCAAGTTGTTGAAGGTGTTTTAAAACATACTAAATTGAAATCAAATATCAATATAAATGATTTTGTATCCAAAGAATATATTGATAAAATATTTATTGATGATCCTATTTGTTCTTCATTAGAGGGACAGGTTGTAGCTATTGCTGATGAAATTGCACAAAGAGGCCATGATGTAGATGATGCGCTCACATCCGGAGTAATGACCATAAATGAATTAAAAGACAGATTAAAAATAAATAAATGTAATGATTTATTACATAAGATTACAAAAGAATGTCAATTAATAGAAAAAAGTTGCTTAATAGTTGATAAAAATAAATTAAAAATTTCAAAAATTGTTTCTATAATTGTTAATTATTTTACTCAACATGTTATAGATTCATCTTTAGAAAATTTAAGTCAAAATGACAGTGAATTATATAGTCAAAAATTGCCTGCAATTAGATTTTCTGATGATGATGAAAAAATTAATAAGTATTTAGAAAAAGTAGTACAAAAAAAAGTTATTTGTAATACAACTGTTGCAAGTGCTGATTATAATGCAAGTGTTATTATAACCAAATTATTTTCTTGCTATTATAATAATCCTAGATTATTGCATGAGGGAACACAGCGTAAGATTTTTTTAGAAATGTTAAGACATGAGAATGTTGGCGTTTCTAATAGTGCAGTTTTTTTGGGAGATGGTGATATAGATTTAATAAATGATGAGATTGAAATAATTACAAAGCAAGAAATCAATGAAAAAATTATAGACAGATATCTTAATGATTGTAATGAAAATCTTAATGAAAATGATGTTATAGTTTATGAAAAAAGAAGAATATTAATTCGATCAATAACTGATTATATTGCGGGGATGACAGATGGGTATGCATTAAATGAGTATGAAAAATTAAAATGATTTAATATAAGAGGATATATATATGAGAGCAATTAATATAGTTACACATTGTGCAACTTGTGAAGATTTAGACGAAAGGGATTTAAAAAGATATAACGTATGTGAATCTCATAAGGAAAAGAGTAATGTTAGAAGTAGTGAAGAAGATGATTTAAGGAAGTTCGTTTTGAATTCAAAATTTAATAATTATACACTATATGACCATTATTTTTGGAATTATACTATACCACAAATATCAAAAGAATTTGATCTATTAAGGATAGGAGAAAATAGTGTTATTAATATAGAACTAAAACGAGAGGCAAATGAGGATAAAATAAAGAAACAACTAAAGCAAAATAATTACTATTTAAAAGCATTAAATAAACAGGTATATACATTTTGCTATATAACTTGTAATAATATATTATATGAATATCATTCAGAAGATGATAGTTTGCAAATTATAAAATTTGATGATCTAAATATAAATTTACAAAATCAAGAAATGTTAATAGATAAAGGCATTGATGACATGTTTGAACCATCAAAATTTTTAGTATCGCCATTTAATAAGATGAATGAATTTTTAAATGACGAATATTTTTTAACTGATCAACAAGTAAATATAAAAAAGATATTTTACAAATATTAGAAGGTAAAGAAGAAAAATCAGTAAGTATTACAGGACCCGCAGGCTGTGGTAAGACTTTATTAATTTACGACATAGCAAAAGAATATATGAGGGATAATCAAGTGGTTGTTATACATTGTGGAATGTTAAATGAAGGACACAATGCATTGAATGAAAAAAATTGGCAGATATTTCCAATTAAAAATTATGAAAATATTCCTTACGATAAAACAGATATTATTGTATTAGATGAGGTACAGAGAATAGATGAAGGACAGCTAAATTTTATTTTTGAAAAAATGAAAGAAAATAAAATTTGTGGAATCTTTTCATATGATCCTTTGCAAACAATGAATGCTAAAGAAAAAAATTCTAATTCAATAGAACTGATTAAAGATTATGTCATTAAAGAATATAAAATTAAAGGGAGAATACGAGCAAATAAGGAAATTTATTTTTTTGTTGATAATTTGTTTGATAAAAGTCATAAACATATGGAGATGAATTATGAAAATGTTTATTTAACAAAATTTAAAACATACAAAGATACCGAAACTTTTTTGAAATATTTAAAAAGGCAAGGATGGAATTTTATTAATTACACCCCAAGTATATATCGTGATTCTATTTTTACACGTTTGAATAGTGTTTCTCTTGGTAATTCTCATCAGGTTATTGGTCAAGAATTTGAAAAGGTGGCAGTTATAATTGATGCCAAATTTAATTATATAGGAGATCGATTAGATGCAGGAATATGGGATTCTGGGAATTACGGTGCTCAAATGCTTTATCAAGCTATAACAAGAGCAAAAACATCATTATTTGTTATAATTATAAATAATGATATTTTGTTTGATCAATGTATGGATATAATTAATAATTATAAAAATGATGTATAGTATAACTAAAATCAAATTTTAATTAGAAAGTTTTTATTAAAAAATAAATCGTTATTTTTTAAAGTATGGTGTTAAAATAAAATCACCAGGTGTTTATCAGGGAGTAAAAAAAGATTTTGGTACATTTGTTAAAGCACAATGTCAATTACCTGATACAAACTGGTTTTTAAAAGTTGTTGATCAATGGTATATAAGTTATTTTGGAGATACACCAGATAGTCCAGAATATAGAGAAGATGCTTTAAAGATTTATTACAAAGTAGAAAAACGTAATAATGCCTATTTTAGAAAAGAATGTAATTAATATTCACTGTTTATCTAAATAATATGTCATGATATTGTATTAATTTGTCAAACACTGCTACTTGCAATGTTTTTTCATACATTCATGTAGAAAAACACCTATAAAAGTTATATAATTTGAAGCAAGAAAGTAGAGGTATTTATGGATAAAGTAAAGAAAGTGATATCTTGGCCTGTAATCCTTGGTTTACAAGTCATTTCAACATGTGTATTCTTATTTTTTATTGTTAAGTTAAATGTGATACCAACAGTTTATACAGCTATTCTTGTCATGCTTTTAGCTTTATTATGTTTAGTTACATTTGCTTTAATGAAAACAAAGAAAAGACGTCATCATGATGGAGAGGGACATCACCATCATGTACATCGTACTAAACCAAGAGAGATTGTAGGAAAGATTATAAGTTTATTATTAAGTATTTTAATGATCTTTGGATCAGTCATGGTAAGTAAAGGTAATTCGGCTTTAGATGATATTACTGGTGCGAATACAAAATCAACTCATTATGCAATTGTTGTTTTAAAAAGCAGTAAGATTAATAGTTTAAAAGATTTACAAAATGAATCAATTGAATATTGCTTACAAAATGATAATAAAGATGATATGAATAAAGTTATTAAACAAGCACAAGAAAAAGAATCAAGTATTTCTTATGATTCAGTGATTTCTTATGCTAATTTAGGTGATGATTTATATAATCATACTGTTAATGCTATTTTAGTGAATACAGCATTAAATGGAATGTTTGAAGAAAATCATCCTGACTTTGAAAATGAAACTAAAGAAATCTGGACAGCCGATGTTAAAGTTAAAGTTAAAGATTTCTCTAATCGTGTATCAGTAACCAATACCCCATTTACAGTTTATATTTCTGGTATTGATACTTATGGAGCTATTTCAACTGTAGCAAGATCAGATGTTAATATGATCATGACAGTAAATCCAAATACTAAGAAAATATTATTAAGTTCTATTCCAAGAGATTATTATGTTCCTTTAGCTAATATGGGTGCTAGTGATAAGTTAACACACTCAGGTATTGCTGGACCTGAAAATACAGTGAAAACAATTCAAAATTATTTAGGTGTTGATATTAACTACTATGCTCGTGTTAACTTTACTTCACTTACAACCATGGTTGATGCTTTAGGTGGGATTACTGTTGATGTAGATCGTAATTTTAGTGCTGGTGGTTATACTTATACTATTGGTCAACAAAATATGAATGGGGATCAAGCACTAGCTTATTCTCGAGAAAGACATTCATTTGTTGAAGGTGATAACATGCGTGTAAAACATCAACAAGATGTTTTAATGGCGATGTTAAATAAAATGATGTCACCTGCTATTATTAAAAATTATTCTAGTGTGTTAAATGCGATTACGGGATGTTTTGAAACAAACATGGAATCTAATGACATTACTGATTTAATTAAAATGCAAATCAATGATAATGCTGCTTGGACTTTCACTCAAAAACAATTTACTGGAAAAGGTGTAACTCAAACAGGTGGAGCTTATATGCCATCAAGTAATCTCTATTACATGATTCCAGATGCAATAAGTGTAAGTGAAAATACAAAAGCAATTAAAGATGTATTAAATGGTAAATAAGAAGGTAATAAAAATGTATAAAATAGAAGATTTATATGATTTAAATCATAGCCAAGCTCGTCCTTTATTAGAAAAATATGAATACCCTTGGCAAGCTTTAAAAGATATTAAAGACTTTATTATAGAATTAGGTAAATCATTAGGTGATGATTATCAAGAAGTAAGTGAACATGTATGGGTTCATAAAGATGCTAAAGTGTTTGATAGTGCTTATTTAGGAGCACCATGTATTATTGGTGCTAGAACAGAAGTAAGACATGGTGCTTTTGTTAGAGGAAGTGCTTTAGTCGGTCAAGATTGTGTTATTGGTAATTCGGTAGAATTAAAGAATGTCATTATCTTTGATAGTGTACAAGTACCTCATTATAACTATGTAGGTGATTCTATTTTAGGATATAAATCACATATGGGTGCAGGATCAATAACAAGTAATGTTAAAAGTGATAAAACTTTGGTTGTTGTTAAAGATCGATTCAATCAAGAATCAATCGAAACAGGATTAAAGAAGATGGGAGCTATGTTAGGAGACTATGTAGAAGTAGGATGTAATAGTGTATTAAATCCTGGTACAGTCATTGGTAGACATACTAACATTTATCCTCTTTCTAGAGTAAGAGGTGTCATTCCTGATCATTCTATCTTTAAAGATTTAAATGATATTGTTAAAAAGAAATAATTATTTATAAGTGCAACTAGGTTGCACTTATTTTTTTATTCAATGATAAATATTTTTAATAAATTGTAATAAAGAAAATGATTGAATTATTGGTTTAGTAATGGTATTATAAAGAAAAAAATTACCTTTTTGGTAATTTTTTACAGAAAGGAGGATGTGACTATAAAGATTCAATATCATGATAATAATGTGAAGAAACTTTGCACTAATTTTAAAAAGGCAAAAAAAGACTTACCTGCAAAGATTGCAGAAAAACTTCATGCATTAGTAAATTTGATTGAAAGTTCAGATAATTTACAAGATATAGCAGAAATGAAAATTTATCATTTACATCCTCTAAAAGGAAAAAGAAAAGGACAATATGCTTTAGATATTGCAGGACGTAGTACAGGGTATCGTTTAATAATTATTCCTGTAGATAAAAATGGAAATTAATACAAAGACGAGGATATGAATAAAATTTATAAATCTACAGAAATAATAATAGCATGGGAGGTGTCTAATCATTATGAATAAGATTGAATATGAAGAATTAATAACATTTCATCCAGGTTACTATATAAAAGATTATATTGATGATCAAGGTATTACACAGGAAGAGTTGGCTAAACGACTTCAAATAACGCCAAAATATATGAGTGAGTTAGTGAATGGAAAGATAAATCTTACTGAAGAATTAGTACAAAAATTAGCTACTGTTTTTGGAACTTCGACTACAATGTGGCTTAATCTTAATCAAAGATATATTGAAAAGAAGATTGAAATCGAAAATAGAAAAGCTATTGAAGAAGAATGTCATCTTGTTAAACAACTTGATTATAAATTTTGGGTTGATCTAGGATTAGTTAAATCAACACGAGATACCACTGAAAAAGTGAGAGAATTACGTTGTTATTTTAAGGTTGCTTCATTACATGTTTTAAGTCAAAGAGATTTTTTGGTACAATATAGAACAAGTGTATCAGAGGTTAAAGATATTAATATAATTAATGCAAATGCGTGGGTTCAAACTGCTATAAATATTGGATCAATTATGGATGTTGAACCATATGATGAATCAAAATTATCTTCGTCAATTGCTGAAATAAGAAGTATGACTAACGATAACCCAAAAGATTTTTATCCTAGATTGAAGGAATTACTTTCAAAATGTGGTGTTGCTCTTGTTTTGCTTCCAAATCTTAAAAATTGTGGTGTTAACGGTGCAGTCAAATGGCTTAATAAAGAGAAAGTAGTTTTAGCATTAAATGATAGGAGAAAATATGCAGATACTTTTTGGTTTGCATTATTTCATGAATTAGGTCACGTGTTACAAAAAAGAATAAAAGTGACCCTTGTAAGTGACAAATATAAAGAAGAATTAGAAACAAATGATTTAATTCAAAAGTTGGAAAAAGAAGCAGACTTATTTTCAAGAAATACACTGATTCCAGAAAATGAATATCTTGAATTTGTTAAAGAGAATAAAGGAAAATTTACTGCAAATTCCATTAATGAATTTGCTAAAAAAATCGATATTCTTCCTGGTATTGTTGTTGGTAGATTACAACAGGATCATTACTTAAACTATCAAACAACTCTAAATAATTTAAAAATAAAATATGTGATTTCATAAATGTATTAATTTATATTTTAAGATTATAAAAATCTAAACTCTTCTTTGTAATAAATTTACAAATCATATCTTTACCTTACAATAATGTGATAGAATAAAGATTAGGTGATGATCATGAATTTACTACATTTAAAATATATGATAGAAGTAGATAAATATGGTTCGATATCGAAAGCAGCTACTCATTTATATTTAAATCAGCCTCGTCTATCAAAGATTATTAAAGAAATAGAAGCAGAAATGAATATTAAAATCTTTGAAAGAAATAGTAAGGGGGTAACCCCTACTAAAAAAGGAAGACAGTTTTTAGATCGAGCGATTAGTATTGTCAGTGAGGTAGAAGCTTTAGAAAATATGTATCATGAAGATTCTTTAAAAACAGTTTCTTTAAATATTTCTGTACCACGAGTGAGTTATATCTCAGAAGCTTTTATACGCTTCTTACGAAGCGAAAGAATCAAGGATAAGGATATTGATATTAATTATAGAGAAACGAATACAGAACAGGCTATTTCTAATATCAATGAAGGTGAAGATCATTTAGGAATTATTAGAATACCTGTTGATCAAATGAATTATTATGAAAATATCTTAGCTTTAAAAGGCATTAAATGGGAAGAGTTATTTCGCTTTCATTATTTAGTATTGATGTCTAAAGATAATGTTCTAGCAAACAAGAATATATATTTGGCGGATTTATATGATCAAATTGAACTTATTCATGGCGATAGCCGCATTCAAGACCAAGATAATCCTTATCAACAAGCTAATAAAACCATTAAAATATATGAACGTGCTAGTCAATATGAAATCTTAAGATATGTCAAGGATACCTATATTTGGGCTTCTCCTTTATCAAAAGAAATGTTAGATGCTTATGGTTTGATTTTAAAAGAATGTTTAGATCAAAAAAATGAGTATATTGACTTAGTGATATATAGAAAAGGATATAATCCTACGAGTGAAGAAGGGGATTTTATTCGATATTTACATCAATTAACGGAACAATTTAAATAAGGTATATCAAAAAAGGAATATAACTATTCCTTTTTATGTTCTTTTTTTCACGTGATGTAAGTGCTATCATTAATGTATAAGGAAAGAAGGAGACGTGACCTATGCAAAGATTTACATTACCAAGAGATTTATATCATGGAAAAGGAGCCTTAGAAGCTCTTAAAAACTTAGAAGGAAAAAAAGCTATCGTGTGTGTTGGTGGTGGCAGCATGAAAAGAAATGGATTCTTAGATCGTGCTGTTAACTATTTAAAAGAAGCTGGAATGGAAGTAAAATTATTTGAAGGTATTGAACCAGATCCATCAGTAACAACTGTTATGAAAGGTGCTGCTGTAATGGAAGAATTTGGACCAGACTGGATTGTTGCTATGGGTGGAGGTTCACCTATTGATGCTGCTAAAGCAATGTGGATCAAATATGAATATCCAGATATTACTTTCGAAGAAATGTGTAAAGTATTCGGAATTCCTAAATTACGTAAAAAAGCTCATTTCTGTGCTATTCCATCAACAAGTGGTACTGCTACAGAAGTAACAGCATTTTCAATTATTACTGATTATGATAAAGGTATTAAATATCCTATCGCAGACTTTGAAATTACACCAGATGTGGCTATCGTAGATCCAGATTTAGCTGAAACAATGCCAGTTAAATTGGTTGCTCATACAGGTATGGATGCTATGACTCATGCGATTGAAGCCTATGTATCTACGGCTAATTGTAACTATACTGATCCATTAGCTATTCATGCTATTGAAATGATTCAAGCTAACTTAATTGATTCTTATAATGGTGATATGAAAGCCAGAGATGATATGCATGATGCTCAATGTTTAGCAGGACAAGCATTCTCAAATGCCTTATTAGGTATTGTTCACTCAATGGCTCATAAAACTGGTGCTGCATTCGTAGATCAAGGTGGACATATTATCCATGGTGCAGCTAATGCTATGTATTTACCTAAAGTTATTAAATTTAATGCAAAAGATCCTACTGCTAAAAAACGTTATGGTGTGATTGCTGATTATATGCATTTAGGTGGAAGTAACGATGATGAAAAAGTAGATTTATTAATTGCTCATTTACGTAAAATGAATGATGAATTAAATATTCCTCATTGTATTGCTCATTATGGTGCTGATGGTTTACCAGCAGATAAAGGATTTGTACCTGAAGATGTCTTCTTAGATCGTGTAGAAGATATTGCTAGAAATGCAATTTTAGATGCATGTACAGGAAGCAACCCACGTATTCCAACACAAGAAGAAATGGTTAAATTATTAAAAGCTTGCTACTACGACACAGAAGTTGATTTCTAATAGATAATATTAATGAAAACCGGTAATCCGGTTTTCATTTTTTATATACGTCCTCATTTATTTTCTTCTTTTTCTATAATAAAGGTAGAAAAGGAGGAAGTATACAATGAAATTTGCAATCATAAAAGGACAATTAACTCATATATCAAAAGTTGAAAAAGGAACAATTGGTAGAGAATTTGGCTACAATAATCAATTAGTCATTGCCTGTGGTGGCAAAGTTCGTCAATACTTTAAACCATTAAAGGCTAAAACTTTGATTCGTTATGCACGTTAGGTATAAAATCATCATGATAACATATAATAAATGGGTGATATGATGATTTCATTATGTGTTTATTTTATGATAAAAGTGTATGAACTTTCATTATCATAAAACATGAATAGATTCATAAAATGATACTGGTGATAAAATGAAAATTTTACTCAGTATCCTTTTTATTTTTCAAGTATCTTTAAGTCAAGTTCAATTTTGTGGCAAGAGTTATGTTGTCTATGATCGTTTTTCTAAAAGTGTCATTGAAGGAAAAAGAGAAAATGAAAGTCAAAGTGTAGCATCTATTTCTAAAATCATGACGGCGATTTTGGCGATAGAAAATAATAAATTAGATAAAGAAGTCATTGTTGATCATACAATAGATAAAGCTTATGGTAGTTGTGTTTATATACATATAAAGGATAAAATAACGATTCAAGATCTTTTATATGGCTTATTGCTTAGAAGTGGAAATGACTGTGGATTGATGCTAGCCAAAGCAACATTTGGTTCAGTAGATAAGTTTGTTGAAAAAATGAATGATTTAGCGATGAAATTAGAACTTTCTAACAGTCATTTTTCTAATCCTACCGGTTTAGATGAGGAAGATGACGGAAATATATCTTGTCCTAAAGATATGGCTATCTTGATGGATTATTGTTGTCAAAATCCAATCTTTAATAAAATTGTTAAAACTCAGGTTTATCAAAGATTGGATGGTAAAGGTTCCTGGAATAATAAAAATCGTTTATTAAAAGAATATTCATATTGTCTAGGAGGAAAGACAGGCTTTACTAAAAAAGCCAGAAGAACTTTAGTAACCAGAGCTAAAAAAAGAGGGATGGACTTAATTATTGTGACTTTTAATTGTGGTAATGATTTTGCTTTTCATAAAGATAAATATGAAGAAGTTTTTAAAAAGTTTCAGTCAGTGAAGATATATGATGAAGGGTTAAATTGGATAGACCAGGAAGTTTATATTTTTGATCGTGATTTACAGTTAGAATTACAGCCTCAAGATCAAGTCACCTGTCAAGTTATTCAAAATCAACTTTATCTTCAAGTTAATCAAAAAACAGTTGTTTGTAAACAACTATCACATTATCAGTTTAAATATGCACTTTATTATATTTTAAAGGATCTTATTTATGGCTAAAGTTTTTAAATATGGGATGATTATTTTCTTGACAGTGGCATTTTTAATGCAACGTCAAGAAAAGCTATTTTTTGAAGTATTAAAAAGTCCTTTTCAAGTCTTTGATTTAGTTAAAACATTAGTTTTAAGTGCTTGTTTATGGAATGGAATTTTAAATGTGATTGAAGCTTCAGGAATGATTAAGTATTTATCTTTTTTATTTAAACCAGTATTACGTTTTATTTATGGAAATGTCATTGATCATCAAAATATTTTTTTATATCTTTCTTCAAATATGATGGCTAATTTACTAGGAGTCGGCTCACTAGCTACTATGAGTGGATTAAAAGCGATGCAAGCACTAAATCAACTTACGCCAAGTCATCACCCTACTCGAGAAATGCTCACTTTAGTTGTCATCAATACAGCAGGTTTATCTTTAGTTCCTTCTTCAATGATGACTTTAAGACAAAGCTATCATGCTAGAGATGTAGCCGGCTTTTTTCGTTACAGTATGGTGATAGGTTTTATCATTACCATTGTTGGTATCATGATTATTAAGGTTAAAGAACGTCATGATTAATCTTGTGGTTGGTTTTATTTTAGTGAGTTTTATTTTAGGAATGATCAATGGAGTAGATGTTTTTGATGAGTTTGTAAAGGGAGTGAAAGAGGGGTTAGGGTTAGTGGTTGTTTTAGCACCGACTTTAATGGCTTTTACTTTATGGTGCCAATGTTTTCAAACTTGTGGTTTATTAGAACTTTTACAACAGGGATTAAAGCCGATGATGAAATCAATGCATTTACCGATACAGATATTGATGATGATGTTGATTCGCCCTTTTTCTAGCCAAGGTTCTTTAGTTATTTTAAATCAAATATTTCAAACTTATGGCATTAATCATCTTTATAGTACGTTAGGCTCAATTATTCAAACTGGAAGTGATACGACTTTTTATGTAGTTACTCTCTATTTTGCCAGTGTTAAATTGAAACAATATCGCTATGCTTTGAAACTTGGTTTATTTTTGGATTTTTTAGCATGCCTTCTTGCATTATTTTGCTATTTCATATTCATTGTTAAAAGTTAAAAATAGGTTTATACTAAACATATAAAGTAAAAGGAAGGCGACTTATATGATGAAAAACGAGATTATGTCAAAAACAAAAATTGTATGTACAATTGGACCAGCTTCTGAAAGCAAAGAAATGCTTACTAAGCTTGTAAAAGCGGGAATGAATGTCATGAGATTAAACTTCTCTCATGGAACTCATGAAGAACATGAACAAAAGATCAATACATTACTTGAAATTAATGAAGAATTATCAACTCAAGTAGCAATTCTTCTAGATACGAAAGGTCCTGAAATTCGTACAGGTGATTTTGTTGATGGAAAGACAACATTTAAAAAAGGACAAACTTGTGTAATTTGTAATGAAGATATTGTGGGAACCAGTGATCGTTTTACCATTACTTATAAAGATTTATATAAGGATGTTAAACCAGGTGGTTATATTTTAGTTAATGATGGTCAAGTGGAATTATTAGTTGATCATGTTGAAGGTAGTGATATTGTTTGTGTGGCAGCAAATGATGGGGAAGTTAAAAATAAACGTGGTATTAATGTTCCTGGTATTAAATTAGGATTTGATTATTTATCTCCTAAAGATATTTCAGATTTAACATTTGGAGCGCAACATCCATTTGATTTTGTTGCTGCTTCATTCTGTCGAAGAGCTCAAGATATTATTGATATTAAAAAATTATTAATTGAAAATGGTCGTAATGATATTCAAATTTTAGCTAAGATTGAAAATCAAGAAGGGGTTGAAAATGTTGATGAAATTCTTGATGTAGCTGATGGTATCATGGTAGCCCGTGGTGATTTAGGAGTAGAAGTTCCTGCAGAAGATGTGCCACTTATTCAAAAATCAATTATTAGAAAATGTAAAGAAAGAGGAAAACTTGTTATTACAGCAACCCAAATGTTAGATAGTATGCAAGAAAATCCAAGACCAACACGTGCTGAAGTTTCCGATGTAGCCAATGCGATTTATGATGGTACAGATGCTATCATGTTATCTGGTGAATCGGCTAGTGGTCTTTATCCTCAAGAAGCGGTTTTAATGATGTCTAAGATTGCTCGTAAGATAGAAGATAGTTTAGATTATCAAAGCTTACAAAGAGAAGCAATTCGTACTGCGCCTAATGATGCAAGTGAAGCTATTTGTATGTCAGTAGCTGAAATTGCTTATAAGTTCAATGTAGCAGCCATCATTGCCTTTACTGAATCAGGATTTACAGCTCGTAAAATGGCTCGTTATCGTACAAAATCTCGTATTATCGCACCAACGCCTTCTTTAAAAACAACAAAAGCATTAGCTTTAAACTGGGGTGTTAAAGCTGTTCCATGCAAACCATTAAGTTCACGTATTTCTATGATTGATTATGCAAGTATTATTGCTAGAGAAAATGGTGTTAAACCAGGAGAACAAATTTTAGTCACTGGAGGAACACCAGGTGTTGTAGGCGCAACAAGTTATTTAGAATTAGTAAAAGTAAAATAATGAAAAGGAGGGGTACCTCCTTTTTTCTTTGTTCTAATCTTTTAATCAAGACATATAGTGGTATAAAGGAGTCATGATAAATGGAAACAAAGAATATATTAAAAGACATAGGACAAAGATGTGGCGGTGATATTTATTTAGGTGTTGTGGGACCGGTAAGAAGTGGTAAATCATCTTTTATTAAAAGATTTATGGAGATTGCGGTTATTCCTTATATCGAAAATCAAGATGTTAAATTAAGAACAATCGATGAATTACCACAATCTGGTAAAGGTAAAATGATTATGACGGTTGAACCTAAATTTATTCCCAATCAAGCTGTAGATATGGTTGTTGATGATGATTTTCATGTTAAAGTCAGATTAGTTGATTGTGTGGGTTATGTGATTGATGGTGCCAGTGGTTATCAGGATGATAGTGGTATTCGCTTAGTGAAGACACCTTGGTATAATGATAGTATTCCTTTTGATGAAGCTGCTAAAATTGGCACAAAAAAAGTCATACAAGATCATTCTACGATTGGTATTGTATTAACCAGTGATGGCAGTATTGTTGATTTAGAAGCTAAAAATTATCAACAGGCAACCCGTGATATTATTGATGAACTAGAACATATTGGTAAACCATTTATAGTGGTTGTTAACAGTAAAGATCCTCAAAGTCAAAGATGTCAAGATGTTGTCAGTGATTATCAAAGTCAATATGATGTTCCTGTCATGGCAATAGATGTGACGAATATGATGGAATCACAAGTTGTTTCTTTATTAAAAGAAGCATTGAATGAATTTCCTATTCGTGAAGTAGCAGTAGAAGTACCTAAATGGTTAGCTTTGTTGGATCATGATCATTGGTTAAAACAAACATTAGATCAATCATTAAAAGAATCATTAATTAAAATAAAGAAGCTCAAAGATGTAAATCAAATTGTTGATAGTATTAATGATTATGATTTTGTGAGTAAAGCTTATATTCGTGGGGTAGATACTGCCAATGCATCTACGCAGTTAAAAATAGAAGAAAGAGATGGTTTATATCAAGATTTATTAAAAGAAGTGATTGGTGAAGATATTGATCAGGCTTCATTATTAAGTTATATTGCTTCTTTAGTAAAGATTAAAAAGGAATATGAAGGGGTTGCCAGTGCTTTAAAAATGGTTAAACAAACCGGTTACGGTTATGCAGTACCACGTTTAGATGATATTGAATTAAGTGAACCAGAAATTATTAAACAGGGTCCTCGTTATGGAATGAAACTTAAAAGTAATGCAGCAACAACATATATGATTAGAGTGAACATTGAAAGCACATTTGAACCGATTATCGGTTCAAAACAACAAGCAGAAAGTTTTGTTTCTTATTTAAAAAATAATGGGGATGATAAACAGGCTGTTTTTGATTGTGATGTCTTTGGTAGAAAACTGGGTGATTTAATAGAAGAGGGCATGTATTTTAAGCTTAATGCGATTCCTGAAAATGCTAGTATTCGTCTTCATGATATCTTAAGTAAAATTGTTAATAAGGGGAAAAGTAATGTCATAGCGATTGTGTTATAAAGCTAATAAAAGTGCTTGAAAGCGATGTTTTTTAATGTTATACTAAATCTCGGATTTTAATTTTGGAGGTTGTATAATGAATAAAAAAGAGTTAATTGAATCGGTTTCAATTGAAAGAAATATGACAAAAAAAGAAGCAGAAATGTTAGTTGATACTGTGTTTAATACAATTACAAGAAGTGTTGTTGAAGGAGATAAAGTTTTAATTTCTGGATTTGGTACTTTTAAAGTAAATGATCGTAAAGCAAGAAAAGGAATTTCACCAAAAACTCAAAAAGAAATGATTATACCTGCTAGTAAAACAGTGACATTTAAACCTAGTAATCGTTTAAAAGATGCAATGAATTAATTGCATCTTTTCATTTTAAGTTCATAATTATGTGTATAATAAATGAAGAGGTGATATAAATGTATTATGGTTATTATGGTTGGGGGTTATATAACCAAGTAGGATTTTTCCTGATTTTAATTGGAACGGTATTAATGCTTCTTGCTCAAGGTAAAGTGACACGTTCTTATCGTAAGTATTCAAAGATTTATAATTCAAGAGGAATGACAGGCTATCAGGTAGCTCGTGAAATCCTTGATCAAAATGGTTTACAAGATGTAAGAATTGAACATATCTCTGGTGAATTAAGTGATCATTATGATCCAAGAAATAAAGTATTAAGACTATCGAATGGTATTTATGATCAAACAACAGTTGCTGCTTTAGCAGTCGCTGCTCATGAATGTGGGCATGCCATTCAACATAAAGAGGGTTATTTACCACTTACTTTTAGAAATGCTATTATTCCTTTTTGTAATGTAGGTCAAAGAGTAGGCTGGTTTGTTTTATTTTTAGGTTTAGCTATAGCTAATACTAAAATAGCATGGATAGGTGTGTTTTTAATGTGTGGTATTTTATTATTTCAAATTATGACTTTACCAGTAGAGTTTGATGCCTCATCTAGAGCACTTACGATTTTAAATGATCGTTATTTATCTGATGGTGAGTATAGTGGTGCTAAAAAGATGTTGACGGCAGCAGCTCTTACTTATGTGGCTTCTGTTATTTCTACGCTTTTATCATTGCTTAGAATTGTTTTAATGGTTATCGGAAGTAGTAGAAGGGATGATTAGTAGAGAACGCTTGTTCTCTTTTTTAATTTTTAAAGGATAAAGGACTTTACATAAGTCTTTTTATTTTATATAAAAAAGAGTATAATGAACTAACAAAGGAGAATGTCAATGAAGGCTTTTTTAAAAAAACATCGATTTAAAATAGTATTTATATTACTTGCGATTATTTTTATATATGTTTGCTTTTATATGCTATGGATCCATGTTCCTTATGCTACAAAACAAAATGAAATGACAAGTATTCGTAATGAAATATGCCAAGAACATCATTACCAATATAAGAATGTTTTTTATGAATATAATAGTGATCAAACTTATTATATTTTAAAGGTAAAAAAGAAAAAGGTTAAATATGTGGTTTATGATGAAAAACTAAAATATGTAGAATCTTTTGATAAGAAGATTATTTCTAAAAATCAAATTAAAGCATCATTTAATCAAAAGTATCAACAAAATCCTCAACGTATAGAATTAGGTTATGAAAATGGGATGCTTGTTTATGTTGCTACATATAGGCAAGATAATGTTTTAATATATGCTTATTATAGTGCAAATAATGGAGAATTTATTAAAGCGTATAAATTGTAGGTGAAAGAATGTTAAAGTATTTAAAAGATAATGGTTGTATTCAAGTAGAAAGATTACTTATTTTAAAGGGAAAAGAATTAGGATTAGTTGATCAAGAGATTTATATTTTATTATTGATATATGTATTAAAAGATGTACATGTTAAAATGATTTCTCCTTCATTGTTAGTACAGTACTCTTCTTTATCACATAAAGAATTAGATCATGTTTTATCTTCTTTACTTAAAAAGAAGTTTATTTTTAATCGTAATGGAACGATACAATTAAATAGACTAGTAGAAAGACTGCTAGAGTCAAAACAAGAAGAAGTACCAGAAGTGAATTTGTTGGATGAATTTGAAAAGCAATTTGCTCGTGCTCTTTCACCGATGGAAATGGATATTTTAAAAGAATGGAAAGAACAAGGATATAGTGATGAAAGAATCTTATTAGCGTTAAAAGAAGCTGTAAAAAGTCAAATTCTTAATTTTAGATATATTGAAGGTATCTTGAATAATTGGGCTAAAAATGGCGTTAAACAGCGTTATGTAGAGCAAGAACCAGAACCAAGAAAAGTTGCTGTCAGTCACTATAAATGGTGGGAAGATGAATAAAGAAAAAACACAGAGAGTCCTTGATTACTTAGATGAACTTTACCCAGATGCATACTGTGAACTGATTCATGATGATGTCTATCAGTTACTTGTTGCTGTGATGTTATCAGCGCAAACAACAGATAAAAAAGTGAACCTTGTAACCAAAGATTTATTTAAACGTTTTCCTGATGTGGAAAGCATGGCACAGGCTGATATTAAAGAACTAGAAACTTATATTAAAACAATCGGTTTATATCGTAATAAAGCTAAAAACCTAAAACGGATGTCTGAAGTGTTGGTTGAACAATATCATGGTGAAGTTCCTTGTAGTAGAAAAGCTTTAGAGAGTTTACCAGGAGTAGGAAGAAAAACAACGAATGTGGTTTTATCAGTAGGTTTTCATATTCCTGCTTTTGCAGTAGATACCCACGTTGAAAGAATTGCTAAAAGATTAGGATTTGCTAAAAATGATGCGAGTGTAGAAACAGTAGAAAGAAATATGAAGCGTTATATTGATCGAAGTCGTTGGACCAAAACGCACCATCAATTTATCTTCTTTGGTCGTTATTTTTGTAAAGCAATCAATCCATCTTGTAAACAATGTAAGCTTATTGATATGTGTAAAGATAAAGAAAAACAACAACAAATGTTAAATCGAAAATAGTCCTTATCAAGGACTATTTTTTTAAAACAAAAAGGCAACAATCGTTGCCTTTTCTATTTAACTGTAAAGTTAATTTTCTTTGTTACTGTTTTAGAACCATCAGATTCACTCATAACAATTGAATAAGATGATCCAGAAACAAGAGAATTAATCGTTGCTGATTTACTACTAGAACTTGTAATTTCTTCACCAGTACTTGAATATAAAGTAATCTTAAAAGTATGCGAATTATCTTGAGGAGTAATGGCTACATAGACGGATGTAGCAGAAATCGTACTTCCCTCACTTACAGTAGAACCATCTGCAGTCACTGTACCTTGTAATTCTGATAATTGACTTTCTGTTTTACCTAATGTTTTTTCAATTTTATTTGATGTTTTTCCTGGAGCATTACTATAACTATAGTAACCAATCACTTTAACTTGTCCATTTACTGTATAATTAATTGTTCCAGTATTACTGCTTAAATTTTCAGTATGTAATGTGGCACCGCTATTACTATCTACGATTTGAACAGTATAGACAACCTTTCCATACATCTTTGTTCCTTCATTAGCTTGATCATTTGTTGTTGCTTCTATTGGACTATACGGAGCAAACTTAACAGCAATCTTATTAGAACTATCTAAACTTGCTTCAAATGAACTTAATTGAGATAAGTTCAATGAAGAACTGTCATGAGTTGACTTAGGTGTTGTTCCTTTTTTAAACCAAGCAGTAAGAATCATATCACTAGGTGTATCACTTGAAGGTGATACATAAGGATAAACACCTTTAACGATTTGTGCTTGAACAACATCATCTGGTTTACTTGGATATGATTTTTTATAACCACCACTAGCAAGATGTCTCATAATTGCAGAAACAACTTTATTTGGATAAGCTTTATAATCACTGGTATTCTTTCCTTTTTTAATACCATCAGGAGTAAATCCCATCCATACAGATACGACATAATCAGGAGAGAAAGCAGTCATCCATGCATCTCTATCTTTACCATCACGAACATATGAACTTCCACTAAAGTTAGAAGTACCTGTTTTAGATCCGACATTTTTTAATCCAGCTAGTGAAGCATAACTTCCTGAACCTCTACTAGTATAATCAATCATTGTTTGACGAATCATAAATGAAGAAGCAGCGCTATAAGAACTTTGTTTTTTAGCGTCTTGAATTTCCTCATCAATCATGTATTTTTTACCAGTTTGGACATCTTCAGCATAATTAACAGTATGACTTTCTACATACATACCACCATTAGTAATTGTAGCATAAGTACTTGCCATTTCTATTGGTGAAATACCAGTAGCCCATCCACCAATACCATAAGCAGTATTAAATTCTTCTTTAGACATATCAATTCCAACTGATTCTAATGCTTTAACAATATCTGATTTTTTAACTTCTTTTTGAACGGCATCTAATGCTTTTAAGGCTGGAATATTCCAAGAATTATATAAAGCATCTGGAATCGTAACATCACCATGATATTGACCATCCCAGTTTTTAACTGATTTATTTGTACCAGCATAAGTATAGGCTTCATCACTGATTGTATGTTGAGTACACCAATTTAAGTATTCAAAGGCTAATCCATAGTCTAAGAAAGGTTTTACTGATGAACCTGGCTGTTGTTTAGTCATTGCATAATTTGTTCCCGTTTGAACAAAGTTACGACCACCTAATACGGCAACGACACGACCATCTTGGCTGGATTGAACAGCACCACCCATATTTAAGTCTTCATCACTGTAGTTATAAGTAACCCCAGTATTTAAGTCATAACATAATTTTTGTGTTTCTGGATCACAATAAGTATAAATATTCATTTGTGTTGAACGAGGATCAAGTCCTGTTTTTTCAATAACTTCTCTTGTAACCATATCTACATAAGCAGATAAATAAGAATCATTTTGAATATTGCTGGCACATAACATATTTTCTACTTTGACAGCTTTTGCTTCAGTAGCTTCTTCTTGAGAGATATAGCCATGTTTGACCATTAAATTTAAAATTCTATTTCTTCTTTCTGTTGCTTTATCTAGATTATAATAAGGATCATAGTTATAAGGTGAATTTAAACTTCCAGCAAGCAATGCTGCCTCTGGTAAAGTTAATTCAGAAACATCTTTATTAAAGTAATAAAGGCTGGCAGCCCCCACACCAATTGAGCTTGTACTACGACCAAAATAAATCTTATTTAAATAAAGAGTAATGATTTCTTCTTTACTTAAAGCTTTATCAGCACGAATCGCTAAGATGATTTCACTAAATTTACGTGAGTAAGTTCTTTGGGCATCAGGGAAGTATGACTTTTTAACAACCTGTTGCGTAATTGTTGAACCACCACTTGTAATCCCACCGGATGCTAAGTTACCAATGGCTGCTTTAACAATACGTGGTAAGTCAAATCCATTATGTTCAAAGAAACGTGAATCTTCGGCAGCCACAACGGCATCGATTAAGACTTGTGGTAAGTCATTATATGTGACGTTCTTTCTTTTTCCGTTTTCAGCAGAGCCATAGGTGTACATGACATCACCGTTATTATCAATCAATTGACTAGCACCGCTAGAAGCTAATTTTTCTGCTGAAAAGGCTTCTGTGTCTTTATAGACACTAAATGCTAATACGCCAACAACACCTACTGCTAAAACGACAACAGCAATAATGATGGATTGAATGACTCTTTTTTTATTTAATTTTGGTTTACCTTTCATTTTATACTTCATTTATTGTTTACCTCCTAAATAAATACGATCAACAATGTCTAAATAATCTAATCTTGGTAAATAGCCTTGTTTTATTAAATGTCCTTTTTCTTTAATTGCCTCATATTTCATTGATTGTCTTTTACCATAACGATAAGCTTCAATGATATATGATGCATCAATTAAGTATACCTCATTTACTCTAGTAAATGCAATAATGACAAAAGCAATTCCTTGATGTCTGATAATCGCATCTAAATGATTAATCTGATGAGTAGAAATATTGACAAAGGGAAAGGACATTGTCTTTGTTTCCTTTGCTTCAAAATCAATATACTTTCCTTTGTACAAACCATTATAGTCAGTTGTTGAAGGGGTTTTAAAATAAGCTTCAACAATCTTAGCTGCTGTTCTAGCAGGATATTGAACTTTAACGATTTGGATAGGGGTAGGTTTTTTATGAATAACAGCAATATCATGTGATAAATAATATTCATTGCTTAGATTAATATCTTCCTCTAAATGCATACCACGTCTTGCTGTATCATGTTTGCCTTCAATTGTTCTTGTTGTATATTGACCTTTCTTTTTATTTGGATAATTAACCATAGTTGTTCTCTTTCTATAAAATTACATACTGATTATATCATATAATAATAAAGATACCTAATTTCTATGATATTATTTTTAAGACATGTTTTAAAACTCTTGCAAAAACTTAATAAATTTGTAAAATGATAATAGGGAGTGAATAAAGATGGAATATAAAATTGCATTAAGTCCTAAGAAAATTGTAAATAAGGAATTTAAAGTCGATTTTAAAGGATATAACGCTGATGAAGTTGATCATTACTTAGATCAAATTGTTAAAGATTATGAATCTTTTGCTAAATTATTAAATGAATCTTATGATAAAATTGATCAATTAGAATCACAAGTAAGAAAATTAAAAGAAGAAAACACTCGTTTAGAAAGAGAAAAAGCATTGCAGGAAGATAATATTCATGCATTAGAAGAAAATGTTTCATCTAATGTTGATATTTTAAAAAGATTATCTTTATTAGAAAAAGCTGTTTTTTCTAATAAATAATAATACTCATGATAGGTAATCGCTACTTGATAGTAGAGGAAAGTCCAGGCTGCCACAATCTGCGATGATTGTAGTGTTTGTGCCTCACGAATCAATAAGTGAGGGTAGTGTAAACTAACGACAGAAGCAAGACCTAAGGGTAACTATGGTTGAAATTCATAAATGGCTCCACAGAGACAATGCTATAGGAAACTATAGGTGAAAAGAGGAAAGCTCCGCAAGGCAGAAACCCAAATTTGGTAGGGGAATCGATTGATTTGGAATTGAACGAATCATCGGACGTGAAAACGTAGATAAATGATTATCTGAAATACAGAACTTGGCTTATTTAATGAGTATGACAAGCACTAGTTTCTAGTGCTTTTCTTTTTGGTTTAGAATGTATATAATATAGAATGAACTTAAAGGGGATAATTATGGATAAACATGATGAAACACGTTATTTGTTTGCAAGTGCAATAAAGGAATTAATAAAAGAAAATCCATTAGATAAAATTACAGTCACGGATATTGTATTAAAAGCCGGGATGACCAGACAAACATTTTATCGCTATTTTAAAGATAAGTATGATTTAGTTAACTGGTATTTTGAAAAACTCGTTTTACAGTCTTTTAGACAAATGGGAAATGGTTGCACTTTAGATGAGGCGTTGCATTTTAAATTTAAATTTATAGAAAAAGAGCATGCTTTTTTTAAAGAAGCTTTTAAATCTAATGATTATAATAATTTAATTCATTATGATTATTGTTGTATCTATGATTTTTATAAAAAAATGATTGAGAAGAAACTTAATCAGGATTTAGATCCACATCTCAATTTTTTATTAGAAATGTATTGTCGAGGTTCTATTGATATGACAGTAGAATGGGTCTTAAAAGATATGCATTTAACAATTGATGATTTAGTTGTTTTACTCATAGAAGCTTTACCTGCTAAGTTAAAACCTTATTTAAATTAGTTACTTGACATTTAAATAAGAACCCTTTAATATAAGAAAAAAATAATTGCCAAAGGCTATAGATTTCTCTATTTCTGATATTAAATAGACATCTATAGCTTTTTTATATGGAGGAAACTATGGAAAAGAACCCGATGGGATATAAACCGGTATTCCCTTTGTTATTACAAATGGCTTTACCACCAATGATTTCAATGTTAATTGAATCATTATACAATATTGTTGATAGTATCTTTGTAGCAAGAGTATCAAATGAAGCCTTAACTGCTGTTTCATTAATTTATCCTTTACAAAATCTATCATTAGCGATTTCTTGTGGAATAGGAATTGCTTTAAATGCATTTGTAGCACGTTATTTAGGAGCCAATGATAAAAAAAGAGCCTCTTATTATGCTAGTCAAGGTGTCATCATGAGTCTGCTGCATTCATTGATTTTTGTTTTGATTGGTTTGTTTTTAATTCGTCCGTTTTTATTATTATTTACGCATAATCCTCAAGTGATTAAAGATGGAGTCAGCTATGGAATGATTGTCGTGACTTTTGTATTTGGACAATTTATTCATTTGGCTATAGAAAAATTATTTCAGGCTACTGGAAACATGATGTTGCCGATGATAATGCAAATTTTTGGTTGTTTAGTTAATGTTTGTTTGGATCCTATTTTAATATTTGGTTATTTTGGTATGCCGGCTTTAGGAATTATAGGGGCTGCCCTTGCAACCGTTATTGGTCAAACGTCAGCTGCGATTTTATCTATTTGTTTATTTAAAAAATATAATCAAGGCATACATTTGTCTTTTAAAAAGATTGATTTACATATTTTTAAACAATTATATAGTATTGCCTTTCCTTCAAGTGTCATGATGTGTTTACCTTCATTGTTGGTTTCTTTATTAAACGGGATTCTAGCAACAATAGGACAAAATGCAGTTGCTTTCTTTGGCATTTATTATAAATTACAAACCTTTGTTTACATGCCGGCAAATGGTGTTGTTCAAGGAATGCGTCCGATTATGAGTTTTAATTATGGAGCAGGATTAAAAGATAGAATGAATCAGCTTTTAAAAGCAGCAGGTATGATGATTGGTTTGATTTTAAGTTTAGGAACGCTTTTATTTATGTTTTTCCCACATTTTCTATTATCATTATTTGATGCAAGTCAAGCAATGTATGATATTGGTATGACCGGATTACGTATCTTATCATTAAGCTTTGTCATCTCTATTTTTGGAATCTTGATGTCAGGGGTTTTTGAATCTTTAGGAATGGGAAAACAATCTTTAATTATTACACTTTTAAGACAACTTATTGTGAGTGTTCCTTTAGCTTATTTACTTGTACATATTATGGGGATTACTGGAGTTTGGATTGCTCTTGTTTTAGGTGAAGCTTTAGCTGGTATCGTTTCTTTTGTTTTTTATCAACGCTATTATTGTCAATTGAAAAAATAAATGATAGCGGTTATAAAAAATGTGACACTTGCCTTTATTTGTAACTTGTTTTTTATTTCACATGACAGTAGAATGAAGATAGATAAAGAGCAAAGGAGATAATAAAAAATGGCTAACAGATTTGTATTAAATGAAACAAGTTATCATGGAAAAGGAGCAATTGAATCTATTCCTGTAGAAGCAAAAGCAAGAGGATTTAAAAAAGCAATGGTTTGTTCTGATCCTGATTTAATTAAATTTGGAGTAACAAAAAAAGTGACTGATTTATTAGATCAAGCAGGTCTTGATTATGAAGTATATAGTGATATTAAACCAAATCCAACTATTGAAAATGTACAACATGGTGTTAAAGCATTACATGATGCTGGTGCTGATTATATGATCGCTATTGGTGGTGGTTCTTCAATGGATACTGCTAAAGCTGTAGGAATCATTGATCGTAACCCAGAATTCAGCGATGTAAGAAGTCTTGAAGGTGTCGCTGAAACTAAAAATCCATGTACTCCAATTTTTGCAGTACCTACTACTGCTGGAACTGCTGCAGAAGTTACAATTAACTACGTTATTACAGATGTAGAAAAAGATCGTAAAATGGTTTGTGTTGATGTACATGATATTCCAGTTGTGGCTTTCGTTGATCCTGATATGATGTCATCAATGCCTAAAGGATTAACTGCAGCAACAGGTATGGATGCTTTAACTCATGCTATTGAAGGATATATTACTAAAGGAGCATGGGAATTATCTGATATGTTCCATATTAAAGCAATTGAAATTATTGCTAAATCATTAAGAGGTGCAGTTGATAATACACCTGAAGGTAGAGAAGGTATGGCTTTAGGTCAATATGTTGCTGGTATGGGATTCTCTAACGTTGGTTTAGGACTTGTTCACTCAATGGCTCATCCACTTGGAGCTTTATATGATACTCCTCATGGTGTTGCTAATGCTATTATTTTACCAACAGTTATGGCATACAATGCTCCATATACTGGAACTAAATATAAAGATATTGCTGAAGCAATGGGTGTTGATACAACTGGTATGTCTCAAGAAGAATATCGTCAAGCAGCTGTAGATGCAGTAAAACAATTATCAAAAGATGTTGGTATTCCTGCTAACTTAAAAGAAATTGTTAAAGAAGAAGATTTACAATTCTTAAGTGAATCAGCATTAGCTGATGCTTGCTGTCCAGGTAATCCAAGAGATACTTCAGTTGAAGAAATCAAAGAATTATACCAATCATTATTATAATAATAGTTCGTTTTAAGGTGACTTGTAAAAAGCAAGTCACCTTTTTTATTTTATAAATTAAAAAGATGCATATAATCTATTGATAATAGGTAAAAATATATTATAATTAGTGATTGTTTAATGACACTTTTATGATATAATTTAATGTGTTTATGAAGTTGATATGAAAAGGAGGATGTCTTTGTGGAAAAGGTTAGCGAAAAAATTAAAGCAGGCCGCCAAGCCAAAGGCGTTACAATTGAAGAATTATCGCAAGCTACTTTAATTTCAACCACAATTATTAAAGATATAGAAGCAGGTGCTTTTGATAAGTTCACTGGTGATGAACAATATGTAAAAATGTATCTTAAAAAAATTGCGCGTTATTTAGATATTGATGCTAGTATTGCTGATGAATATATTGCTTTAACTCAAGAATTAAAATTAGAAGATTTACAAAAACAAAAAGAGAAGGAAAAAGAAGAACAAGATAAAAAAGGTGGTACGACATTTGTTGATAAAATGTCTGATACTTTTAAAAATATGCAAGCACCAAAACCAGAACCTGTTCATCGCAAAAAAGGTGTATATGAAGATCATTACATTTTGCGTTTTGTTAAATATGGTATTGTAGCTATTTTAGTTGTAGCGATTATTGCTGTGATTTGGTTTGCTGTTTTATCAACAAAACAAAATGATACGTCTACATTTAATAAATCAAACGATACAACTGTAGAAGGCAATGTGACAACGAAAAAAGCAAAGAAGAAAACAACTAAAAAAGATACTCAAACAAAACAAAAAACAGATACAACTGATCAAACTGTTCAAATTACAAAAACAGCATCTATGAATTATGATTTTAAATTACCTGAAGGTGCTCAAACATTTAAAGTTAAATTTGAATTTGTAGGACGTTCATGGGCAAGTTTACAAGTCAATGGTGCAGATTATTCAGAGTTTGAATCACGTATTTATAATTCAAATAATACAAGTAATTCAATGAATGCTGATCCAGAAACTGTTGAATTAACATTTAATGTTGCAGATTTTCAAAATTTGAATTTAAAACTTGGATTTAATAGGGGACATCGATTCTATATTAATGATCAACAAATCCCATTAGAAGATAGTGATTATACTTCTAATAATGCACAGTTGAAACTTAACTTGGTTAAATAATGAATCTACCTAATAAATTAACGGTAACAAGAGTATTACTGATTCCTTTACTCGTGATTATATATATGTTCCCATATAATACACTAGGAATTCATATTCCTGTTTATCATCTTGCTAATACTTCAATTTCATTAATTAATATTATTATTTTAGTTATTTTTATTGTTGCTTCAATTACTGACTATTTTGATGGTCAGATAGCTCGTCGTGAAAAAATGATTACGACTTTTGGACAGTTTGCTGATCCAATTGCTGATAAGTTATTAGTTAATACTATTTTCTTGCTTTTAGCGAGTGATCAAAGAGTATCGATTATTGTACCGATTATTATGATTTCTAGAGATACGATTGTTGATGCGATTCGTTTAGTCGCGGCTAATAAACAAATCGTTATAGCAGCAAGAAAGTTAGGAAAGTTAAAAACAGCTACACAAATGGTTTCTTTATGTGCTGTATTGTTATGTAATTTTCCATTTTCATATTTTTCAATTCCTGTTGATCAAATTTTAGTTTGGATAGCTTGTGCTATTTCAATTATTAGTGGAATTGATTATTTTATTCAAAATAGAGAAATGTTAACGGAGTCAATGTGATGGATGAATTAGCACAAATTTTAATACAAAAGAATATTTCGATTGGATCAGTAGAAAGTTTTACTGTCGGTCGATTTGCATCAATGCTAGGAAGTATTCCTGGCATTTCTAAGGTTTATAAGGGTTCTTTAGTTACTTATCAAAGTGTGACTAAAGAACGTCTTTTAGGTATTGAACATGAAGTTATTGAACGATATGGAGTCGTTTCAAAAGAAATTGCCTCTTTAATGGCTATTAATGGTCAAGCTATATTAAATAGTGATGTTTGTGTATCTTTTACTGGAAATGCTGGACCTGATGCGATGGAAAATAAACCGGTTGGGGAAGTTTATGTTGGTTTAAGAGTGAAAGATGAATTATTTGTATATGGTTTAAATTTAAAAGGAAGTCGAAGTGATATTGCTAATCAGGCAATTGACTTTGCAATTAAAAAAATTATTGAAAAATTAAAGTAATTTTCATTTTTTTTATGTATATAAAGATAGGAGGGAATTTATATGGCAGAAAAAATAGATAAAGCAGAAGAAAAAAAACAACAGGCTTTAGATGCAGCAATTAAACAAATTGAAAAACAATTTGGTAAAGGTTCTGTTATGAAACTTGGTGATCGTAGTGCAATTGATGTAGACGTTATTCCAACTGGTTCTTTAACTTTAGATTTAGCCCTTGGAATAGGTGGATATCCTAAAGGTAGAATTATTGAAATTTATGGACCTGAATCAAGTGGGAAAACAACACTTACATTACACGCTATTGCTGAAGTACAAAAACAAGGAGGTCGTGCTGCTTTCATTGATGCAGAGCATGCAATAGATCCTGTATATGCTAAAAATTTAGGAGTTAATATTGATGAATTAATTTTGTCACAACCAGATAGTGGTGAACAAGGTTTAGAAATTGCTGAAACTTTAGTTCGTTCGGGAGCGATTGATTTAGTTGTTGTCGATTCAGTTGCGGCTCTTGTTCCTCAAGTTGAATTAGATGGGGAAATGTCAGATAATCAAATGGGATTACAGGCAAGATTAATGTCTAAAGCGTTACGTAAGTTATCAGGGGTGATGAATAAAACAGATTGTACCATTATCTTTATTAACCAATTAAGAGAAAAGATTGGTATTATGTTTGGTAATCCTGAAACAACAACAGGTGGACGAGCATTAAAATTCTATTCTTCGGTAAGAGTAGAAATTAGACGTAGTGAACAAATCAAAAATGGTACAGAAGTAGTCGGTAATAAAGTGAATATTAAAGTTGTTAAAAATAAAGTAGCGCCACCATTTAAAACAACACAAGTGGATATCATTTATGGTAAAGGAATTTCTCGTGATGGTGAAGTTCTTGATTTAGCAGTTGATAAAGATATTGTTGATAAATCTGGTGCTTGGTATGCTTATAAGGGTGAAAAGATTGGTCAAGGTCGTGAAAATGCGAAAAACTTCCTATCTACACATCCAGAAATAATGGAAGAAATAACAGAAGCGATTAAAGCTTCAATTAATCAAACAGAAGAAAATGATTAGAATTGATGTTCTAATCATTTTTTCATCTTGTTAGAAAATAGTTTTCATTGTAAATAATGGTAAAATATTATACAATATTATTGTGCCTTGCACACAGATTCAAATGATTGAATAAACATATTTGAAAATGGAGGGTTAAAAATGCCAAATATGTCGTTACCCACTATTTTATCTTATGTTTCAGCTGTGATCGCTGGATTTTTAATTTATTTTGCTTATACAAAATTGAAAATATCAAAAGCAAATGTATCAGCAGCAAAAATTGTTGATGATGCAAATTCAAAGGCAGATAATATTGTTAAAGAAGCAATACTTGATGCTAAGACACAGGCTTATGAATTAAAGTTAGAAGCAGAAAAAGAAGTTAAAGAACAAAGACATGAAATTACAGAACTAGAAAACAAATTATTAGAACGCGAAAAAGGTATTGAGCGTAGAGATATTGCAGTTCAAGGTAAGGAAGATGTTTTAGAACAAAAAGTTAAACAATTAAATAATCGAGAAGCTGGAATAGATAAATTAGAGGCTGAATTAAAGGAAAAAATAGACTCTAAAGTATCAGAGTTAGAAAAGGTTGCTGCTATGTCAGCAAGTGAAGCCAAAGATGAGTTATTTAAACAGGTTGAACAACAAATTAGTTTAGAAATGGCAGCCTATGTTAAAGAACAAGAAGAAGAAGCAAAAAGTAAAGCTTCAATGATTTCAAGGGACATTATCGCTAATGCGATTAATCGTTATGCCCAAGAAGAGGTAGTGGAAAAAACTGTATGTGTTGTTGCATTACCTAGTGAAGAAATGAAAGGGCGTATTATTGGTCGTGAAGGCCGTAATATTAAAGCGATTGAACAATCTACTGGTGCTGATTTAATTATTGATGATACACCTGAAGCAATTACAATCTCTTGTTTTGATCCAATTCGTCGTGAGATTGCTCGTTTGTCATTAGAAACATTAATTCGTGACGGACGTATTCAACCAGGAAGAATTGAAGAAGTTGTTGAAAAAACAAGAAAAGAATTAAATGAACATATTCGTAAAACAGGAGAAGATGCTGTTTTTGAATTAGGAATTTCTAAAATTGATAAAGATATTATTATGCAAATTGGTAAACTTAAATATCGTACAAGTTTTGGTCAAAATGCATTACAACATTCTTTAGAAGTTGCTCATTTAGCAGGAATTATGGCAGCAGAGTTAGGTTTAAACCAACAAATGGCTAAACGTGCCGGATTATTACACGATATTGGTAAAGCTATGGATCGTGAAATGGAAGGAAGCCACGTTGAATTAGGTGCTAAATTTGCTAAAAAACACGGTGAACATCCAACTATTGTTAATGCGATTGAATCGCATCATGGTGATGTTCCAGCAACAAGTGTGATTTCTATTTTAGTAGCGGCAGCTGATACGCTTTCAGCAGCAAGACCAGGAAGTCGTCGTGAAACAATTGAAAATTATATTCAACGTCTTGAAAAACTTGAAGCTATGGCTAAAAGTTTTGATGGTGTTGATAAAGTCTTTGCTATTCAAGCAGGTCGTGAAGTGCGTATCGTTGTTAAACCAGATAAAGTGGATGATATTGCAAGTCATAAGATTGCCCGTGATATTAAGACAAAGATAGAAGAAGAATTAACTTATCCAGGACATATTAAAGTGACTGTGATTCGTGAAGTTCGTGCAAGTGAAATAGCTAAATAGGATTAACAATTTTGTTAATCCTATTTTTATGGGAGGTTTAAAATGGTTAGAGTATTATTTATAGGTGATGTCGTTGGTTCTATTGGTCGTGAAATGATTGAAGATTACTTGTATCGTATAAAAAAAGACTATCGTATAGATTTTACAATTGCTAATGTGGAAAATGCCAGTCATGGCAAAGGACTTATCAAAAAACATTATGATTTCTTTACTTTTCAAGGAATTGATTGTATGACAATGGGAAATCATACGTTTGATAAAAAAGAATTATTAGATTATATTGATGAAGCTGATCGTTTAATTGTCCCTTATAATAAATCTGCTGTTTTACCTGGTATAAGCAGTAGGGTATTTGATGTTTCAGGTAAAAAGATAAGAGTGACGAATTTAGTAGGTTGTGTTTTTATGGATAATCGTTATCAAAATCCTTTTGATCGTTTTGATGAGTTTTTAAATATGGAACAAGATATTCATATTATTGATGCTCATTGTGAAGCAACAAGTGAAAAGATTGCTTTAGCTTATTATGCTAAAGATAAAGCGAGTGCTTTACTGGGAACACATACACATGTTCAAACTGCAGATGAAAGAATTATTGATCAAAAAATAGCCTTTATTTCTGATGTTGGCATGACAGGTGCGTATTTAAGTAGTTTAGGTTGTGATTTAGATAGTGTTATTTTAAAGATGAGAGGGTATCATGCTCCTTTTAAAATGTCTGATAATTCAGGACAATTTGCTGGTGTAGTTATAGAATTTAATGATGATAACCGTCCAGTTTCTATAGAACGTATCTTAATTAATGATGATCATCATTACTGTGCATCTTAAAGATGCACTTTTTTCATATTTAACATCTCGTTTCATATACTGTGATAGGAGGAAAAAATATGGAAATAATAAAAGTATCATCTTCATCTATACCTAATCATGTAGCCGGAGCTATTGCCTCTTTAATGAGAGAACAAGAATCATTAATGATTCAAACTATCGGTGCAGCAGCATTAAATCAAGCTGTTAAGGCCATTGCTATAGCAAGGGGATATATCGTACCAACAGGAAAAGAACTTATTTGTATTCCTTCATTTCATGATTTAATGGTTGATGACAAGCAAATCACAGCAATTCGTTTATTATTAGAAAGAAAATGAATGAAAACGGTTTATTTTTTTGATTAATAAAGGTATAATGTAATTGCTAGATGGAGGTTATATTATGGCAAAATGTAAATTATTAATGCAAACAGCACAAACACAAAAATTAATCGACTTTTTCGATGGATATGAAGATGATAAAGTAAAATGTAAATTCATCAAAAAAACAGGAATTAAAGCAGAAATCGAATGTGAAACTGAATTAACACCTGATGAAGCTGCAAGTTATTGCAAAGGTTTATTCAAAAAAACACCTGATGGTGCAGTTTTATATTTCTCAATTCAACCAGACGGATTCTTTGGTTAATCAACAATAAGGACTTAAGTCCTTATTTTTTTATGGAAATTAAATTTAAATATGTATATAATAGTCTAGAAAAGTGGTGAAAAAATGAAAGATTATAGTCAATATTTTAAAGGGCCTAATTTAAAAGAGGCTAAAAAAAGAAGAGGAGAAGATGTTCATCATATACATGATGCTTTTTTTATCCCTCAAGAAATGGTAAATGTAGGTAAAGGAAAGAAATACTACATTCATACTTATGGTTGTCAGGCTAATGAAAGAGATAGTGAAACATTATCAGGTATTTTAGAAATGATGGCTTATCAGCCAACAACAGAAATTAAAGAAGCTGATGTTATTTTATTAAATACATGTGCAATCAGAGAAAACGCAGAAGAAAAGGTATTTGGTAAAGTAGGATATGTAAAAAATTTAAAAAAGAAAAATCCTAATTTGATCTTTGGGTTATGTGGTTGTATGGCACAAGAAGAAGTTGTCATTCAACGTATCTTACAAAAACATCCCCATATTGATTTAATATTTGGAACTCATAACATTCATCGATTACCAGAATTATTAAAAGAAGCAATGTTTAATAAAGAAATGGTCGTTGAAGTATGGTCTAAAGAAGGTGATGTGATCGAAGATACACCAGTAACAAGAGCAAGCAAACATAAAGCTTGGGTTAATATTATGTATGGATGTAATAAGTTTTGTACATATTGTATTGTTCCTTATACACGTGGGAAAGAACGTTCACGTTTAATGGATGACATTATTGAAGAGGTCAACCAATTAGTTAAAGATGGTTATCAAGAAGTGACTTTACTTGGTCAAAATGTGAATAGTTATGGAAAAGACTTAGACGATGGTTCATCTTTTGCTTCATTACTAGAAGCAGTAGCTAAAACAGGTATTCCTCGCATTCGTTTTACAACAAGTCATCCTTGGGATTTTTCAAAGGATATGATTCATATGATAGCTTCATATGATAATATTATGCCTGCTATCCATTTACCTGTTCAATCAGGAAATGATGAGGTATTAAAATTAATGGGGCGTCGTTATAGTCGTGAACAATATTTAGAATTATTCCATGCAATTAAAGAAGAAATTCCTGATTGTACAATTACAACTGATATCATTGTGGGATTCCCAAATGAAACAGAAGAACAATTTGAAGATACGTTATCTTTATATCAAGAGTGTGAATATGATTTAGCCTATACTTTTATTTATTCACCTCGTGCTGGAACACCAGCAGCCAAAATGGCAGATAATGTTCCATTAGAAGAAAAAGAACAACGCTTATATCGTTTAAATGAAGTTGTTAATGAAAAAGCATTGAAACAAAATCAAAGATTCTTAAATCAAGAAGTCGAAGTTTTAGTTGATGGACCATCTAAACGTGATCCACAAATGCTTACAGGATATACAAAACATCAAAAATTAATTAACTTTAAAGGAAATCCAGATTGTATTGGTAAAAGAGTCATGGTTAAAGTAACTGAAGCTAAAACATGGGCTTTAAAAGGTGAACAAATTGAACAAGATTGATACTTTGGCTCAAGCACTTAATCAAGAAATATTAAATTTGGATTTAGTCAAAGAATATCAAAAAATTGAAAAAGAACTTGCTTGTCATCAAGAACTACAAGAGTTAGAAAAACAAATTAAAGTATTACAAAAAAAGATTGTTAATCAAAAAGCAAAGCAAGATGATTCTGTCTATCAAACAATTGAAGAATATCAAGAATTAAGATCATCATTTGAAAATCATCCTTTAGTTGTCAATAGTCTATATTTAAAAGAAGAATTAAATGAATTATTACAAACAATAAATACATCAATAAATGGGCAATTAATGAAATAAACTATTGACATATGAAATAACTAAAATTATAATTTATAGAAATTTACAAAATATAAGAAAAGGAGAACAAAAATGGCATTTTATTTTGATGAACCATCACACACATTTAATGAATACTTATTAGTACCAGGATACTCTTCAGCAGAGTGTCAACCAAAAAATGTAAGTTTAAAAACACCATTAGTTAAGTTCAAAAAAGGGGAAGAACCAACATTATCATTAAATATTCCATTAGTTTCTGCAATTATGCAAGCTGTATCTGATGATAATATGGCAGTGGCTTTAGCTAAAGAAGGTGGGGTTTCTTTTATCTATGGATCACAAAGCGTAGAAAGTCAAGCAGCAATGGTAAGACGTGCTAAAAATTATAAAGCAGGTTTTGTACCAAGTGATTCTAATTTATCAGCAACATCTACATTAGCTGATGTTATTGCTTTAAAAGAAAAAACAGGTCATTCTACAATGGCTGTTACTGAAGACGGAAGTGCAAATGGTAAATTAATTGGTGTTGTTACAGGAAGAGACTATCGTGTATCACGTCTTTCAATGGATACAAAAGTTGTTGATTTTATGACACCTTTTGATAAATTAATTTGTGGTCATATCGGGGTATCATTAAAAGAATGTAATGATATCATCTGGGATAACAAATTAAATGCATTACCAATTATAGATGATGAACAAAGATTACATTACTTTGTGTTTAGAAAAGATTATGAAACAAGAAAATCTAATCCAAACCAATTATTAGATGAAAATAAACGTTATATTGTTGGTGCTGGAATTAATACTCGTGACTATGAAACACGTGTTCCTGCATTAGTAGAAGCGGGTGCTGATGTATTATGTATTGACTCATCAGAAGGTTTCTCTGAATGGCAAAAAATGACTATTGATTGGATTAGAGAAAACTATGGGGATACAGTTAAAGTGGGAGCTGGTAACGTAGTTGATGCTGATGGATTTAGATTTTTAGCTGAAGCTGGTGCTGATTTCGTTAAAATTGGTATTGGTGGAGGATCTATTTGTATCACTCGTGAACAAAAAGGAATTGGACGTGGTCAAGCAACTGCAACTATTGAAGTAGCTAAAGCTCGTGATGAATATTTTAAAGAAACAGGAATTTATGTACCTATCTGTAGTGATGGTGGTATTGTTCATGATTATCATATGACTCTTGCACTTGCAATGGGTTCTGATTTCATCATGTTAGGACGATATTTCTCAAGATTTGATGAATCTCCAACAAATAAAGTAAGTATTAATGGTCAATATATGAAAGAATACTGGGGAGAAGGATCTGCTCGTGCTCGTAACTGGCAACGTTATGATATGGGTGGAGATCAAAAACTTTCTTTTGAAGAAGGTGTTGATTCATATGTACCATATGCTGGAAGTTTAAAAGATAACGTAGGATTAACTTTATCTAAGATTAAACATACAATGTGTAACTGTGGTGCTCTTACAATTCCAGAATTACAAGAAAAAGCAAAAATTACACTTGTTTCTTCAACGAGTATTGTTGAAGGTGGAGCTCATGATGTTGTCTTAAAAGACTCATCAAACAATCAACATAAAAATTAAGACTTCTTAGAAGTCTTTTTTTTATTTTAAGACATAAAGTTATAAAGGGTGATGATATGTCGAATCAAATATTTGAAATTATGACTAAAGCAACGATTGCTAAGGGACATAAAAGATCAGTAGATAAATATCATTTTGAAGTAGAACATATTGACAAAATATTAGGATGCTGGATTTGTAATCATTGTTTTGAAGCTAAAATTGAAAAAGGGAAACCAATTATTTATGGTAGCTTAGAAATGCATGTCTGGTATAGTTATTTAAATGATAGCCATTTATTAAAGAAAGTAGTTCAGTACCAAGAAATGATAGACTTAAATTGTTCAGGGCATATATTAAATAATCAAGATGAATTAAAAGTAAGCTGTCAAAAAATACCTAAGTGTATTCATGCTAACTTAAATAAACAAATCATTGAATTAGAGATAGAAAAAGAATTAGCTTTAAAAATCATAGGAGAAACGACGATTATGGTAGAAAATAAGCAGAATATAGTCAATGATTCAGATCAAGAAATCAAAGTGAATACCGATTTTATAACATAGAAAGATATGTCTTTCTATGTTATAATGTTGGCAGTATTGAAAGAAGAGGTAGTAAAATGAAACCAAAATATAGTCCAATGATGATGCAATATTTAAAAATAAAAGAAGAACATGTTCATGATATTGTGATGTTCCGTTTAGGAGACTTTTATGAGATGTTTTTTGATGATGCAATTACGGTTTCAAAAGAATTAGAATTAGCTTTAACTGGTAAAAATGCAGGTGCTAAAGAAAGGGTACCAATGTGTGGGGTTCCTTTTCATTCAGCTAGTGGTTATATTCAAAAATTGGTTGATAATGGTCATCGTGTGGCTATTGTTGAACAGTTAAGTGATCCAAGTAAAAAAGGATTGGTTGAACGTGGTGTTGTACAAATTATTACACCAGGTACGATTTTTGATGAATCGATGACAAAGAATAAAAATAATTACATAGCAAGTATGATGACTTTTGATTTTCAATACGTGATCGCTTTTTGTGATATTACAACGGGTGAATTTTTAGTTGTGAATATTGAAAAAAATGAACATGCTCTTAAAAATCAATTAACATCAATGGATGTTAAAGAAATTGTTGTTTTACCTAGTGAAAGTTTACAGTTTGATAATATGATGGTTTCTTATTATGAAAATGATCAGTTTAATGATCGTTATGAAAATATGTTTAAAAATATTCATGATCTAAAACAAATCAAAGTGTCTTCTCTATTGCTTAATTATCTTTTAGAAACACAAAAAAGAGATTTGGAACACTTACAAATGATCCAAGAAGTTAAAAATGAAGATTATATGACCATGGATTTATATACTAAAAAATCACTAGAATTGACTGCTAATGCACGTGATCATGATAAATATGGTTCTTTGTTTTGGTTATTAGATCAAACGAAGTGTGCTATGGGTTCCCGTTTATTAAAAAACTATTTGGATCGTCCTTTACTTAATTTACAAACTATAGAACAAAGATTAGATATTGTAGAGATTTTTACTCAACAATTTATTCAAAGAGAAAGCATTAAAGAAATTTTAAAAGATGTTTATGATCTAGAAAGATTATCAAGTCGTATTGCTTTTGGTAATGTTAATGCTCGTGATTTAAAATGGATTAGTGCTTCTTTAAAAGTTGTTCCAGAATTGAAAAACCAGTTATTATCTTTAGATGAACCTCTAACAAATCGATTAGCTGAACAATTGGTTGATTTATCACATATTACTCAATTAATAGATCAAGCTATTATTGATAATCCACCTTTAGTTGTAAAAGAAGGAGGAATTATTAAAGAAGGTTTTTCAAATGAATTAGATGAATTAAGATATTTAAGAGATCATGGTAAACAATGGCTCGTTGAATTTGAACAAAAGGAACGTGAAAAGACAGGTATTAAAGGATTAAAAGTTGGTTATAATCGTGTTTTTGGTTATTATATTGAAGTAACAAAAGGAAACTTATCTTTAATTAAAGATGAATTTGCTTATACAAGAAAACAAAGCTTATCAAATGCTGAAAGATTTATTACACCTGAATTAAAAGATATGGAAAATAAAATTTTATCAGCTCAAGATAAAATCCAAAAATTAGAATATGTTATCTTTAATGATGTAAGAAATCAAATAAAAAAAGATGTTCATATGATACAAGATGTCGCTAAAGTTATTGCTCAAATCGATGTTTATCAATCTTTAGCCATGCTTGCTAGTGAAAATAATTATGTTCGTCCTGTTTTCAATCAAAATAAAAAATTGGAAGTTAAACAAGGAAGACATGGTGTTATAGAAAAAGTAATGAGTCATGGAAGTTATGTGGCTAATGATGTTTTTATTGATAAAGATCATCCAGTTATGTTGATTACAGGACCTAATATGGGTGGTAAATCAACTTATATGCGTCAGGTTGCCTTAATAGTCGTGATGGCACAAATTGGTAGTTTTGTTCCTGCAGATTATGCAACTTTACCTATTTTTGATCAAATCTTTACCCGTATTGGCGCAAGTGATGATTTAATTAGTGGACAATCTACTTTCATGGTAGAAATGTTAGAAGCCAATAATGCTTTACGTTTTGCTAGTGAAAATTCTTTAATTCTATTTGATGAAATTGGTAGAGGAACTGCTACTTTTGATGGAATGGCTATTGCTCAGTCAATGGTTGAATATATTGCCACACATATTAAATGTATGACATTATTTTCTACTCATTATCATGAATTGACTTTCTTAGAAGATAAGAACTTGGGTATTCAAAATGTTCATGCTAGTGCGAGTGTTGATCATGATAAACTGGTGTTTCATTATCAAATCAAACCAGGACGTTCTAATAAATCTTATGGGATTAATGTTGCTCGCTTAGCGCATTTACCTGAAAATGTGTTAGAACGTGCAGATCATTTATTAGATGCATTAGAGGAAAATAATATTGAACATCATTTAAGTCAACCAGAGGTTGTTAAAACAGTTGTTAAAGAAAGTGAAGTGGAAAAATATTTAGATAATATTGATCCTATGGCTTTATCACCTCTTGATGCCCTATCAACTTTAATTGAATTAAAAAAATTGAATGATCAAAAGAGGTAAATAAATGAAAATAAAACAATTAGATGAAGTTCTAGCTAATAAGATTGCAGCTGGAGAGGTTATTGAAAGACCTGCTAATGTTGTTAAAGAATTAGTAGAGAATAGTATTGATGCAAAAAGTAGTAAAATAGATATTCAAATAGAAGATGGTGGTTTACAGCTTATTCAAATAAGTGATAATGGTTTAGGAATGGATCAGGAAGATGCTAAGTTATGCTTTTTGCGCCATGCAACAAGTAAAATTAAAGATGATCAGGATTTATTTTGTATTCAAACATTAGGCTTTAGAGGAGAAGCTATTCCTTCTATTGCATCGATTAGTCATTTTGAATTAAAAACAAGTGATGGTCATCAAGGGACAATTGTCACTTATGAATTTGGAAAATATATTTCTTTACAAGAAAGTGATTTAAAACAAGGAACTACTATTAAAGTTGAAAAGTTGTTTCAAAATGTTCCTGCAAGATTAAAATATGTTAAATCTATGCAAGCAGAGTTTGCTCATATTCAAAATTATGTTGAAAAATTAGCATTATCTTATCCTCATATCGCTTTTAGTTTATTACATAATAAAAAAATGATTTTTAAGACAAATGGCAATGGTCAATTGTTGGAAGTTATTAATCAAATATATGGTTTATCAGTAACAAAAAATATGATACCTGTAAAATTTGAAGATCAAGAATTTTCTATTAGTGGATATATTGGCAAAATTGAAGTCAATCGAGCAAATAAAAATCATATTGTAACAATGGTTAATCATCGTGTCGTAAAAAATCAAATTACGATAGATAGTGTTAATAAAGCATATCGAAAATATTTGGCTGATAATCGTTATCCCATAGCTGTTATTGATATTGAAATTGATCCCTATTTGGTAGACGTTAATGTTCATCCATCTAAACTAGAAGTCAAATTTTCTAAAGAGTATCAACTTAGAGATTTGATATATCAAGGAATCTGTAGAGCTTTGGAAAATGTGAATCAGACATATCAAGTAGAAGAAAAACCGGTGTATAAGCCTCAAAGTGAACAATTAGATCTCAATATTAATTATCTTCAAGAAGATCTTGTTGAACCTGTTTCTATAAAAGAAAAAGAGGAATTTATTTCGCAAGTCGAATATGTTCAACCTCCTGTAATTCATGAAGCTAAAGAAACTTATCATGAAGATCAGGAAGAAATAAAAGAAGAAAAGGTAATTGAAAAACCAATTCATCAACCATTAAAACAGATGAAAAAGAAAATTTTTGTGAAGGCTCAAATTCACGGAACTTATATTGTTGGTGAAGATGAAAGTGGTATGTATCTCATTGACCAACATGCTGCTCAAGAAAGAGTAAACTATGAATATTTCTTAGCTAAATATAAAAATTTAGATTTAACAATGAGAGACTTATTAGTTCCTATTACAGTTGAATACCCATTGAGTGAATGTATGATTATAGAAGAAAGAAAAGATTTGTTAAAACAAGTAGGAATTGATGTCGAACCATATGGTGGAGGCTTCATTGTTAGAAAATTACCAATGTGGATGAATAATATAGATGAATATGTATTTATTGAAGATTTAATGAATCAGGTCATTCATCATAATCAAATAGATGTTATTGCTCTTCAAGAACATGCGATTGCAACATTGAGCTGTAAAGCTTCATTAAAGGGGAATAGTCATCTTTCTATTGAGGCAATGCAAACTATTGTTGATAACTTAATGCGATGTGATAATCCTTATGTTTGTCCTCATGGAAGACCAACAATTATTCATTATTCTGCTTATGAATTAGAAAAATTATTTAAGAGGGTTGTATAATGGAAAAAGTCATTGTAATTGTAGGACCAACTGCGGTTGGAAAAACAAAAATGTCTGTAGAATTAGCTAAAAGAATCAATGGTGAAATTATTAGTGGCGATTCTATGCAAATTTATAAATCAATGGATATTGGTACAGCTAAAGTTACTTCACAAGAAATGGACGGTATTCCTCATTATCTAATAGATATTAAAGAACCAGATGAAAATTATAGTGTTAAGGATTTTCAAGATGAAGTAAGAAAATGTATTCATGATATTTCTAGTCGTGGCAAAGTTCCTATTATTGTTGGTGGAACAGGACTTTATATTAAAGCAGCACTTTATGATTATGAATTTAGTGAAAGTCCCCTTGATCAAAGTTATTATATTGAAAAATATCAACACTATAGTGATGATCAACTTTATCAGTATTTAAAAAAAATAGATCAAGAAAGTGCAGAGCAACTACATCCCCATAACCGTCAGCGAGTGTTACGTGCTATAGCAATCTATGAAAGTACGGGAACTAAAAAGAGTGAAATGATTGCTAGACAAGAACATTGCTTACTCTATGATGCTTATTTTGTTGGATTAACACTAGATCGAGAAGTGCTTTATCAAAGAATTAATCATCGCGTTGATTTGATGGTGGAACAAGGACTCTTGGGTGAAATTGATAATCTCATGAAAAAAGGTTATTCTCAAGATCTTCAGAGTATGAAGGCAATAGGATATAAGGAGTGGTTTGCTTATTATCAAGGGCATCAATCAAAAGAAGAAACGATAGAATTAATAAAAAAACATTCACGACAATATGCTAAAAGACAATATACTTGGTTTAAAAACCAAGTACCTGTTCATTGGTTTGATGTTAACCTCAAAAGTTTTGAAGAAACAATAGATAATGTTTATAAAAAAATAATGTCCTTTTATTTATAGGACATTATTTTTTTGAATGAATTAATTTTTTTATTTCATTTGTTCTACCATGTTGTAAAATACGACGATAATTTTGCGCAAGAGCTTTTTCATATTGACTTGTCATCCATGGCACATAAAATTGTTGGTGGGCAATTTGATCTGGTAAATATTGAATGTATTCCCACAGCTCAGGACGATCATAAGGGTAAGTTTCATCTTCTTGTAAACCTACAGGTGTGAGTCTTAAATATTGAGGTGCTTTTAATGGCTGTGATTTAAGATTTGCTAGAGCATTATCAATAGCGTTTTCGCTTGATTTTGATTTAGGCGATAAACATAAATCTATAATAGCACTTGCAATAGGAATACGAGCTTCAGGAAAACCTATAACTTTAGCGGCTTGAAAAGCCATGACTGTACGCATACATGCATTTGGGTTAGCAAGTCCAATATCTTCGTAGGCACAAGTGATGACACGTCTTTCTAATGAGTCAATATCATCATATTCAATTAACTTAGCTAAGTAATACATTGCACCATTAGGATCACTTCCACGAATAGATTTTTGTAACCCACTTAAAGTATCATAATACTGGTCTTCATCTTTATCAAATTGACCATTTGCATTTGGTATGGCGTTTTTAACATCTTCACTTTTAATGTGCTGATCTTGACATATAATTGTGCATAATTCTAAACAATTATAAGCAAAGCGAATATCTCCTGAAGAAATTCTTGCGATATAGTCCAACACTTCTTGATCACAGGAAAATTCATTTTTAAGTCCTTTGTCACTAATAAGGGCATTTTTAAGTCCTGTAATAATGTCTTTGTTTGTGAGTGGTTTGACTTCAACAATTTGACAACGAGAACGAATGGCTGGATTAATTGAATGATAAGGGTTAGCAGTTGTACACCCAGCAATAATTAATAAACCACTTTCAACATAAGGAAGTAAATTATCTTGTTTCATTTTATTAAGACGGTGTACTTCATCTATAATAACAAACAGTGTTCCTGATAATTTAGCTTCTGCAACAATAGCATCCATTTCTTTTTTATTACCCGTTGAAGCATTAAATATGCGATAGGGAATATTTAAATCATGAGCTAATGCCATAGCAAGTGTTGTCTTACCACATCCTGGTGGACCATATAATATCACTGATAGAGGATGTTTCTTTTCAACGAAACGTGTAAAAATTCCATTTTCACCAACAATATGAGATTGACCAATAATATCATTTAAAGATGTTGGTCTCATTTTATAAGCTAGAGTAGACATAAAAAATTCCTTTCTCTTATATAAAAAATTAGATATAATAATTATATCATTTTTAAAAAATAAAAGGTAGGATGGATTATGAGATTAGTCGTTCAAAGAGTATTAAATAGTAAAGTAGAGATTGACAATAAGATTAATGGGCAAATTAATAATGGATTTATGGTACTGGTAGGAATTACTCAAGATGATAATAAAGAAATCGTGAAAAAAATGGTTGATAAGTTAGTTAATTTAAGAATATTTGAAGATGAAAATCAAAAACTTAATTTATCTTTAAAAGATGTTAACGGTGAAATTTTATCAATTTCGCAATTTACTTTATATGCTAATTGTAAAAAAGGGAGAAGACCTAGTTTTTTAAGAGCAGCCAAACCAGATATTTCAAAACCTCTTTATGATTATTTTAATGAAGAAGTCAAAAATCATGGTATTCATGTAGAAACAGGTGTTTTTGGTGCTATGATGAACGTAACTTTGGTCAATGCAGGACCTACAACAATTATTTTAGATAGTGATGAAATATTATAATTGATAGATTGTTTTTATTAAGTAAAATAAATATAGAAAAATATTAAAAAACACTTTACAAAGGCAAGAAAAGATGGTAGTATAAACGAGCACTCGAAAGAGAGGTAGT
>NZ_QUIN01000002.1:79116-84004 GCF_003480255.1 Erysipelatoclostridium sp. AM42-17 | reverse complement strand
AGAAAAGATGGTAGTATAAACGAGCACTCGAAAGAGAGGTAGTCAGTCGAAAGGAAGTCGAAAAAAAGACAGAAAAAGAGATTGACAAAGAGCTCAAAAGAGTGTAAGATAAACAAGTCGGCGAAAGAGCCGAGAGATCATTGAAAACTAAACAGTAAACGAATAAAACACAACGTCAATTAAGGAAAAGAAAAGAGCTAAACAAACAAGAAGTTGTTTGAGTAAATAAACAATGGAGAGTTTGATCCTGGCTCAGGATGAACGCTGGCGGCGTGCCTAATACATGCAAGTCGAACGCGAGTGCTTGCACTCGAGTGGCGAACGGGTGAGTAATACATAAGTAACCTGCCCCAGACAGGGGGATAACTGCTGGAAACGGCAGCTAAAACCGCATAGGTACAGAGATCGCATGAACTTTGTATTAAAGGTGCTAAGGCATTGGTAAGGGATGGACTTATGGCGCATTAGCTAGTTGGTGAGGTAGAGGCTCACCAAGGCGACGATGCGTAGCCGGCCTGAGAGGGTGGACGGCCACACTGGGACTGAGACACGGCCCAGACTCCTACGGGAGGCAGCAGTAGGGAATTTTCGGCAATGGGGGGAACCCTGACCGAGCAACGCCGCGTGAAGGAAGAAGGTTTTCGGATTGTAAACTTCTGTCATAGAGGAAGAACGATATATATAGGGAATGATATATAAGTGACGGTACTCTATAAGAAAGCCACGGCTAACTACGTGCCAGCAGCCGCGGTAATACGTAGGTGGCGAGCGTTATCCGGAATTATTGGGCGTAAAGAGGGAGCAGGCGGCAACAAGGGTCTGTGGTGAAAGACCGAAGCTTAACTTCGGTAAGCCATGGAAACCGTGGAGCTAGAGTGCGTGAGAGGATCGTGGAATTCCATGTGTAGCGGTGAAATGCGTAGATATATGGAGGAACACCAGTGGCGAAGGCGACGGTCTGGCGCGCAACTGACGCTCAGTCCCGAAAGCGTGGGGAGCAAATAGGATTAGATACCCTAGTAGTCCACGCCGTAAACGATGAGTACTAAGTGTTGGGAGTCAAATCTCAGTGCTGCAGTTAACGCAGTAAGTACTCCGCCTGAGTAGTACGTTCGCAAGAATGAAACTCAAAGGAATTGACGGGGGCCCGCACAAGCGGTGGAGCATGTGGTTTAATTCGAAGCAACGCGAAGAACCTTACCAGGTCTTGACATCGATCTAAAGGCCCTAGAGATAGGGAGATAGTTATAGAGAAGACAGGTGGTGCATGGTTGTCGTCAGCTCGTGTCGTGAGATGTTGGGTTAAGTCCCGCAACGAGCGCAACCCCTGTTGCCAGTTACCATCATTAAGTTGGGGACTCTGGCGAGACTGCCGGTGACAAGCCGGAGGAAGGCGGGGATGACGTCAAATCATCATGCCCCTTATGACCTGGGCTACACACGTGCTACAATGGACAGAGCAAAGGGAAGCGAAGCCGCGAGGTGGAGCGAAACCCATAAAACTGTTCTCAGTTCGGACTGCAGTCTGCAACTCGACTGCACGAAGTTGGAATCGCTAGTAATCGTGAATCAGCATGTCACGGTGAATACGTTCTCGGGCCTTGTACACACCGCCCGTCACACCATGAGAGTTGGTAACACCCGAAGCCGGTGGCCTAACCGCAAGGAAGGAGCTGTCTAAGGTGGGACTGATGATTGGGGTGAAGTCGTAACAAGGTATCCCTACGGGAACGTGGGGATGGATCACCTCCTTTCTAAGGAGAAAGAGTTGTGGGTTATACTGTTTAGTTTTGAGTGATTTAAATTACTCAAAGAGATCATTGAAAACTGGATAATAGAGAAGATATGAGATGAGACTTATGAAAAGAAATAAGTCTTTCTGATAGTCGAAACTAAGATTTTACAGAAACGAAACGAAAGTGTTTTTGAAAAAGTTCAAGCAAGCAAACCGAAAGGTAAAGCAAGAAAGGGCGTATGGCGAATGCCTAGGCACAGTAAGGCGAAGAAGGACGCAGCAAACAGCGAAATGCATCGATAAGTGGTAAGCACACAGAGAGTCGGTGATATCCGAATGGGGGAACCCCTGCATAAGAGATTGTGCAGATCGCATGTTGAAAAAATAGACATGACGAGGCGAGACCCGGGGAACTGAAACATCTAAGTACCCGGAGGAGAAGAAAATAAGAATGATATCCTGAGTAGTGGCGAGCGAAAGGGAAGGAGCCCAAACCGACCTGAGGGTCGGGGTAGAAGGACCTGTAGAAAGTCGACAGAGCGAGCATAGCAGAATTTACTGGGAAGTAAAGACAGAGAGGGTGAGATCCCCGTATGCGAAATGCAAGCGAAAGATGAGCAGGCACCTGAGTAGGGCGGGACACGAGGAATCCTGTCTGAATCGGCCGGGACCATCCGGCAAGGCTAAATACTCAACTGTGACCGATAGTGAACCAGTACCGTGAGGGAAAGGTGAAAAGAACCCCGGGAGGGGAGTGAAAGAGAACCTGAAACCATATGCCTACAAGAAGTCAGAGCCCGTTAAAGGGTGATGGCGTGCCTTTTGTAGAATGAACCGGCGAGTTACTATTTCAGGCGAGGTTAAGCAGGATATGCGGAGCCGAAGCGAAAGCGAGTCTTAAGAGGGCGAAAGTCTGAGGTAGTAGACCCGAAACCGAGTGATCTAGCCATGGCCAGGTTGAAGTTGGGGTAAAACCCGATGGAGGACCGAACCGACCCCCGTTGAAACGTTGGCGGATGAGCTGTGGCTAGGGGTGAAATTCCAAACGAACTCGGAGATAGCTGGTTCTCCCCGAAATAGCTTTAGGGCTAGCGTCGGGAGTGAGTCGCGTGAAGGTAGAGCACTGAATATGTGATGGCCCCATCTCGGGGTACTGAACATAATCAAACTGCGAATGTCACGAAGACAAGCCCGGCAGTCAGACAGCGGGTGATAAGGTCCGTTGTCAAGAGGGAAACAGCCCAGACCGTCAGCTAAGGTCCCAAAATGTATGCTAAGTGGAAAAGGATGTGGAGATGTCCAGACAACTAGGAGGTTGGCTCAGAAGCAGCCATCCTTTAAAGAGTGCGTAACAGCTCACTAGTCGAATGACTCTGCGCCGATAATTTACCGGGGCTAAGCATACTACCGAAGCTACGGATCCCAAGGGATGGTAGGGGAGCGTTCCATGAGCGAAGAAGTCGTACCGAAAGGAGCGGTGGAGCATATGGAAGAGAGAATGCCGGTGTGAGTAGCGGAACGAGGGTGAGAATCCCTCGCACCGAAAACCCAAGGTTTCCAGAGGAAGGTTCGTCCGCTCTGGGTAAGTCGGGACCTAAGGCGAGGCCGAGAGGCGTAGTCGATGGACAGCAGGTAGAGATTCCTGCACTTGGTAAGTAAATGAAGGAGTGACGGAGAAGGCTAGGCGAGGCGCACGGCTGGAAGGGTGCGTGCAAGCAAGGTAGCAGGACTGTAGGCAAATCCGCAGTCTGGAAATGCGAAGACGTGATGCGAATGGAAAGCTACGGCGAGTACAGAAGTCGCTGAAGCAAGCTTCCAAGAAAAGCTTCTAGTGTTAATTATTTATCAACCCGTACCGAAAATGGACACACATGGGTGAGGAGAGAATCCTAAGGTGAGCGAGAGAACTATAGCTAAGGAACTCTGCAAAATGACTCCGTAACTTAGGGAGAAGGAGTGCTCATAGAGATATGAGCCGCAGTGAAACGGCCCAAGCGACTGTTTACCAAAAACACAGCTCTCTGCTAAGCCGAAAGGCGACGTATAGGGGGTGACGCCTGCCCGGTGCTGGAAGGTTAAGGGGACATGTCATCGAAAGAGAAGCATCGAACCGAAGCCCCAGTAAACGGCGGCCGTAACTATAACGGTCCTAAGGTAGCGAAATTCCTTGTCAGGTAAGTTCTGACCCGCACGAAAGGCGTAACGATTTGGGCGCTGTCTCAGCTGTAGACTCGGTGAAGTCTTAGTACCTGTGAAGATGCAGGTTACCCGCGACTAGACGGAAAGACCCCATGGAGCTTTACTGTAGCTTGATATTGGACTTTGATGCAGCATGTACAGGATAGGTAGGAGGCTAAGAGACGAGTGCGCCAGCATTCGAGGAGCCGCTGTTGGGATACTACCCCTGCTGTATTGGAGTTCTAACCGGACGTCATGGAACTGATGACGGGACAGTGTCAGGTGGGCAGTTTGACTGGGGCGGTCGCCTCCCAAAGAGTAACGGAGGCGCCCAAAGATACCCTCAGCTTGGATGGAAACCAAGCGCAGAGTGCAAAGGCAAAAGGGTGTTTGACTGCGAGACCCACAAGTCGAGCAGGGACGAAAGTCGGGCTTAGTGATCCGGCGGTGCTGAATGGAAAGGCCGTCGCTCAACGGATAAAAGCTACCCTGGGGATAACAGGCTGATCTCCCCCAAGAGTTCACATCGACGGGGAGGTTTGGCACCTCGATGTCGGCTCATCGCATCCTGGAGCTGAAGTCGGTTCCAAGGGTTGGGCTGTTCGCCCATTAAAGCGGTACGCGAGCTGGGTTCAGAACGTCGTGAGACAGTTCGGTCCCTATCTGTCGTGGGCGCAGGAAATTTGAGAAGATCTGTCCTCAGTACGAGAGGACCGGGATGGACGCATCAATGGTGGACCAGTTGTCACGCCAGTGGCATAGCTGGGTAGCTAAATGCGGAAGGGATAAACGCTGAAGGCATCTAAGTGTGAAACCCACTTCAAGATGAGATTTCCCATTGCGCAAGCAAGTAAGACCCCTTAAAGACGATAAGGTAGATAGGTCAGGAGTGCAAGCATGGTGACATGTTAAGCGGACTGATACTAATAGGTCGAGGGCTTGACCGAAAGGCAAGTTGCTTGAAAAGAGAAGAAA
>NZ_QUIN01000002.1:0-79106 GCF_003480255.1 Erysipelatoclostridium sp. AM42-17 | reverse complement strand
TGCTTGAAAAGAGAAGAAAGAACTATTATCCGGTTTTGAGTGATTTCGAAAGGAATGACTTAAAAGAGAAGATCTGGTAGTGATAGCATGATGGACACACCTGTTCCCATACCGAACACAGAAGTTAAGCATCATCACGGCGACGATAGTGCTACGGTGCAACAATAGCGAACTGCCAGTTCTTTTTTTATTTATATATAGTTGATACTTGATACGTTCTAGTATCTTTTTTATTAGTCATAACTATTACAATTACTTTTAATTTGATATAAATTATAGTAGAAAAGACATCAAAATAATTGATGTCTTTTTTTAATGATCTTGAAAAATCTAAATTGATTAAAGTTTAAAGTATTATTAATAATAAGAACAATTTTTTTAAAAATAAAAAGCAGGAATGCATCCTGCTTCTTTAATATTACATTTTAACTGTAGATTTAACTAATTCTACAACTTCATCCATTGTACAGCAATCTAATGCTTTATTAGCTAAGTCTTCCATTTCTTTTTTATCAATACTATTGATTAATTTTCTTTGTGCAAGAATTGATGTTGCTGACATTGAGAATTCATCTAATCCTAATCCAATTAAGATAGGAGCAGCGATAGCTTCACCAGCCATTTCTCCACACATACCAGCCCATTTACCTTCTTTATGTGCAGAATCAATAACATGTTTTAATAAACGTAAAATTGATGGATTAAATGGTTGATATAAATAACTTACACCTGAAGACATTCTATCAGCAGCAAATGTATATTGAACTAGGTCATTTGTACCTACTGAGAAGAAATCGACTTCTTTAGCAAATTTATCAGCTAAAACAGCTGCTGCAGGAATTTCAATCATGATACCAACTTGTAATGTATCACTAACTTGAACGCCTTCTTTAACTAATTTTTCTTTTTCTTCTAATAAGATTCCTTTAGCTTTACGGAATTCTTGTAATGTAGCAATCATTGGGAACATAATTCTTAAATCACCATGAACTGATGCTCTAAGTAATGCTCTTAATTGAGTTCTAAAGATATCTTCTCTTTGGAAACATAAACGAATAGCACGAACACCTAAGAATGGATTCATTTCTTTTGGTAAATCGATTGCTTCGATTTCTTTATCTCCACCAATATCTAATGTTCTTACAACTACTGGGTTACCTTCCATACCTTCTAATACTTCTTTGTAAACTTCGTATTGTTGTTCTTCAGTTGGTAATTCAGCAGATTCCATATATAAGAATTCAGTTCTGAATAATCCAACACCTTCACCACCGTTTTCTTTAACACCTGCTAAATCTTTTGCAGATCCGATGTTAGCAACTAATTCTACATGATGTCCATCAGTAGTGACTGTTTTTTCATTAACTAATTTCTTTAATTCTTCTTTGTAAGCAATAAATTCAGCACGTTTAGTTTCATATTCTTTAACTGTTGCTTCATCTGGGTTAACCATAACTGTTCCTTCAATACCATCTAGAACAATCATGTCACCATCTTTTACTTCTTCAGTAATTGTTTTACAAGCTACAACAGCTGGAATTTCTAATGAACGAGCCATAATAGCTGAGTGAGATGTTCTACCACCAATATTAGTAGCAAAACCTCTTACTAAGTTTTTATTTAATTGAGCAGTATCAGATGGAGTTAAATCATCTGCGATAATAACAACTTCTTCATCAATTAATGCTGGATTTGGTAATGATTTACCAAGTAAGTTAGCTAATAAACGACGAGATACGTCTTTAATATCAGCTGCTCTTTCTCTAAAATAATCATCATCCATCATTTCAAACATTGCGATGAATTGTTGAGCTACTTCATCTAATGCAGCATCAGCATTAACTTTTTCATTTTTAATTTTATCTTCAACTTGAGTTTTTAACTCTGGATCTTGAAGTACTAATGCATGGGCATCAAATACTGCAGCTTCTTCAGCTGATAAATTTTTAGAAGCTGCTTCTTTGATGGCTTCTAATTCTTTTGCAGTTTGAGCCATACATTCGTCAAATTTTTTGATTTCAGCTTCAACGTCTTCAACTGTAGTTTTTGTTACAGTTAAATCTGGCATAACTAGTTTATATGCTTTAGCAATCGCAATTCCACTAGATGCTCCAATTCCTTTAATCATGTTAAAAAACACCTCCATATTTACATTCACATTCTACATTATTTCATCAAAAAAATAAAGCCTTTTCATTTCAACGTTAAAAATTATAAATGGAAATAATAAGTGTCCGCACATTGAATTACCTTATAAGTGCTATTTTATATTTCTGATAGTATCATATTTGAGCTTTTATACTCAAACATTGCTCTTGGATAATTATTTATCCAATCTTCAATTTCCTTTATGAATGCTGCTTTTATATTGGTTATATCTGTTCCTTTTGGTATCCACCTTCTTATTAATCTATTATTATTTTCATTTGTTCCTCTTTCACCTGAACAATATGGATGTGCATAATATATTTCTGTTCTTTTCTTTTTCCTTAAACATGATTTTTCTAATCCTTCATACCCCATGAATTCTACTCCATTATCAAATGTTATACTCTTGAACACTTTATAAAAATTCCCTCGATATCTTCTTTTAATTCTATCTATTGCTTTTGCCACTGTTTTTGTTTCTTTATTCGACAGTTTCATTATTATCTCCTGTCTCGTTTTTCTTTCAGTCAATGTAAATAATACAGCCTTAGTTCCTTGCTTACCTACAACTAAATCGCCTTCCCAATGTCCATATATTTCTCTTGTATTTGCTTCTTTTGGTCTATGTTCAATACTTTTTTCAGCTGGTATCAGCTTAGATACTCTCTTTTCTTTGTTTTTATTATTATACTCTTTCTTATATATTATTTTCCCATCTTTAACTTTATCAAAAATCATTCCACTTTTTATTGCATTCCTTATTGTCTTTCCACTTATTTCTATATCAAATCCGTTGTCCTTCAACTGCACCGCTACCACTTCAGGAGATTTTTTATTACATATTATTTCTTTTTCAATATGCTCCACCAATTTAATATCTTGATCCAGCTTCAATGCTGGTCCTTTACTCGTCATTCCATATTCATATTTATCTTGGGCTACTCTTGCACTATATTCTTTTCCTTCAGTCCAGTCATAGTTTCTTATTGTTATTAATCTGCGATTAATTTCTCTTCTTATTGTTCTTTCGCTTTTATGTATTAATTCAGCTATTTCCTTTTTGCTCTTTTTATCTAAATTATACCACGTCTCTATCATAGTCCTTTCTGAATACGTTATATGTTTATATTTTTTGCTTTTTTTGTTATAATCTAAAAGACACATAGTTTATACCTCCAATGTTTTGTTCGCACTTACATTGTATCATAGGTAATTCTATGTGTCTTTTTTGTGTCCTAATCGGACACTTAATTTTTCTATTTATATTCAACGTTAAAAATATTATTTTAGGTTGCATTGTTTGTCTAGACATGCTATGATGATGTTGTACGGAGGATAGATAAAAATGAAAGTTATTGTAGCAGAAAATCGTGAAATCGCAAGCCAAGAAGGGGCTAAAATTATTATTGATCAAGTAAAAAATAATCCAGAAACAATATTAGGATTAGCAACAGGAACAACACCAATTGATTTATATAATAATATGGTTAAAGACCATAAAGAAAATGGTACTGATTATAGTAAAGTTAAATCATATAATTTAGATGAATATGTAGGATTAGATGGAACACATCCACAAAGTTATTATTGTTTCATGTTTGAACATTTATTCAATCATATTAATATTAATCCTGAAAATGTTCATGTACCTGTCGGTAAAGGTGATTTACAAGCAGCTTGTAACGCTTATAATGATGCATTAAAACAAAATCAAGTAGATATTCAATTATTAGGAATTGGATCTAATGGACATATAGGATTTAATGAACCAGGTACACCAGCTGATTCAGTAACTCATGTTGTAGACTTAAAAGAAAGTACAATTAAAGATAATGCTCGTTTATTCTTTAATGGGGATGAAGATGCAGTACCTAAACAAGCAGTAAGTATGGGAATCGCTAATATTATGAATGCTAAAAAAGTATTATTACTTGCATTTGGTGAAGGGAAAGCAAAAGCAGTAAAAGGAATGTTAGAAGGAGAAGTAACTCCAGAATTACCAGCAAGTATTTTACAAAATCATCCAGATGTAACAGTTATTGTGGATAAAGCAGCAGCTTCTTTACTTGAAAAACAATATTAATATAAATGAAGTAGACACAAATACGTGTCTACTTTTTTTGTTTTTTATGATAATATTAAATAAGGTGATTTTATGACATTAGATTTATTAAAAGGAAAAATTCTTACAACACTCACTAAATTAACTATTCCTATTGTTTTAACTGCAATGATGCAAATGGCTTATAGTTTAGTTGATATGATTTGGATTGGCAAACTAGGAGCGAATAGTGTAGCTGCAGTTGGAGTTGCTGGTATGTTTACATGGCTATCTTCAGGACTTGTGATGATGCCTAGAGTTGGTGGTCAAGTTAAAGTTGGACATGCTCTTGGAAGGCATGATTTAAAACAAGCGCGAATCTATTGTTCCAGTGCTTTTCAAATGGCTATAGCATTTGCTGGAATATTTGGGATTGTTATGATAACGATGTCCTCTTTTTTTATTGGGTTATTTCATTTGAATAATGTAAGTACAGTTAAAGATGCTATTATTTATTTACAAGTGACATGTGGTTTAGTTATTTTTAGTTTTCTAAATCAAGTGATTACTGGTTTGCTTAATGCTTCTGGTGATAGCCATACACCTTTTGTAGCAAATAGTATCGGTTTAGTTTTGAACTTGGTTTTTGATCCTATTTTAATTTTTGGTGTTGGTATTTTTCCAAGACTCAATGTATTAGGTGCTGCCCTAGCAACTGTAGGAGCTCAGCTTTTTGTATTTTTATTATTTATTATTATGTTAAAAGGGAAAAAGGCATTATTTCAACATTTAACTTTATTACAAATACATGCTCGTAAAATATATATAGATATTTTAAAAATAGGTTTTCCTTTAGCTTTGCAAAGTATGTTATTTTCAATATGTTCTATGATTGTGGCTAGATTTGTTGCTGGCTATGGAGATGGGGCTGTAGCTGCTCAAAAAATAGGCAGTCAAGTTGAAGCAATTTCTTGGAATATGGCAGATGGTTTTGAAGCTTCTATTAATTCTTTCATAGCTCAAAATTACGGTGCAAAACAGTATCAGCGGGTTAATAAAGGATATCGGGTCATGATGACAATTGTTTTAATATGGGGACTTATTTGTACAGGACTTCTCATTATGATACCTGGTCCTATATTCAAAATATTCTTAGATGATCCTCAAGTGTTACCACTAGGAATAAGTTATTTAACTATTTTAGGTTATTCTCAATTATTTATGACAGCTGAAATTACAACATCCGGTGCTTTTAGTGGTTTAGGAAATTCTGTTGCACCATCATTCATTTCTATTGTTCTTACTACAGCAAGAATACCGATGATTTTAATATTGACTCAATATATTGGACTTAATGGTATTTGGTGGGCAATATCATTATCAAGTATATTTAAAGGAATCATTTCAGTATCATGGTTTACTTTATATAAAAGAAAAGCATTAGCGTAAAGTTAATGTTTTTCTTTATCTTTTTTATAAATCATTTATAATGTTGGGTGAGGTGAAAATATGCCAAAAGATAGTTTTAAAAGTGAAGCCATGAATGAAAATCATCCAGATTATCAAAAAGCTGTTTCAAGACAAGAACCTATTTATCAAAGAAAGAATGATATGCGTAGTGAATTTGGACGAGATTATACAAGAATTATCTTTTCACTAGGTTATCGACGCTTAAAACATAAAACTCAAGTTTTTTTTGCAGTTGAAGATGACCATGTTTGTACTAGAAGTGAACATGTGAGTTTAGTAGAATCAGTCAGTTACACATTATCTAATTATTTAGGACTTAATAATGAATTGACCAAAGCCATTGCAGTAGGACATGATATTGGACATGCTCCTTTTGGTCACGGAGGTGAACGCATTCTAAATGAGATTGCTCACCAAAATGGATTAGATTCATTTTGGCATGAACGTAATAGTCTACATTTTATTGATAATATTGAAACATTAGAGGATAATCAGCATATTCGACATAATCTAAATTTGACTTATGCCATTAGAGATGGCATTATTAGTCATTGTGGCGAAATGAATCAAAAATCAATTATCAAAAGAAAAGAGTATATTGATTTAAATGAATATACTCAACCTGGACAATATAACCCTTATACATGGGAAGGTTGTGTCGTTAAGATGGCTGATAAAATAGCATATTTAGCCAGAGATATTGAAGATGCATTGCGTTTACATATTTTAACAGAAGGACAACTTAATAAATTAAAAGAAGATATTAATCTGATTACAAAGCAACCATTTTCAGCTATTAACAATGGAACGGTTGTTAATTACTTTATTAGTGATGTTGCAATAAATTCATCTTTAGAAACAGGAATATGTTTATCAGATGAAGCTTATCAAGTAATGAAGATGATTATGAAATTTAATTATCAAAACATTTATCTTATTGATCGAGTAAAAATACATAGTAATTATGTTAAGTTGATATTAACTTCTATTTTTGATTTTCTAATGAAATATCATGAACAAGCAAAAAAACATCAAACTAATCCTTTATTAGAATTAGAAAAAGATCGTGCAACTTATCCACTTGTCATCCCTGGTTATATGCATTGGCTTGAAAAATACGGGATGATTGAAGGAGTCCATCGACCAATACTTTATCAAAATAAAATTATTTATCATTTTTCAACTGATGAAAAAGCAGTTGCAAGAAGTATTTTAGACTATTTATCAGGAATGTCAGATGCTTATATATTAAAAATATTTAATGAATTACTATCATTTTAAGGAGTGAAATTATGCCAATTAAAATACCTAACGACTTACCAGCAAGTCAAATATTAAAAAAAGAAAATATCTTTGTGATGGATGAAACAAGAGCAACTTCTCAAAGAATCAGACCATTAAAAATATGCATTGTTAATATTATGCCTACTAAAATTACAACAGAAACCCAATTATTAAGATTATTATCTAATACACCGTTACAAATTGAAGTGGATTGGGTATGTATGGAAAGTCATGTATCTAAAAATACACCACAAGAACATTTGCTTGCATTCTACAAAACATTTTCTGAAATAAAAGATAATCGTTATGATGGATTAATTGTTACAGGAGCACCAGTAGAAAAATTAAAATTTGAAGATGTTGATTATTGGCAAGAAATGGAAGCTATATTTGAATGGGCTAAAACGAATGTTTTTTCATCTTTCTTTATTTGTTGGGCTTCTCAAGCAGCTTTACATCACTATTATGGAATTGAAAAGCATGAACTCAAAGAAAAATTAACAGGTGTTTATTTCCATCATACTAATGTAGATAAAATGAAAAGAAAAATATTAAGAGGATTTGATTATCAGTTTTATGCACCTCATTCACGTTATACGACTGTCATTGCTGAAGATATTCGTACAGTTGATAGTTTGGATATTTTAGCAACAAGTGATGAAGCAGGAGTTTATTTAGTAGCTGAAAAAGATGGTTCACGTTTTTTTGTTACAGGACATCCTGAATACGATCCAGATACTTTAGATAAAGAATATCGTCGAGATTTAGCTAAGGGTGATGATTGTGTCATGCCTAAAAATTATTATCGTGGTGATGATATTCAAGGGGAAATTCAAGTAAAATGGCGTAGTCATGCATATTTGTTATTTTCTAACTGGCTCAATTATTATGTATATCAAGAAACACCATATGATTTAAATGAATTGGATCAAATTAAAAATAAATAATGAGGATACGTACCTCTTTTACATCTAGTAAAAGGGGTATTTTTATTTGTCATCTAAAATGAAATATGATAAAATAAATAAGCGATTTAATGCGGCCATGGTGAAATTGGTATACACGTAAGTTTGAGGGACTTATGGATGATTCCGTGCCGGTTCAAGTCCGGCTGGCCGCACCAATAAAAAAATAAATCACTCATTTTATAATGAGTGATTTTTAAATACAATAAATTATTTTAGTTAAAATTTTTATTCTTTAATTAAATCATAAATAGCGATAGCGAAGATTTCTGTTGCTTTAAGTAAAGAATCAATCTTAATATTTTCATTATTACCATGAATTTGATTATCTTCATCTTTAAATTCACAACCAAAAGCTACACAATTAGGCATTGATTTAGCATAAGTTCCACCACCGATAGCTTGTGGTTGACTTTGATCACCAGTTACATTTTGATATGCTGCATGTAGCTTACTTACAAGTTCACTTTGAGGATCAACATAAAGAGGATCAACAAGATGGCTTTGACATGATAATTGATATTGTTGACAAATTGTTTCAACTTGATGAGCCATTTCTTGTAGATTCATTTCATGAGGACAACGCATATCTAAATCAACTTCACATTGTTCTTTACGATAACGTAAAACACCAAGATTCATTGTAAGAGGACCCATTTGTCCATCATGATTAATTTTTAATCCTTGACCGTAGTAATCACATAAGTGATTGACAATAAAATGAATTAAACCATTATCAAGAACTGTATCTAAATATTGAGCCATTAAACAAACAGCGTTGATACCTTCTTCAGGTGTACTTGCATGAGCACTTTTTCCCTTTAAAACTAATTTAGTACAATTTCCTTCTTCTTCAATTGTTCCTGTTATATGATGAGTTTGTAAAAATTCATGATAAGAATTTTCATATTGTTTATAGTTACCTTCAATGATAGCTTCACAACTTTCAGGAACAATGTTAGCACGTGTTCCTGCACTCATAGCTACTAAACCATTTTTTTCAATATGTCCAGTAATATGAAAACTTCCCATTCCTTTTTCGCCATAAACAACAGGAAATTCTGCATCAGGGGTAAATCCCATTGATGGATATTCATGATTTTCAAAATAATGTCTTACACAAGAAGAACCACGTTCTTCATCGCATCCAAAAATAACACGAATTGTTTTTTTGACAGGTAAATTTAAATCATGAATTATTTTTGCTGCATAATATCCTGCAATGAGGGGACCTTTATCATCAGCAACACCACGTCCAAAAAGTTTACCATCCTTAATAACAACTTCAAAAGGATCACTATCCCATCCTACCTTATTAACAGGGACAACATCTAGATGTCCAAGAATACCAAAATATTCACTGTGATTTCCAATATCAATATGACCTGCATATCCTTGATCATCTAAAGTAACAAAACCATCACGTTTTCCAATTTCAAGCATTTTATCTAATGCTTGACGACAAGCTTTTCCATAAGGTTGATTTTCACCTACTGTTGTTTCATCATGAACAGATGGAATAGCACAAAGTGTTTTTATATCTTCAATCATTTGGTCTTTTCTTTTTAAGACTTCTTCTTTAAAATCAATCATTTTATCACCTCGAAAAATATTATACATTTTTCACAATATTTTTTAAACAAATTTAATAAATAATGGTATGATATACTGTATACAAAGGAGAATCATGATGGAAAAGATAAGATTTCATATTACAGTCAAAGGCATTGTTATTTACAACAAAAAAATATTACTAATGAAAAGAGTACGACCATCAAGTGATGGATTAGGTTATTGGGAATTACCAGGTGGTGGTTTAGAATATGGTGAGACACCGAATCAAGCGTTAATTCGTGAACTAAAAGAAGAAACGGGACTCACAATTGATATTGTAAAACCAGCTTATACTTTTACAAAGATACGTAGCGATTACCAAACTGTGGGAATTGGTTATTTATGTTTAGCAAATGATGACCATGTTATTTTATCTCATGAACATACTGATTATCGCTTTGTAAAATCAAGTGAATTAAAAGAGTATTTAAATGAAGAAATCTATCAGGATATCATTTATACAATTAGTGAATATTATCGTTAGGAGAAGTTATGAATCAAGATATTATTAAAACAATTGCAGAAGAATTAACTATCACAAATAAACAGGTAGAAGCAGTGTTATCTTTATTAGAACAAGGCAATACTGTTCCTTTTATTGCCCGTTATCGAAAAGAAAAAACAGGAGCTTTAGATGAAGACCAAATTAGAACAATTGATAAATATTATCAATATCAAGTTAATTTATTAAAAAGAAAAGAAGATGTTATTCGTTTAATAGATGAAAAAGGGATGCTTACAGCTTCTTTAAAAGAAAATATTTTAAAAGCAAAACAATTAAGTGATGTTGAAGATTTATATCGACCATATAAAGAAAAAAGAAAAACAAAAGCAACAGAAGCTAAAGCAAAAGGGCTAGAACCTTTAGCTCAATTTTTACTTTCTTTACCTCAAAATGACCCATTAAAAGAAGCAAATAAATATTTAAATGATCAAGTTTCAACAGTAGAAGAAGCCATGCAAGGAGCAAAAGATATTATTGCTGAAGCCGTAGCTGATGATATTAAATATCGTAAATTTGTTAAAGATATGATTTATAAAAGAGGAATACTGCAAACAACTGAAAAGAAAAAACATCAAGATGAACAAAAAGTATATGAGATGTATTACGATTACCATGAACGTGTCCAATCTATTGTATCTCATCGCATTTTAGCTATTAATCGTGCTGAAAAAGAAAAGGTTATACAAGTTAACATTGAAGTAGACCAAGATTATTTTATTCAGTATATTTATCGAGGAGTAACTCATCAGCGTCAAAGCAAGGCGAATGACTATTTATTAGAAGCAGTTACTGACAGTTTTCGTCGCTTACTTTTTCCTTCAATTGAAAGAGAAGTACGCAAGGAATTGACACAAAAAGCAGATGAGCAAGCATTAAAAGTATTCTCCGTCAACTTAGAAAATCTATTAATGCAAGCACCTTTAAAAAATAAAATCGTTTTAGGAGTTGATCCAGCTTATCGTACAGGATGTAAACTCGCAGTAGTAGATACAACAGGGAAAGTATTACATATTGATAAAGTATTTATTACTATCCCTAAAAATAACTATGATAAAGAAAAACAATTACTTTTAAAATTAATTCAACAGTATCATGTTGAAATTATCGCTATAGGAAATGGGACAGCATCAAGAGAAACAGAAGCATTTATCGCTAAATTGATTCAAGAAAATCATTTAGATGTAGATTTTGCGATTGTCAGTGAAGCTGGTGCTTCAGTTTATTCTGCAAGTAAACTTGCTAAAGAAGAATTTCCTGATCTTCATGTAGAAGAAAGATCAGCAGTATCTATTGCCAGAAGATTACAAGATCCTTTAGCTGAATTAGTAAAAATTGAACCTAAAGCTATTTCAGTAGGACAATATCAACATGATATTCCGCAAAAGGAATTAGAAGAGCAGTTAGACTTCGTCGTAGAAAAAACAGTGAATAATGTAGGTGTTGATATCAATACTGCTTCACAATCGCTATTACAATATGTAGCAGGTTTAAACGCTTCAGTAGCAAGTAATATTGTTGCTTATCGTAATGAATATGGTAAATTTACAGATCGTCAGCAAATAAAAAATGTAAAAAAATTAGGAGCAAAAACATACGAACAGGCAATTGGTTTTTTACGTGTTCCTGATGCCAATAATCCTTTAGATAACACAGCTATTTATCCTGAAAACTATGAACAAACACAAGCGTTATTAAAAGAAATAGGATTATCTTTAGATGATTTAGGTACACCAGAAATCAAAGAAGCCTTAGATCATATTTTAAAAGAAGATGTTATAAAACATCTTGAAATTGACCAATATACATTAGAGGATATCATTGATAGTTTAATAAAACCTAATCGTTCACCTCGTGATGAATACGCTACACCACAATTAAAGAAAGATATTCTTCATATTGAAGATTTAAAAGTAGGTATGACATTAGAAGGAACGGTCAGAAATGTAGTTGATTTTGGTGCCTTTATTGATATTGGGTTAAAAAATGACGGATTAGTGCATATTTCTAAAATATCGCATGAAAGAATTAAACATCCACTAGATAAATTAAGCATTGGTGATATCGTTGAAGTATCAGTTATAGATGTAGATTTAAAAAAACAACGTGTTGCACTCAGCATGCTTAAAGACTAGGTGAAATAATGAAAGGAAAAATCACAAAGATTTTATTCATGATCATTGTAGCAGGTTTGTTAACCTGCTCTTTTTATTTAGACAAACCAAAAGATCAAAAAGTAGTCAGTCAAAATACGCATATTACGTATAGTCAATTATTGAACTATGTTAATCAATTTGAATGTGGGGATATTATCAATTTAGAACATACTCATTATTTAAGTAGTTTTGCCATTCCTGGTAAATGGAAACATAGTTTAATCTATATTGGCACTAAACAACAATTTACAAGTGTTTATAATTCAAATCAAAAATACTATCAAGAAATTTTAAAGTATTATAAATTAGGTAATGAAATCTTGATAGTTGATGCCAATAGTACAGGCGTAAAGATTCGAGAATTAAAACAAATGGCTAATTTAGAAAACGATTCATTTTTAAAATCGTTTATTGTCTATCGTTTTACTATTGATTCAGCTTTAAAGTGTCAATATATCAATGGTGCAATGGACTATTTAGGAACACCTTATGACTATGCTATGAAGACATTTGATGATCAAGCTTTATATTGCAGTGAACTCATATACTATGCATTACTTAAAATTAATTTAAAAATAGATCAGGTATCTACGGTTTTTAATCAAAAAATGATTACTCCAAGTGATTTAGGACATTTTTTAGAAAAACAAAATAATGTCAAAATTGTGATGGAAATTGATAGTTAACTGAATACGCTTACAATTTTATGTTGTCTATCTTTATGAATTGTAGTAAGATAATTATAGAAATATTTTTTAGAAGGAGAAGTTATCATGGCTATTGGAATTGTTAAAAACTTTAATAAAGACAAAGGATTTGGATTTATTAACATGGAAGGTGAAGAAAGAGATATTTTCTTCCATTACTCACAAATTGTTCAAGAAGGATTTAAAACTGTTGATCCAGGACAAAAAGTTGAGTTTGAACTTGTTGAAGGAGATCGTGGTTTACAAGCTCATCAAGTCGTTAAAATTGATGAATAAAAGAGCGAAAGCTCTTTTTTTATTAGACATGAGTTCATTTTTTTAGTATATTCATTTACATGTAAAGGAGTTTTAAAATGAAAAATACGAAAAAAGGAATGGTTTGTATTATTTTTGCTGCATTCTTTTTTGCAGCAATGAATGTTTTTGTTAAATTATCAGGAGATTTGCCTTCTATTCAAAAGAGTTTTTTTAGAAATCTTATTGCCGCTTTATTTGCTTTAATTATTTTAATTAAAGATCATAATGATTTTAAATATAATACAAAAGATTTACCAATGCTTATATTAAGAAGTACTTTTGGTACTTTAGGAATATTATGTAATTTTTATGCTGTAGATCATCTTCTAGTAAGCGATGCATCAATGCTTAATAAATTGTCACCATTTTTTGTTATTATTTTTTCTTCATTATTTTTAAAGGAAAAAGCGAATCGCGTACAAAAAATATCGATTGTTATTGCCTTTATCGGGGCTTTATTTGTAATTAAACCTACTGTTCATTTTATGAATCAAATTGATTCACTTATTGGAGTATTAGGCGCTATGGGAGCAGGAATTGCTTATACCTGTGTGCGTCAATTAGGAAAACAGGGTGTACCAGGACCGAAAATAGTCTTTTTCTTTTCATGTTTTTCTTGTTTATCAGTTGTCCCTTATTTAATTTTCCATTATGTACCCATGACACTTTCACAATTAGGTTTATTATTGTTGGCTGGATTGATGGCAGCAGGGGGACAATTTTCAATTACAGCCGCTTATACTTATGCTCCAGCAAGAGATATTTCAGTTTATGATTATACGCAAATCTTATTTGCGGCTATTTTAGGATTTATTTTATTAAATCAAATTCCCGATATTTATAGTATTATCGGTTATATTATCATTATAGGTGTAGCCATTGCCAGTTTTCTTATTCAACAAAAAAATGATTCAATATGTAGTGATATGATAAAAGTAGACAAAGAGTAAAAACACTCTAGTCTACTTTTACTTGACTAGTTCATATAGAATCATTTTTTTGTTAATGTCATTCCTAAAGCCATGCTTTTCATGATGCGTATTGTAGCTTGATAAACATTGTTTGATGCTTGGTTGATTGCATCAGACAAGGAACCAGGACGTACAACACTGCTCTCTATTGCATCAAGGTATTGATAAACAGGTTCAATCTCTTCTCCAATTGATCCAGCAATCGCAATAGTTGGAATATTAAGCTTTTTAGCGATAGAAGCAACACCTATTGGGACTTTTCCATAGATAGATTGGTAATCAAGGCAACCTTCACCTGTAATCACAAGATCACAATCTTTTATTTTGTCTTCAAAATCAAGAATTTTTAAAATGGTTTCAATACCTGAATGTAATTGACCATGACAAAAAGCAACAAGTCCAAAACCTAAGCCACCAGCAGCGCCGGCACCAGGTAAGTCTTGATAATTTTGATGAAATGTCTTTTTGACTACATTGGCTAAATGTTGTAATCCCTGATCTAAAAATTTGATATCTTGGCATTTTGCACCTTTTTGAGGACCAAAGATGGCACTTGCACCTTGAGGACCACATAAAGGATTTGATACATCACACATAATAATAAATTGCGTATTGAAGACACGTTGATCAAAGTTTTCCATATCAATTGTTTCAATTAATGGTAAGTTTAACGGGATGGGTTCAAGTTCTTCTTGATGACAATCTAAAAAGCGGATGCCTAAGGCATGAGCCATACCGATACCACCATCATTAGTGGCACTACCACCGATTCCTAAATAGATTGTTTTACATCCTTGGTTTAAAGCATCTTTGATAAGTAATCCTGTACCATAAGTATTAGCTTTTAAGACATTATTTTCTTTAACTAAGGTTAATCCTGAAGCACTTGCCATATCGATAATAGCACAATCCTTTTTTAAAAGCCCATAAGTTGCTTTGATAGGTTGATTTAAAGCGTTATAAGTATTGATTGTGATTAAACGACCACCAGTTTGTTCAATGATACTAAAAGCAGTACCTTCGCCACCATCTCCAATCATTATTTGATCAACTTGACAGTGGGGAAAAACGTCTAAAATTCCTTTCTTTATATAATGAGCTACTTCTTTAGAAGATAAACTTCCTTTATATGAATCACTTGCAATCATGATTTTCATTTATATCACTTCCTCATATTTTTATACTACAATAAAATATAAGGATTTGATATAGTTATTTGCAATACTGATTAAAAAGCATTTTTTATTAATAAGTTTGTGATATAATAATAAAAAAATAAAAGGAGTGTAATCATGAAATATTTAATAGACCCAATTGATTTATCAGTTGAACAAATCAATCAATTGATTGATTTAGCCAATGATATTATTAAAGATAGCACTCGCTATCAAGAAGTATGTAAACATAAAATATTAGCTACATTATTCTTTGAACCAAGTACGCGTACACGTTTATCTTTTGAATCTGCGATGCTTTATTTAGGGGGTCAAGTACTAGGATTCTCTGAAGCTAATTCAAGTAGCTCATCAAAAGGAGAAACAGTATCTGATACCATTCGTGTAGTGTCTTCTTATTGTGATATTATTGCAATGAGACATCCTAAAGAAGGAGCTCCATTAGTCGCATCAATGAAAAGCCAAGTTCCTTTAATTAATGCTGGTGATGGAGGACATAATCATCCTACTCAAACTTTAACAGATTTACTTACTATCAAAAGAGAAAAAGGACGTTTAGATCATCTTACAATTGGTTTTTGTGGAGACTTAAAATTTGGACGAACTGTTCACTCTTTATTAAAAGCTTTATCACGTTATGAGAAAGTTAAATTTATTTTTATTTCACCAAGTGAATTAAAAATACCAGAGTATTTAAAAAATGATTTACTTGACGCTAAGAATTTAGAATATGAAGAAGTTGAACGTATTGAAGATGTCATTGATCAACTTAATATTATTTATATGACACGTGTTCAAAAAGAAAGATTCTTTAATGAACAAGATTATATCCGTTTAAAAGATACATATATTTTAGATTTGAAAAAATTAGAAAACTCTAAAAAAGATTTAATTATCATGCATCCATTACCTCGTGTTAATGAAATTGCTACTGAGATTGATGATGATCCTCGTGCTAAGTATTTTGATCAAGTAACAAATGGAAAATATATGCGAATGGCATTAATTATGACAATGTTAGGATTAGAAAATGAGGTAGAAAGATTATGAAAGTAGATAGTATTTTAAATGGAATTGTTTTAGATCATATTACAGCAGGAAATGCAATGGAAGTTTATGAAGCACTAGGACTTGATAAACTAGACTGTTCAGTTGCGATTATAAAAAATGTTAAATCAAATAAAATGGGACGAAAAGACATATTAAAAATTGATAATGATTATGAAATAGATTTAGATGTTTTAGGATACATAGATTCAAATATTACTGTTTGTATTATCAAAGATGGTAACATTGTAGAAAAGAAAAAATTATCTTTACCAGAAAAAATAGTCAATATTGAAAAATGCAAAAATCCTCGTTGTATTACATCAGTAGAACCAGGATTAGATCAAATCTTTTATCTAGCAAATAAAGAAAAAAGAATTTATCGTTGCATGTATTGTGAAAGTAGAGTCAATAAAAAATAAAAGAAGCCATTTGGCTTCTTTATTCTTTTCCATCAAAACAATATGTACATAGTTTACAAGGTTCAATACCAATAGCTTCAATCATATCATCTAAACGATGATAACGTAGTGATGTAAAATTAAGTTCTTTTCTAATTTCTTCAACCATTGCTTCATACTTTGGACTATCAGGATCACAATATTGATCTAAAACATGAATATCATTTTCTCCTTCAAATTTACGAATCACACGACGGGTAATTAAATCCATCTCACTGGTACTTCTTGAAAAATTCAAATACTTACATCCAAACACAATTGGTGGACAGGCTGGTCTAATATGCACTTCTTTAGCTCCGCTTTGATATAAAAATTCAGTTGTTTCTCTTAACTGGGTACCTCTTACAATCGAATCATCAATTAATAATAATGATTTATCTTTGATTAAACTAGGAATTGGTATTAACTTCATTTTTGCGATTAAATTACGATCTGATTGAATCGTTGGCATAAACGAACGAGGCCATGTCGGTGTATATTTAATAAATGGTCTAGCATATCTTGTCTTTGATTCGTTAGAATAACCAATTGCATGAGCAATACCACTATCAGGGACACCGGCTACCAAATCAGTCTTAACATGATCTCTTTTTGCGAGAAGTTTACCACATTCATAACGCATCTCTTCAACATTTCTTCCTTCATAACTGCTTGTTGGATAACCATAATAAACCCATAAAAATGAACAAATTCGCATTTTATCATTAGCCTTAACTAATGGTTTAATACCATGATGATCTAAAAATAAAACTTCTCCAGGTCCTAATTCTTTATAAAGATGATAGCCTAAATTTAAATATGCATGAGATTCAAAAGAAGCACAATAAGCATCTTCTTTTTTTCCGATATTTAAAGGTGTTCTTCCTAATTTATCTCGTGCTAAATATAAACCTTCAGGTGTCATTAACATTAAAGTAATAGAACCTTTTACTTTACGATGTACATTTTTAATTCCTTCAACAATAGATTCTTTTTGATTAATGAGAGATGCTACTAGTTCAGTTTGATTCACTTCCCCACCAGACATCTCTAAAAAATGACTATGTCCATGTTCAAATGCTTCTTGAACTAATTGATCCATATTAGCTACTTTCCCCACAGTAACAATAGCGTAACTACCTAAATGACTATTAACTAATAATGGTTGAGGTTCATTATCACTAATACATCCAATTCCTAAATTTCCTTTCATTTCATGAATATCTTGGTCAAATTTAGTACGAAAAGGTGAATTAGAAATATTATGAATTGAACGTTGAAACCCACGTTCACCATAAACAGCCATTCCTCCTTTTTTTGTTCCTAAATGAGAATGATAATCAATCCCAAAAAATAAGTCCATCACACAATCCTGACGACTTACAACGCCAAACATTCCGCCCATAATTTTTTTGTTCTCCATTCTTTCAATTTTATATTTTTTATTGTAACATTAAAAAGTATAAAATTGAACAAAGTGAGGCGATAAGATGAATTTATATGTGACAAGACATGGTCAAACGCAATATAATATTGAAAATAGAGTATGTGGTATAAGTGATGTAGAACTGACAGATACAGGTAGAAAGCAGGCGTCAGCAGTAGCAAAGAAGCTAAAAGGAAAACAAATTGATGTCATTATTGTTTCGCCACTTAAAAGAGCACAAGAAACGGCTGCGATTATTAATCAAGTTGTAGGTACGCAAGTTATTGTTGATCCTCGTTTACAGGAAATTAACTTTGGTAAATATGAAGGCTTTAAAAATAAAAATCGAGGATTTAAAAAAACAAAAAAGAATCATGGATTTCATTACCCTGGAGGAGAATCTTATTTCCAAGTCATCCATCGAGTATATCAGTTACTAGATGAAATCAAACAAACATATCCTCATCAAAATGTCCTTTTAGTATGTCATGGTGGGATTGTTAGAACAATCTATACGTATTTTCATGATATTTCTAATCATGATTTATATCACTATTTACCAGAAAACTGCTGTTTAGATTATTATCAGTTATAAAGAAAGGAAGTCAATATGAAAACAACGATTCATACCCCAAAAAATACATATAAAGATTATGATACTTACTTACAAGAAAAAGAAACACTTTTTAAAAATCTTACAAAACAAAGTATTCAAAAGGAATTACTTAGCAATGATATTGATATTCAAGAAGAGGATGTATGTAAACAATATCAAAAGACATATCAAATTGATGATGTAGTTCAATACTATGATGAAAAATATGATCAACAATTAGATGTCTTAGGAAATAAAAATGAAGTTTTTGATGACGATGCTTTTATTTATCTTATTAAAAAAATAATAGAAGAACATTATGATATTCATCAAGTTCCTGATAAAACTTATCTTGTATCAGATATTCAAACAATTTTATCAAGTCAAATGTCCTATCTTCAATTACTTCAAGAAACAAATAGTATTTTAGAAAGACTTATTCATTTAAAAGATTATGAAAAAAATAATCATTTAGGAGTTATTTTTAATTCTTATATGATTGATATTGATGGCTTTATTACAAGAGTATTTCAAGATATAAAAAGTATCCAGCCTGATCAAGATTTTATTGTCTCATTACTTGATTTAATGATTCAATTAAATCAAGCATATCAACTTTCATTTAGATATAGTGAAATAGTCAGTGATTTATATGATTGTCTTGTAAAAAGTCAATCATTAGAGTTATCAAATAAATATTTAGGTGAATTAAAAAAACAGTTTCCTCAAAAAACTTTCAATTTCTATTATGTATTATTAAGTCAATTAAAAAAAGAAAATCATCCAGCATTAAAACAATATTATCAAGAAGCTTTACAATATAAGCCTTATAATGATGAACAAGCTGATTTAATGCAACTGATTAAAGAAATTTATGAAAATATACTTTGATTTAGATGATACCCTTTATAGTCAATACGTTCCCTTTAAAAAGGCATACCAACAATGTTTTTCATTTCCAGTAGATATTTATTGTCTTTATCAATTATCCAGACAGTATAACAATCAAAACTTTATTAAGGCTTCACACCATGAAATATCGTTTAAGCAATTTTACTGTCAACGTATTCAAGTACCATTAAAACAATTAGGATATGACATTGATGAACAACTTGCATATAAATTTCAACAATGTTATCAAGAAAATCAAAAACAAATTGAACTTATTCCTGAAATAAAAGAATTGCTTGATATCTTGGTATTACATGTTGAACTAGGTATTATTACAAATGGTCCTAAAGATAAACAACAAGCTAAAATAGATGCTTTACATTTAGAAAAATGGTTTTTAAAAGAAAATATTATTATTTCATCGAAAGTCCATTTAGAAAAACCTGATCAACGTATTTTTGATTACGCTAATCCTCAACATGAAACATGTTTGTTTATTGGTGATGGTTATGAAATTGATATTGTAGGAGCTAAAAAAGCGCATTGGAAAACGATTTGGTTTAATCATAAATTAGAAAAACAAAAAGGTAAGCTGGCAGATTATATTGTTTTAAATGCTAAAGATTTAAAAGAACTGGTTTTGAAATTACTAAAAACGGAGTTCAATATCACTATTTGACACACTTTTTCAATTCTATAAATTATAATGTTTATATTGCTTGAATATTTATCATATTTTAGTATGATAAAAGAAAATAGGGGGATATATCATGATAGCAATTGGAGATATTTTAGTCATCGATCATTTAATAGATAATCAAAACATTGAATTAGAGCATCCGCATTGTATTGTTACTGATATTACACAAGGAATTATTGAACTTATGCCATATACTTTATTCCTAGATATTTATCATGATCAATACAATGAAAAGAATAATCAATTATTTTATTTGGTTGATAACCCAGAACGTTATCATAAAATAGGTAGAATTGATCGAAAAGTAGTTAAAGAACTTTTTAATAAAATGAATTTATTAAAAGGCACACACGTTTTTGAATATGTAATGCCAAAATAAAAGGGAAATCGTTAAGATTTCCCTTCTTCTTTACGCCATAAACTACCACTTTGATAAACTTGAACAATCAAATCAGCAATATTATCTAATCCCATATCACTATTAATACATAAATCATAATCTTTTAAATTACCCCAAGTATTTGTTGTATAGTAATTATAATAATTTTTACGATTTTTATCTTTTTTCAATACATATTTTTTAGTATCTTGATGTTGTTCATGATATTCATTTTCTACACGTTGAATACGAGATTCTAAAGGAGCATGAACAAAGATTTTAAGCACTTGAGGATAATCATCTAAGATATAATTAGCACATCCATTAACAATAATACAATCTTCTTGATCTGCTAGATGTTTAATGATTTTAGCTTGTGTAGTATAAACCTGGTCATTAATAGGAAGCAAAGCAGGTGTTGTATTAATAGAATAGGCAAAGCTTGAAGATTTTTTATCAGCTACTTTTCTAATTGTATCAATATCAATACCTAGTTGTTTGGCTGTTTCATCGATTAATTCATTATCATAAAAAGCAATATTTAATTTTTCAGCAACTTTTTTAGCGATGAGTCTTCCTCCTGAACCATATTCTCTTGTAAGAGTAATGATTTTGTGTGTCATAAAAAACACCTCCTGTTTATTATATAATAGCATATTTCATAATATAAATGTCAGTAATTTGTTATAATAGATATAGGAGGTACGTATATGTGGTATCAAGATAGTGTATTTTATCAAATCTATCCTTTAAATATGGTTAATGCACCTCAAGATAATGATGGTCAATGTGTTTCAAGAATAAATCAAATTCAAACATTTATTCCTTATTTAAAGGATTTGGGTATTAAAGCAGTTTATTTTAATCCGGTTTTTTCTAGTGATCATCATGGTTATGATACAAGAGATTATCGCAAAGTTGATGAAAGACTAGGAACAAATGAGGATTTAAAATCATTAATTGAATTATTTCATCAAGCATCTATAAAAGTTGTATTAGATGGTGTTTTTAATCATGTTGGAAGGGGCTTTTTTGCTTTTAAAGATGTTTTACAACATCATAGTCAAAGTCAATATAAAGATTGGTTTTATTTATCTTTTGATGGTGATTCACCTTATCATGATGGCTTTTATTATGAAGGATGGGAAGGACATTATGAATTAGTAAAATTAAATCTAGATAATACAGAAGTGCAAAATTATTTATTAGAATCTGTTGATATGTGGATTAATGAGTTTAATATTGATGGTATACGTTTAGATGTTGCCTACAGTTTACCAAGATGGTTTATGGCTATGTTAAAAGAACGTTGTCGAAATTTAAAATCAGATTTCTTTTTACTAGGAGAAGTATTAGGAGATAATGCAGGTTATATGTTTAGTGAAGCGCATCTAGATAGTATTACTGATTATCCTGGTTTTAAAGGATTATGGTCTTCTTTTAATTCGCTTAATATGTTTGAAATAGCACATACTCTAAAACGTAATTATGGTGAAATGTATAAAGGTCAAAGTTTATTTACTTTTGTTGATAATCATGATGTAACAAGAATTGCTAGTCAATTAACTGACTTAGACAAATTACCACTTATTTTTGGAATGCTTCTTACATTACCAGGAATACCATGTCTTTATTATGGTAGTGAGTGGGGGCAAAAAGGAGTAAAGGGTCAAGGAAGTGATGATGCTTTAAGACCTGCCATCAGTGAACCTTTAGCTAATGAACTGACTGATTATATAAAAAAATTGATTTCTTTAAGAAATCAATATCCAGCTTTGAGTCATGGCAATTATCATGAATTGGTACTTACCAATCGTCAGTTTGTATTTGAAAGAACCACTAGGGAACAAAGAATGATTATTGCTTTAAATATAGATGATCAAAATTACCAATGTCCAGATATTTTTAATGTACAATCATTTGAAACGTTATTAGGTAGTCATGATAGTTGCTTACCACCTAAATCATTGACTATTTGGAAAATTAAATAAAAAAACAGGCTTCAATTTTTGAAGTCTGTTTTTATTCAATGACCATTGCATTTTCAATTGGTACTAATGGATAATCTTTATTAATATGGTCGTAATAAAGAACGCCATCAAAATGATCTAATTCATGCTGTAAACAAATGGCTAAAAAACCACGAGCAACAATAGAAACATTTTGATCAGTTAAAGCATCATAACCTTCAATTGTGACTTTAGCATGACGAGGTACATAACCTTTAACATCTTCGTCTACTGATAAACAAGCTTCACCAGTTTTTAAATAAGATTGTTTTTGAGTATATGAAACAATCTTTGGATTGACTAAGGCATAATCAGTTGATTTTGTAGGTTCTCCGTTTTCATCATAATCTAACACGTGAATAGCACACATTCTTTTAGGAATTCCTAATTGAATAGCAGCAATTCCAACAGCAGGACGTAAATTATATTTTTCAGATAATTCTTCATCTTGACTGGCTACAAGGAATTCATGCATTTCCATTAATAAGTCATGATCCTCTTTACTAAGAGGTAAAGATACCTCTTTTGATATTGTTCTAATTAATTTGTTTTGATCATTTATAATATCTTTCATTAATAACATACTATCACCTCATTACTTGGTCATTATAGCACATTTTGAGGTGATATTAATACATTAAGGATGAATTCTTGAATTTCCACAAATGATTAATAATAAGAATACAACTAAGACAATCGCAAACCAACTGCATCCACTGTTGCATCCAAATGATGATAAAGGCATGGCGCTACCACATGAGGAACATCCACCGCAGCCAAATGGGTTACAGCTAGCAAAGTTACAACCACAGTTCATCTTGATCCCTCCTTCTAGTACATATTATTCTTAAATGGGAGATTTGTTAGGGATAATGTCCTAATTAAGTTTATTTTTTAGTTTATTTAAGATATAATGTTCAAGAAATGGGGTGAAATTATGGATTACAATTATCCATTAGATTATACATGGTCAACAGAAGATATTATTGATGTTATGGCATTATATAACGCTGTTGAACAAGCTTACGAACAAGGAATTAGTAAAGAAGAATTTATGAAAGCTTATCGTCAATTTAAAAATGTCGTTCAAAGCAAAAGCGAAGAAAAACAAATTGATCAACAATTCAAAGAAGTTTCATCTTATTCAATCTATCAAGTATATAAAGCAAGTCTTGAAAATGATTGGATTAAATTAGGAAAATAAAATGAATCAGATTAATAGAAAATTCAGTAATTTTTTTAAGAAAAAAGGAGCAGATAAAACCATTTATGGTGCTGTAAGTGTTTTAATTTGTTTTGGAATTGTCATGATTGGTTCAGCTTCTGTAGGAGCTGTTTCTTCAAAGGGCTTAAACTTTGTCCTTAAAAACATGGGAATGCAGGCTGCATATGCAGTCATTGGAATTATAGCTATGATGATTTTATCAAAAAAATTTGATAATCGTTGGGTTAATCATCGTACGAGTTTACTCGTTTATTGGATAGGTATTGCTTCAATGTGCGTATGCCGCTTGTGGAGAACGAAAGGATCTTATGCTTGGATCCATTTAGGACCGATAACTATTCAACCGGCGGAGTTCATGAAGATTGCCATGATTTTAATTTTATCTTACTTTTTAACAGAAACAGATGCAGCTTTTGTGGTTAAAGGAAAATTTAGAACGAATGAATTAAAAAAACAGTTTTATAAAAAGAAACTTATTGATTGTGTTATTAAACCGATAGGAATGATGTTATTTGTAGCTATTATTGGAATAGGGGTACAGCATGACTTTGGTTCAACTGCGATCTTAGCAGCTATTTGTTTTATTTGTTTTATGGTTACGACGAGACCTTATTATAAAACATATAAAAAGATTATTTGGATTGCAGTTATTGCTTGTATTGTTGTTGGTCTTATAGTGGCAAAGTTCTTTTTGCAAAGCTATCAATTAGCGAGAATTACAACTTGGCTTAATCCATTAGAAAATATTTATGGTGATTCATGGCAATTATTAAATTCAATGATTGCTTTTGCTAATGGTCAACTATTTGGTAGAGGTTTTGGAAATTCTATTCAAAAATATGACTATATATCAGAATCTCATAATGATTTTATTGGTGCTATTATATATGAAGAACTAGGAATCGTAGGTTTAGCGTTTATTATTATTCCTACAGCTATTATTATTTTTAGATTATTAAAATATGCTGATAAAATTCAAGATAATCGTTCACGTATTATTTTAACAGGTGTTGCCTCTTATTTCTTTTTACATTTGTTTGTTAATTTAGGAGGAATTTCTGGAATGATACCAATGACAGGAGTCCCTTTGTTACTCGTTTCATATGGAGGATCATCAACACTGGCTACTTTAATGGGGATTGGAATATGTCAATCCATTATTGCTCGTTATAACAAAGATAAACTGCGCACCGATGCATCTTATTAACATATAATATGATGAGGTGAAAGTTGTGGATAATCTTGAATCATTTAAATCTTTTTTAAAAACAATACCTTCTATTAAAGATGATGTTGTAAGTAAAAAATATACTTGGCAACAGATTTATGAAATTTATACTTTATATGGACCTAAAGATGATTTTTTTAAACCTTATCTTAATCGTCAAAATGATCAATTACATTTTATGGATATTGTCAAGAATATTGATTTCGACGGTTTAGCATCTTCTTTACAGTCTATTGAAAAAGTATTAAATATGGTTAATTCTTTAATGAGTAAAAATGATGCAAAGGATCATTGGTATGACGAAAAATGATGTTTATATGTATTTACGATATCATCCTCAATGGTATATCGTTTTATCAAGATATCCTGAAAGATATCAAGATTTGTTAGAAGAAATGAAACAAAAACAAAATAATGAATTAATTGATAAATTAGATAAGCTATCTTTATTTATTCAAATGATGGAGATGTTAAAATGAATGAAAAAATTGATAATCTTGTTTGTGCTATTAAAGAAGATCAACGTTATATTAATTTTATAGAAGCATCTAAACTTTTAGAACGTGAAGATGTACATCAATTATTAATACAATATCAAACTGTTTTATCAAAATTAAATGAGTTAAAACAGTTTGATCAGTACATAGACAATTCTAAAATTAGAAAAGAATTGAAAGATATTAAAATGCAAATGGCAAGTGATGATATCATTCAAAACTATTATCAATGTTATCATGAGTTAAATGATTTATTAGCGCATGTTACTCATATAGTTTTTAATGGCATTAGTGATTCTTTAGATATGACGGGGATAAATTTATGAGAGTAATCGCAGGAAAATACAAAAGTCGACAATTAAAAGTGCCTAAGACAAATTTAACGAGACCTACGACAGATCGTAATAAGGAAAATATGTTCAATATGATAGGACCTTATTTTAATGGTGGAACAGTATTAGATTTATTTGGTGGTAGCGGTGGTCTTGGTATAGAAGCAATGTCTAGAGGTTGTGATTGTCTTTATACAGTAGATAAACAATATGAGGCTTTTAAAACAATTAAAGAGAATTTTACATTATTAAAATTAGAAAATGCGTATGTTTATAAAATGGATTATCAGCGAGCTTTAAAGCGTTTTAGTGAGGAAAATATTAAATTTGATTTAGTATTTTTAGATCCTCCTTATGGTAAAGGGTTAGTTGACGGCATTTTAAAAACATTAGTAGAAAATCATGAATTGAAAGATGGTGCTTTAATTATGATAGAAGAATTAAAAGAAGTGACTTTTCTGCCTATTAGTGGATTAGAACTCATTAAAAAGCATCAATATGGAATTACAGCTTTAAATATTTATCGTTACAAAGAGGATTAAAAAATGAAAGAAAAAATAGCAGTCTATACGGGTACGTTTGATCCCGTTACGAATGGTCATTTAGATATTATTGAAAGAGCAAGTCGTGTATTTGATAAACTCTATGTTACAATATGTAAAAATCCTAATAAAAAAGGAATGTTTAGTGTAGAGGAAAGAAAAATATTATTGCAAGAAGCAACAAAAGAGTATGACAATGTCATCATTGATGCGACTGATATGTTATCAGTAGAGTATGCTAAAAGTGTAGGAAGTCAAATATTGGTACGTGGTATACGTGCGACTATGGATTTTGAATATGAACTACAGCTTGCGTTTTCTAACCAGCATTTAGATGCTGATGTAGATATGGTCTTTTTTATGACAAGACCTTCACATTCTTTTATTTCATCTTCAGCTATTAAAGAAATGGCAAGTCATCATCGTTCATTAGAAGGGCTTGTTCCACCATGTGTAGAAACAGCAATGAAAGAAAAATTCAAAGATCAATAAAGTTTATATATTGTCTGATATACGAGTATGTGTTATATTAAAAAACAAAGGGAGAGTGATGATGATGGAAACAAAGGTAGCTTTGACAATTCTAAATGATCACTCTTTTTACATTTATTTTTAACATATCAAGTTATTGATATGTTTTTTTATAAGGAGGGTTTATGAAAACAGTTATTCAAAATGGACAAGTATTTTATCAAGGAAAAATTCAATCATTAGATGTAGAAATTACTGATAAAAAAATAAGTGCAGTAGGAAAACATTTAGAAGGTGAACACACCATTGATGCAAAAGGATTACTCGTTATCCCCGGATTAGTTGATTTACATGTTCACTTACGAGAACCAGGATTTGAACATAAAGGAACGATTAAGACAGAAACATTATCAGCTAAACATGGTGGCTATAGTCATATTGTAGCGATGGCTAATACATTACCATGCATGGATAATATGGAAACAATTGCAGATTTTAAACAACGTGTAGCTAAAGATAGTTGTATACATACTTATACTTATAGTGCGATTACTAAAGGATTAAAAGGAAAAGAATTGGTGGATTTTAAGGCTAATCATCAAAGTGATATTGTGATGGGATTTTCAGATGATGGAAAAGGCGTTCAAAGTCAAGACATGATGGAACAAGCTATGAAAGAAGCTAAAAAATATGAAAGTATTATTGTTGCACATTGTGAAGATGAAAGTGAACTTCAACCAGGAGCTTGTATTAATTTAGGTAGAGTTTCTAAAGAAAATCATCTTGTTGGTATTAATAATGCTTCTGAATATAAACAAGCATCTCGAGATTTAAAATTAGTTGAGAAAATTCATAATCGTTATCATATTTGTCATATCTCAACTAAAGAAACAGTTCAAGCATTAAAAGAAGCTAAAGCTAAAGGATTACCAGTAAGCGGTGAAGCTTGCCCTCACCATTTGATTTTAACAGAAGATAATATTAAGAACTTGAATCCTAATTATAAAATGAATCCACCTTTACGTAGTAAAGAAGATTTAAATGCTTTAATTGAAGGAATTAAAGATGGTACTGTATCTTGTATTTCTACAGATCATGCACCTCATGCCTTTGAAGAAAAAAATAAACCAATTGATCAAGCACCATTTGGTATTATTGGAAATCAGCATGCTTTTTCTTTAATGTATACATACTTGATAAAAAAAGGTTTACTAGACTTAGAAACAGTCATTAAAGCGATGACAATTCAACCAGCAAAGGTGATTGGTTTAGATCATGATTTAGCAGTAGGAAAAGATGCTAATATCGCTATCTTTGATTTAAATGCTAAGTACATGATTACTGAAGAATCATTGTATTCTAAAGCAAAAAATACACCATTTTTAAATACAGAATGCTATGGTTTATTAAAATACAGTATTATTGATGGAAAGATAGAAGAAATGTAGGAGGAAATTATGGCTAATTTACAGGGAATGATGAAAATAGAAAGCATTAAAAATATTGCTGATGATGTTTATGAGATGGTTTTAAAAGGTGATGGGGCCAAGTATATTAAACAACCTGGACAATTTATTAATATTAAGATTAATGATAGTTTACAACCTTATTTAAGAAGACCTATGTCTATTAGTGATTATGATGATGAAACAATTGTGATTGTTTTTAAAGTTGTGGGACAAGGAACAGAAATCTTAAAAAATAAAGAAATTGGTGATACTTTAGACTGTTTAATTGGATTAGGTAATGGTTTTACAATTAAAGAAGGAAAAGCCTTACTTATTGGTGGAGGACTAGGAACACCACCATTATATAAATTAGGAAAAGAATTAAAAAAACAAGGTATTGAAGTTACAACAGTCCTTGGATTTAATAGTGCTAAAGATGTTTTCTATCAAGATAAATTCAAAGAATTTGGTGATGTATTTGTAGCGACAATGGATGGATCATTAGGAACAAAAGGAACAGTTGTCGATGTTATTAAAGCAAATAACTTAACTTTTGATCAATATTATACATGTGGACCAGAACCTATGTTAGATGCTTTAGTAATGAATTATCCAGAACATGGGCAATTATCGTTTGAAGCTCGTATGGGATGTGGTTTTGGTGCTTGTATGGGATGTTCATGCAAAGTGAAAACAAAACCTTATAAACGAATCTGTGTAGAAGGACCAATTTTAGTAAGTGAAGAGGTGATTGTAAATGGCTAATTTAAGAGTATCTTTACCAGGATTAGAAATGAAAAATCCAGTTATTCCTGCCAGTGGAACATTTGGATTTGGTTATGAATTTACAAAATTTTATGATATTAACGTATTAGGAAGTATCATGATTAAAGGAACAACTTTAGAACCCCGTTATGGTAATCCTTTACCACGTATTGCTGAAGGACCAAGTGGTTTATTAAATGCTATTGGTTTACAAAACCCTGGGGTTGAAGCTGTTATGAATGAAGAATTAGAAAAATTAAGACCAGTTTATCATGATAAAGTTATCGCTAATATTGGTGGAAGCTCTCCAGATGATTATGTTGAATGTGCACGTCGTCTTTCAACTCATGATATGGTCGGTGCTTTGGAATTGAATATCTCATGTCCTAATGTTCATTGTGGGGGTATTCAATTTGGAACGAATCCAGAGATGGCTGCAGAATTAACTAAAAAAGTGAAAGCAGTGAGTCAAAAACCAGTCTATGTTAAATTATCACCTAATGTTACTGATATTGTCGCTATGGCAAAAGCTGTAGAAGCAGCAGGAGCAGATGGTATTACGATGATTAATACTTTAATTGGTATGCGTTTTAATTTAAAAACTGGAAAACCAATTATTGCCAATGGGACAGGTGGTTATTCAGGACCAGCTATTTTCCCGGTTGCTTTAAGAATGGTTCATCAAGTTTCTAAAGCAGTCAATATACCTGTTATTGGTATGGGTGGTATTAGTTGTGCTAAAGATGTTATTGAAATGATGATTGCTGGGGCTGATGCAGTGGCCATTGGTTGTCAAAACTTAATTGATCCTTATGCTTGTGATAAAATCATTAAAGATTTAAATGATGAGCTTGATGCAATGGGAATTAAAGATATTAATGACATTGTAGGATTGTCTCATCAATATTAAAAAATAAAAAGTTTCTTAGAAATAAGAAACTTTTTCTATCTAAAAATACAATCTTCATATATAATGTAAGGACGGAGGGAAGTCTATGGATTTAAAAAGTGTATTAAATGAAAATCAATATCAAGCAGCAACTTATTTAGATAGTCATCTTCGTATTATTGCTGGTGCTGGATCAGGAAAAACAAGAGTTGTGACTTATCGAATCGCTTATTTGATTGAAAATATTGGTATTGATCCACGTTCTATACTGGCAATTACCTTTACCAATAAAGCTGCAAATGAAATGAAAGAAAGGGTTCAAAAATTAATTGGTGTTCAAGCAACAGGCTCACTTATTTGTACCATTCATTCTTTATGTGTTCGTATTTTAAGAGCGCATATTAATGTCTTAAATTATCCTAGTCATTTTACCATTATGGATGAAGAAGACCAAAAAGCTTTATTAAAAAAGATTTATAATCAACTAGAAATTGACCCTAAAGTTTTTTCAATAAAAAATATGATTAATACAATATCAGGATACAAATGTGCCCGAGTATCACCACAAAGAGCTTTAGAATTAGCTGGTAATTTTGCTGGTGAAACTAAAAAAGCAAAAGTTTATGAAGCATATGAACAATATAAAGAAGATCATTTTTTATTAGATTTTGATGATTTATTATTAAAAACGGTCTATATATTTGATCATTATCCTGAAATATTAGAAAAATGGCAACGTAAATTCCAGTATATTCATGTTGATGAATTTCAAGATGTAGGGGAAATAGAATATCATCTTGTTCATTTGTTAAGCCAAAATGCTAAAGTATGTGTTGTTGGAGATCCTGATCAGACAATCTATAGTTTTAGAGGGGCTGATGTAAACTATATTCTTAATTTTGATAAAGACTTTAAACCTAATCATACTGTTATTCTAGATCAAAATTATCGTTCAACAGGAAATATCTTAAATGTAGCGAATAACTTAATTCGTAAAAATAGAAATCGTTTAGAAAAAGATTTATATACAAATCAAACTGGCGGTGAAGATGTTGTTCATTATGTCGCTAAAAGTGAAGAAGAAGAAGCAAACTGGATTGCTAATAAGATAGAAGATATTATTAATAATGAAGAAGGTGTCAATTATCGTGATTTTGCTATTTTATATCGAGCAAACTATTTATCACGAGTTATTGAACAAGTATTAATTCGTAAAGGAATTGATTATCGTATTTTTGGTGGTTTGAAATTCTTTAGTCGTAAAGAGGTTAAAGATGCTTTAAGCTATCTTCGTTTAGTTAATAGTGATGAAGATTTAGCTTTTGAAAGAATAATAAATGTACCAGCTAGAGGAATTGGTAAAAAGACATTGGAAAACATTCAAAATGTGGCTTTAAATTATTCAATTAGCCTTTATGAAGCTTTAACTTTACATAGTGATGAAATTCGTTTGTCATCTAAAGCTAAAAAGGAAGTTAGAAATTTAGTTGAAGCTATTGAAACAGCGAAACAATCTAAAAAACCATTACATGAAATGTTTGAACAACTGATGATCGATGTTGGTTATTTAGAAATGTTAAAAAGAGATTTAGAAGATAATCGTATTGATAATATTCATGAATTACAACGTTCAATATATGATTTCCAAGTTGCTAATCCAGATACAGCTACTTTAGAAAACTATTTACAAGATATATCATTATATACTGATAACGATGTTGAAGATGAAAGCCAATATGTATCATTAATGTCAATTCATATGGCTAAAGGACTTGAGTTTAATTATGTCTTTGTTTTAGGTTTATCAGAAGGCATTTTTCCAAGTTTTAGAAGTATGTCTGAAAGTGGCGATGAAGGTTTAGAAGAGGAAAGAAGATTAGCGTATGTAGCCTTTACGAGAGCTAAAAAACAATTATTCTTAACCGATAGTGAAGGATTCAGTTTTGTAACGGATTCGCCTAAAATTTCAAGTCGATTTGTAGATGAAATTGGTAATGAAGGTATTGTGCATAGTGGCGCAAGACCACGTTATAAAACAAGTGATTATATACAAACAGGACCTACTAAAGAGGAAATGATAGGTAATAATGAAGTCACGGACTGGCAAGTTGGTGATTTAGTCATGCATGATGTATTTGGTAAAGGTGTTGTTGTTAAAGTCAATAAAACTATTCTAGATATTGCTTTTGAATTACCTGTTGGCTTAAAATCTTTAATGGCTAATCATAAAGCATTAAAACGTTTAACGAATTAATACATAATTTTGATTGCTTAACATAATCTATAATGGTGAGATAATGAAAGTAAAACAATCAAAATTAACAATGATGATGTTAAAAGCAATAGAAAATAATCCACAGGCTTATGCTTTGATAAAAGGAAATAAAATAGAAGGGACAGTCAGTTTCTTTAATATGTTTGATGGGACCTTAATGGTTTATCAAATCAGTGGTTTACCGACAGGTGAAAAAGAGAATCATGCTTTTTTTGGCTTCCATGTCCATGAAGGTAAAACTTGCATTAATGATACTGCTATTCCTTATGAAAAAACATTAGGACACTTTAATCCAACTAAGCAAGATCATCCGTACCATATAGGTGATTTACCACCTATCTTTGCTAGTCATGGTACTGCATGGGCTATGATATTTATTGATAAATTTAGACCATCAGATATAATTGGTCATACTTTAGTTATTCATGAACATGCAGATGATTTTAAAAGTCAGCCTGCAGGAGATTCAGGTATGAAAATAGCTTGTGGTGAAATCAAGAAAATGAACTAAAACATGGAAAATTCCATGTTTTTATTTTAAAGAGTTATATCTTTTCTCTAAGTGGGGATTTTGATATAATAGAAAGGTATATGGAGGAATGAAAAAATGGATGATTTAAAGAAATATGAAGAATTAAAAAAGACAATAGAATATCATAGTGATCGTTATTATAATCAGGATAATCCGGAAATTTCAGATTATGAATACGATATGTTAATGCAAGAATTAAAACAGATTGAGAAGAATCATCCTGATTATGTTACTCCTGATTCACCTACACAACATGTTGGTGGTACAGCAAAAAGGGAAGCGGGTGTATTGATTAGACATCGTGTACCTATGCTATCTTTACAAGATGTTTTTTCTAAAGAAGAAGTAGATGAATTTGTACTTTCAATGCAAGAACAACTTGTAGATCCTACATTTGTAGTAGAATACAAAATTGATGGTCTTTCTATGGCCTTAAGATATGAACAAGGAATACTGACAACAGCTATTACCAGAGGTGATGGCATTATTCAAGGTGAAGATGTAACGGCTAATGCGAGAGTTATTAAAGATGTTGTAAAAAAACTAAAGGAACCGATTGAATATTTAGAAGTCCGTGGTGAAGTTTATATGACAAATCAAGCCTTTGATCAAGTCAATGAAGTACAAGAATTAAATGGGAAAAAACTTTTTGCGAATCCGCGAAACTGTGCTGCAGGAACATTAAGACAATTAGATTCACGGATTACTAAAGAAAGAAATTTATCAATGTTTATTTTTAATATTCAAGATATTCGAGGTAAAGAAATTCTAACTCACAGTCAAGGATATGAGTTTTTAAAACAACAAGGAATGAAAATCATTGATAATTATCGTGTATGTAAAACAAGTGATGAAGTTTGGCAAGCTATTCAAGAAATTGGTGAACAGCGAGATCAACTAGGATATGATATAGATGGGGCTGTTGTGAAGATTGATAATTACGATCAAAGAGCGCAACTAGGAAATACTGCTAAAGTACCACGTTGGGCTATTGCTTTTAAATATCCTCCTGAAGAAAAAGAAACAAAACTACTAGATATAGAATTATCAGTAGGAAGAACGGGAAGGATTACACCAACAGCTATTTTTGAACCTATTCGTTTATGTGGAACAACAGTTTCTAGAGCAACACTTCATAACCAAGACTTTATTAATCAGTTGGATATTCGTATTGGCGATACGATTCTTGTCTATAAATCAGGGGAAATCATTCCTAAAGTAAAACGTGTTGTTAAAGAAAAAAGACCCGAAGGAACAGAACCATTTTTAATTGGTCATACTTGTCCAGTTTGTGGTGCACCTACAGTTCAAGAAGAAGGAACAGTAGATATTAAGTGTTCTAATCCAAGTTGTCCAAGTAAACTCGTAAGAAATGTTGTTAATTTTGTTGGTCGTGATGCTATGGATATTAAAGGGTTTGGTTTGGCTTATGTGGAAACGCTCATTAATCAAGGATATATTCATGATTTAAGTGATATTTATACATTAAAAGATAAACGACAAGAATTGTTGGAACATAAAGTGATTGGTTTACAAAAGAGTACTGATAATTTATTAAATGCGATTGAAAAAAGTAAAGAAAATGATGCTGTTAAATTACTTACGAGTTTAGGTATTTCTAATATAGGTAAATCAGCTGCCAAGTCTTTAATGAAAAAATATCAAACAATGGATGCTTTGATGAATGCATCATTTGCAAGTTTAATTGAAGTTAATGATATCGGTGAAACAAGTGCTAAAGCGATTATTGATTATTTTAAAGATGAAAATAATCAAAAAATGATACAAAAATTTAAAGATTATGGTTTGAAAATGGAAATTGAACAAAGTGAACAATCAAATAAATTAGAGGGTCTTATTTTTGTTGTTACAGGAACATTACCAACTTTATCTAGAAAGGAAGCAACAACGTTGATAGAGGATAATGGTGGTAAAGTAACGGGTTCTGTGTCTAAGAAAACAAATTATTTAGTTGCTGGTGAAAATGCAGGAAGTAAGTTAACGAAAGCACAATCTTTAAATATTACTGTCTTAAATGAAGAACAGCTTAATGAGATGCTAAAATAATAAAGACATGTTATAATGCATTTAAATAGGAGGCTTTTATGAAAAAAATAGTTCTTTTTATACTTTGCTTATTAGTTTTAACAGGATGTACTTCAGCTAAAGATACGGTTGATAAAAATAGCAGTAAAGATACAACATCAACAGATTCATTAGATGATACTTTTTATCCTATTGTTAATTTAGGCGCAAATACAAACCGTGAAACAATATATAGTGATTTTCATGGTACTGATGATTTTCAAACAATTGGTCGTGAATTGCAAGTTCTTTCTACTGAACATTATTCAACGAGTAAATATTATATGTCTGAGGGGTTACAGTTTACAAAGGATGATAAAGATAATTTGTTATTGAGATCAGATGATCCCAAAAAATATCCTTATTCTTTACAACCATCAAAGGGAACAAGTATTGAAAATATAGAAAATCCAATTATGGTTGAAAATATTTATGAACAAGATTATTACACAAAAGGAGCTACTGACTATAAGTTAGAAGGATTATCTGTGGCTATTGTGGTTCATCCTAAAGATAGCTCAGATCATGAATTATCAACACCAATGAGTGATTCAGTTGTTAAAGAATATGCTAGAGGAACGATTGAAAAACTATATAAATATATGCAATCAAAGAAAAAATTAAAAGATTTGCCAGTGTTTATTGCTGTTTATCAAGCAGCCACAAGTAATAATTCTTACAGTGGTAAATATATTTATAGTTCTTATTGTAATGGTTCTGTAGGATCTATTAGTGAGTTAGATTATAATACTTTGGTTTTTACAAGTAGTGATGCTGAAAAAAAAGATGCTGAAACTTCTTCACAATTTGCTATTTTTAAAAATAATTTAAAGAATGCTGCTACTGAAGCAGTGGGAGTTATTGGTTATGGACGTTACCAGGATGGTCATTTAAAATCCATGAAAATACAAATGTCAGTTAATATTAAAACGTACACTGAATTAATCTATTTAGTACAATTGGCTGCTGATGATTTGGATAGTCGTTTTAGTGGCTTTGATATAAGTGTCATTGTCAATGATCAAGATGGTCTTAAAGCAGTGATTATTAAAAAATCAGGTAAGAGTGCAGAAAGTACTTTATTGTATTAATGACAATAATTCAACAAGATTAGCTAAGTAGTCTTGGTATAATGTTATAGTGAAAAGGTATTTCTTAATGTACAAACAGTAAGTTATTTGATAGAATATGAAAGTAAAGAAGGTGAAAAAATGGCCAAACAAAGATTCTCATTTGATGACACTGAGGAATATGATAGAAATGATTTAAATAAAAAATCGGCTGTCAAAAAAGAAGAGTTTGTCTTTGATGATTCATCTCATCAAAAGAAAAAAAGTGTTAAATCAATGAAAAAGAATAATAAAAAGAAAGGTAAAATTAAAAAGTGGCAGATTGTTTTAATTGCACTTATTTCTTTGATTATTGTTTTCCTTATTTATATATTTGTTGCTTCAGGAAATAGTGATGGTCCTGTATATGGAAAGCGTTGTGAAAAATTAGTTTCTATTGATAAGAGTCAATTTAGCCAAGTAGAAAGCAATGTTGTTGCTAATGATAAAGTGGAGCAATTAAAGATTGAAAAGCACTGTCGTACAATAAAAATGACTTTTAAATATACTGAGGGAACAACAGCAAATGATGCTATCAGTGTTGCAACGGACGCATTACATCAATTAGATGATGCTCTAGGAAAAGAAAAAAGTTCTGGTGCTTCTTGGTCCCAAGTATTTAATAAAGCAAATGGTAGAATGCAATATGATGTGGATTTTGTTTTAAAGGGTAGTGGTGATGATTTTCCTGTTTTTGGAACAAAACATGCAGGTGTTGACAATATTTCTTTTACAAGCGCAGCTGTAAAAGATCAAGAAACAACGGATAAAGTATACCAACGTCAAGCTGAAGTAGATGCCGCAAATAAGGCACAACAAGGAAACTAAAAACGAGCATAGCTCGTTTTTTTTGGAGGTGGATTATGAAAAAAAATGATTATTTTATTGGTGAATGTGTGGATATGTCACATGATGGAAAAGGTATTGTAAAATATGAAGGATTTACTTATTTTGTAAATGGAATGATTACTGGAGAAGTTGGAAAAATAAAATGTATTAAAATGCTTAAAAATTATGGGGTAGGGCGTCTTATAGAGATAAATGAGCCTTCTATTTATCGTCAAGCTCCTCGTTGTCATATTTATCAAGGGTGCGGAGGTTGTCATTTAATGCATTTGAATCAAACAGGACAACAGTTATTTAAAACTAAAAGAGTTAAGGATTGTATGGAACGAATTGGTCATAGCTATGTTGAAGTACAAGATTGTTTGATGCAAGATGATCCTTGGTATTATCGTAATAAAGTTCAAGTTCCCGTTGGATATAATCAAAAAGGTGAACTTGTTACAGGATTTTATAAACAAAGGACCAATGATATTATCGCAAACGACCATTGTTTGATTCAAAATAATGACTCTAATAAAATTGTAAAAAGAGTCAAAGAACTTATGATACAATACCAAATTGAACCATATGATAAAGTTAAACATACAGGAAATATAAAACATATCTTGACTAAAAAGGGATTTTATAGCCAAGAAGTGATGCTTGTTTTTATTTCTTATCGTCAGACAATTCCTCATATTCAAGAAATAGTTGACCAGCTAACAAAAGAATTTCAACAAATAAAAACCATCATTCAAAATATTAATCCTCGTCATGATAATGTTATTTTAGGTGATCAGGAGATATATTTGTATGGACCTGGTTATATTTATGATACTTTATTAGGTAATAAGTATAAGATTTCTTTAAAGTCATTTTACCAAATTAATCCAATTCAAGTTGAAGTTCTTTATTCAAAAGCCATAGCTGCAGCAACCTTATCTAAGGAGGATGTGGTTTTAGATGCTTATTGTGGGATTGGAACGATTACTTTATCATTGAGCCAACATGTAAAAAAAGTATATGGTGTGGAGATTGTAGAAGCTGCCATTAAAGATGCTAAAAATAATGCTTTAATTAATCATATTGATAATGTCGAATTTATATGTGATGATGCAGGAAAATATATGATTGATTTAGTTAAACAAGATATTCATTTAGATGTTGTTTTTGTTGATCCTCCTAGAAAAGGTTGTTCAAAGGAATTTTTAGATTACTTAATTAAAGCAAATCCTAAACAAATTATTTATATTTCTTGTGATGTAGCAACTCAAGCCAGAGATATTGCTTATCTTCAAGATTTTGGTTTTCAAGTAACTTATTGTCAACCGGTGGATATGTTTCCTCATACATCTCATATTGAAAATATTGTAAGAATTGAAAAAGCATAATTGTATAAAATAGAGTACATCTATAGTACAATAATAAATGGAGGAAAGATATATGTTAAAAAATATTGATAAAAAAACGGTAGTAACTTTAAAAGAAGAAGTAAGTTATCAAAAAGGTCAAGTTATTTCTAAAACTTTAGCACAAAATAATGCTTTAAGTGTGACTTTATTTTCTTTTGATAAAGGAGAAGAAATAAGCAGTCATAAAAGTGGTGGAGATGCTTTTGTTACTTGTTTAGATGGTGTAGGTGAAATTACTATTGATGATCAAAAATATATATTAAATGAAGGAGAATCAATTGTGATGCCTGCCGGTCATCCACATGCTGTTTATGGTAAAGAACAGTTTAAAATGTTATTAGTAGTTGTATTCTAGGAAATGCTTAAAGTATTTCCTTTTTCTTTAGAAAAAATTAAGGGTTAATAGGACTAAAAATAAAGAATTATAGAGAATAATAAATACATGAGGTGAAATGTATGACGATAAAGAGAAAACGCATGTATTTATTCATTTTAGCGATTATAGTTTGTTGTTTACTGGTTTATAAAATAGATTGGCAGCATCTACTTATCATAGTGAGTCATTATCCTGCAGGGTTAAAAGAAATAACAATGATTTTATTACAAGCACTACAAATAGTGATTGCCTTTTTACCAGGGGAGCCATTAGAACTTTTTTCAGGTTATATGTTTGGTTCATGGTGGGGTACAGTTATATGTTTACTTGGATCACTGCTAGGAACAATCATTGTATATGGTTTAGTAAAAAAATATGGGTATCAAATCATCCGATTCTTTTTTAAAGAAGAAAAAATTAATGAGTTTAAGCAAATATTAGAAAAGAAACGAAATAAGTATTTATTATATGGGCTTTACTGTATTCCAGGTTCGCCTAAAGATATCATGACATATATGATGTGCTTGTTTGATCTTTCTTTATTTAAATGGCTTATTTTTACAACCCTAGCAAGAATACCAAGTATTGTGACTTCAACTTTTTTAGCTGGAACAATAAAAAATCAACAATACGACCTTGCAATCATGATATTCCTTGTTACAATAATTTTAGTTATGATTGCTATGATCTATTATCGAAAGGTGAAAACAAAATAATGAAAGATCTTTATTATATCATGATGTTTAATCATCTAGGTAACGCTAAATATTGTAAAAAACTAATAAAAAATAAACATGTCATGGTTAATGGAAAGACATGTTTAGATAGTCATTATCAAGTTCAATTTGATGATGATATTACAGTTGATTATCAAAAAATAAAAGCACAGCCTTTTACATATATCATGTTAAATAAGCCAAAAGGTTATATTTGCGCTCGCTATGATCAAAAATACCCTTGTGTTAATGATCTTATTGATCAAAAAGATTGTTATTGTTTAGGAAGGCTAGATAAAGATACGACAGGTTTATTAATTATGAGCGATGATCCCACTTTATCAAAAAGATTGTTATTACCGCAAAATCATGTTTCAAAAAAATATTTTGTTACGACTCAATATCCTATGAATCATCAATATATTGAAGCCTTTAAAAAAGGTATTATCATTGATCAAAACACACTTTGTTTACCAAGCCAATTAGAAATCATTGATGATTATCATGGTTATGTTACTTTACAAGAAGGAAAATATCATCAAATAAAAAAGATGTTTTTATCTTGTCAAAATGAAGTTGTTGATTTAAAAAGAATATCATTTGGTCAAATTCAACTTGATCAACAATTAAAAATAGGAACGTATCGGTATTTAACAGAAAATGAAATTAAATTATTAATAAAAAATAGAGAATGAACTTCATTCTCTATTATACTTTTTCAGCTGTAAGACAAACAATGATAGCTCCTACAACAGAAAGAACAACACCAACTAATAAAACTTCATGAACACCAATGGCATCTAATAAAATACCACCAATAAAATTAGCGAAAACACCTGATAAAGTCATAGCTGTTGTTACCATTGATTGACCTTTAACACGATCGGCAACTGCTATTTTTTCATTAACATAATAAACTGATGCAGGAATAAATAAAGCATAAGCAAACATTTGGCAAACTTGACCAATATAGATCATGAGCATATTAGTAGCAAAGAAAGTAATCACATGTTTAACTAAAAACATGATAATTGAAAACTTAATCAAAGTGCCACAATTTATTTTTTTACTTAGTTGATTAAAGTAAGCCATTGTAGGTAATTCTAACATAGCTGCTAAAAAGATTGCATTACCCATATCACTACTATTGCCACCAATATTATTAATAATTTGAATAAAGAAATTATTAATAATTGTATGAGCAAAATAAACAAGAACAAATCCTAAAAGAAAAACAATGAACTTCTTATATTTGGCACAAAATTGACCAAATGATAATTGAGTTGTTGTTTCTTCTTTTTCTTGATGATCATCTTCAACAATTTGATAATTTCCTTTAGGTAAAACAAATACCTTAACAACAAGATAAAGTAAAACAGAAAAGATAATATAAAATAAAGGTAATAATTCAGGGGAATAATCAGCAACAATATGTCCTAGTGCCATTGAAGTAACAGCATAAGCAACAGAACCAAGTCCTCTTGCAAGACCGTAATTAATATGAATACCGTATTTTTCAAATGTAAAGGCAAGAGAATTCATAAGGGGCATAATACTTGACATTAATGCAAATATTGTGACAACTAAAATTAAAATCATCATGCCTGTTACAGGAACTATGTATAAAATAGCAGATAAAGCAATAACAATCATCATGATGATACTTAACATTTGTCTAAGTTCTATTTTTTTATGTTTATCAGCAAAGGATGCTAACATTGGTTGAGCAATAACGGCAATGATATTAGATACAGCCAAAACAATACCGATTGTTGAATTGTTGAATTTTTTGTCTAATAAATAGACGGATGCATATCCCATCATGGCACAAAATGCAGCAAAATAAAATATCTGACTACCAGCATATTTTATGTCTAAAACTTTTTCTTTTTTCATAATCGAACCTCCATTAACTATATCATATCATGTTTGTATGCGCTTAACTATATTTAAAAGTACCATTTTACTTTTATTATGTTCTTTTTTTAGATAAAATATAATAATAGTGGAGGTTTATTTATGATTACACAATTAACAAAAGAATATAAAGAAGAATATTTAGAATTAGTTAATGAATTTTATCACAGTGAGGCTGTTTTACACCCTGTGCCTTTTCAATATATGGAAGCAACTTATCAAGAAGCAGTCAACAATTCACCTTATGTAGGATGTTATTTATATTTAGTTGATCAAATGCCAGTGGGATATATGCTTTTAAGTTATTCTTTTTCTGCCGAAGCAGGAGGCAAGGTTGTATGGTTAGAAGAACTATATATTAAAAAACAATATCGAGGACAGGGAATAGGTCATCAATTTTTAAAATATTTAAATGATGAGGTAGTAAAAGATAAGGCACGTGTACGTTTAGAAGTAGAACCAGATAATGAACGTGCTTTAAAATTATATAAGAGCCAAGAATTTGAAATATTACCCTATATTCAAATGATTAAGGACTACCAAGATGAGTAAAAGAATTATTGTTGTGACTGGTGCCAGCAGTGGAATGGGAAAAGAATTTGTTTACCAAATTATCAAAAAAGAATCAGTTGATGAGATATGGTTAATAGCGAGAAGAAAAGAGCGATTAGATCAACTTGCACGTGTAATTTCTATAAAGAGCAAAGTATTAAGTTTAGATTTATCATCTAAAGAAGATTTGAATACTTATAAAGTCATGTTGGAAAAAGAAAATGTAGAAATTGTTATTTTAGCTAATTGTGCAGGTTATGGTAAAATTGATCATTATGAAAATATCAATCACGAAACAACAATGAATATGATGAATTTAAATATGAAAGCAATAGTGACGATGATTGATTATTCATTACCCTATATGGTAAAAGGATCCAAGATAATGAATCTTGCATCGTGTAGTGGTTATTTACCGATTCCTTATTTAAATGTTTATGCTGCCAGCAAAGCTTTTGTTTTAAATTATTCAAGGGCACTTAATCGAGAATTAAAATATCGTGGTATTCATGTTTTAGCGGTATGTCCTTATTGGGTCCACACTGAGTTTTTTAAACGTGCCAAAGACCAGCAAAGTCATGATGTTTTTCGTTTTTATGGAAAAATATATCAAGCTCAACCAGTTATTAATAAAGCTATCAAAGATTTATATCGTCAGCGAGATGTTTCATTGTATGGCATTATTAATAAATTACAAATCTTTCTTGTTAAGATTTTACCTATGAACCTTGTAATGAATGTATGGTTAAAAATACAAAATTTACATGGAGAGAAGAATATTAAATAAGATTTTATACAATTATACAATTATTTCTAAAAAGAAATTGACAAATAAAGATATAACGCTTACCATATTTGAGAAGATATTATTTAAAATAAGGGGTATATAAAATGAAAGAATTTATTAAGTCCAGTATTGATCAAACACCAATTGAAGATAATGTATTTAAGATTGTTTCTTTAGCTAATGAAGATATAGCTAAAATAGGAAAAGAAAATGTGATTAATGGAACAATCGGTGCCTTATATGATGAACAAGGTCAATTGGTTGCTCTTGATTCAGTATTTGATACATATAATCATATTGAAAACAATCAAAAGGCTAAATATGCAGCAAGTTTTAGAGGAAATGATAACTTTAGACAACAAGTATTAAAATGGGTAAGTCAGGGAAGTGAATTAAATTTAGCCTCTTCTGTTATTGCAACACCAGGGGGAAGCGGTGCTGTCAGTTCAACGATTATTAATACTTTAGATGCTCATGAAACATTAATTTTGCCTTCTATTGCTTGGGGTTCATATAAATTAATGGCTGGTATTGAAAATATTAATGTAACAACTTATGAAATGTTTGATGGTGATCATTTCAATTTAAATAACTTTAAAGAAGTATGTCAAAAAGTGATGGATCAACAAGGAAAAGTTGTTGTCGTGATTAATGATCCTTGTCATAATCCTACTGGTTATTCAATGTCTCATGATGAATGGCAAGAAGTGATTGCTATTGCAAATGAGTTATCAAGTAAAGGACCATTTGTTATTTTAAATGATATTGCTTACATAGATTATTCATATCAATTAGAAAAATCACGTACATATATGAATTATTTTAATGATATTAGTGATAATGTTATGGTTGTTGTTGCTTTTTCATGTTCTAAGACTTTAACATCATACGGACTTAGATGTGGTGCGGCAGTTGTTCTTGCTAAGCAAAAAGAAAGTGTTCGCCAAATGGAAATCGTGTTAGAAAAACATGCTCGTGCTAATTGGTCTAATATTCCTAATGCAGCTATGGAAAACTTTGTGCGTGTCACAACACAACATCTAGATTCTTTCTTAAAAGAAAAAAATAAATATGTTCAGTTGCTTAAAGAAAGAAGTTCAATTTTTACTCAAGAAGCTGATGCTTGTGGATTACAATATTATCCATATAAAGAAGGATTCTTTGTTACTTTAAAGATTGAAGATAATCAACTTTTAAGTCAGTTCCATGAAACTTTAATGGATCATCACATTTATACTGTTAAAGTGAATAAAGGAATTCGTGTTGGTATTTGTTCTTTATCTGTTGCTAATTGTAAAGGGTTAGCAAAGAAGATGAAAGATATTCTTGATCAATGCCAAAATTAATAAAATAAAAGGGGACGGTTCCCCTTTTTTATCATAAGTGAAAAGGAGAAAATAAGAATGTATCGAATTATTTCAAAACTCATTATGTATGGACACATGGATGAAGATAGTATTTTAATGCAATTAGCTAAACTCATCGATGATAATACTTTACCTGAAGATCAATTAATTGCGGCTATTTATAGTCAAATTAAACATTTATTAGAACTTGCAACACAGTATGGTTTTAATGGTAACTTATGGCATAATTATTTAACATTTATTTTAATTACAAATGAAAATCCATTTAGTATTACTTGTGAAAAGCAAGGGGCTAAAGATGGAAGTGTTAATCATTTTGCAAAAAATGATTTTAAAGTATTTAAACAACTATTTGATTATGATTTTAGTGAAGTAGAAGAACGCCTAGGAATCGATTGTTTTTCTGTTATTTGTGATTATAAAGCCTTACAAAAACCTGAATTAATGTATAATAAAAATGTTTCTGAAAAAGTTCAAAATTTATCATTAAAATTAGAAAAGGCAAAAGATGAAAATGAATTCTTTGATATTGTTACGACTTTCTATAATGATTATGGTGTAGGTATGTTTGGCTTAAATAAAGCCTTTAGAATTGCTTCTAGCCAAGAAAACAAAGTAACATTAAAACCTATTAATAATATGGATGAGGTTGTTTTAGATGATTTAGTAGGTTATGAAATTCAAAAGAAGAAATTATTAGACAATACAATTGCTTTTGTTGAAGGCAGAAAAGCGAATAATGCTTTATTATATGGTGATAGTGGTACTGGTAAATCTACAAGTATTAAAGCTATTGTAAATGAATTTTATGATCGTGGGCTACGTATGATTGAAATTTATAAACATCAGTTTAAAGATTTATCTAATATTATTGCTCAAATTAAAAATCGTAATTATCGTTTTATTATTTATATGGATGATTTATCTTTTGAAGAATTTGAAATTGAATATAAATTTTTAAAAGCTGTTATTGAAGGTGGGGTAGAAACAAAGCCTGAAAATATCTTAATTTATGCAACAAGTAATCGTCGTCATTTGATTAAAGAAAACTGGTCTGATCGTAATGATGTTGTTCAACAAAATGGTATGCATCAATCTGATACAATGGAAGAAAAATTATCTTTAGTTAATCGTTTTGGTGTTAAAATTAATTATTCTAAACCTAATCGTAAAGAATTCAATACCATTGTTTTAGAATTAGCTCATAAAGCAAATATTAAAATGTCTGATGAACAATTACTTGCTGAAGCAAATAAATGGGAATTATCTCATGGTGGGGTTTCTGGTAGAACAGCTCAACAATTTATTAATTACATTCTAGGAATGGAGGCATAGTGATGGAAGCAATTGAAGCTTTACAACAACGAAGAAGTAATCGTTTATTTTTAGATAAACAAATATCTCAAGATGAATTAAATAAGATTTTACAATGTGGTCTAAATGCTCCTAGTGGAAAGAATAAACAAGATACAAAGTTAGTTGTTATTCAAGATCAAAAAACATTAAAAGAACTATCAAAGTTGAATGCATTCATTATGAAAACAGAGAGTGATCCTTTTTATCATGCACCTACACTCATTATTGTTTTTGCTCCACAAGATTCAGTTAATCGTATTAAAGATGGCTCAGCAGTTCTTACTAATTTACAAAATGGAGCTTATGCATTAAATATAGGTTCATGTTGGATTAACCGTGCTAAAGAAATGTTTGAACTTCCTGAAGGGAAAAAATATTTAGATAAGTGGCATTTGACAGGATATGAAGGTGTTGGTTGTTGTGTTTTAGGGTATAACCAAAAAGAACCTCAACAAATAAAGAGAAAAGAAAATAGAATTATTTTTGATTAGAAGAGGAAACTCTTCTTTTTTTTATCTTTTTTGATATAATACCTAAAAAGGAGTTAGTTATGGATAGAAGTAGATTATATAGAATAAAAAAGTTCTTATTTGTTTTTATTAGTATTTTAATGATTGCAACATTAATCCGTGTTTTCTTTATTAAAGATGCTAAACGTTTATCAACAAGTATTTTTCAACTAGTTCAATACTGTTGCTTTATGATTATATTGATATCACCACGATTAATTAAAAAGAGATTAAATATTTCTGTACCTATTGAAATACATGGGACAATCGCTATTTTTGCTTTTTCAGCATTAGTTTTAGGAGATGCTTTTAATTTTTATCATACTTTCCCTTGGTGGGATTCTTTATTGCATTTCTTTTCAGGAATTATTTTATCTTTTATCGCATTATGGATTATTAAAGTTATCATGAATGAAAAAAGTAAATATATTTATATGAATCGTTACTTTACAGCGTTATTTGTTGTTACTTTTTCATTAGCTTTAGGTGCATTTTGGGAAATTTGTGAGTTTACATGTGATGGTATTTTTCATACCAATAGTCAACAATATATGGAAACAACACGAGGAACGCTTATAGGAAAAAAAGATGTTCCTTTAGTTGGTCATGAAGCATTAAGAGATACAATTAAAGATTTATCTTTAGATTTAGCTGGATCACTTATTGTAGCAATTTATGGTATTGTAAGATATGATCATATTGCAAAAATAGAGAAAGAAATGGGGGAAGATGATGATAGAGTTTAGATATGATACTCAATTATTAATTGAAGGAAAAAATTTAAATGAAGATGAAATTAATGAGTATTTTATTCAGCACTTTAAAGGAGATTGTTTATTAGCGGTTGGTGATGATGAATTAATTAAAATTCATTTTCATACTAATGAACCATGGAAAGTCCTTGAATATTGTTCAACCTTAGGTGAAATTTATGATATTGTGGTTGAAGATATGGACCGCCAATCTCGTGGTTTAAAGGGATAATAAAATGCATTTCTAAACAATTTAGAAATGCATTTTTTATTTGTACTAACAGTAAAAACCACGACAACAACAGCTCATTAAACAATTCAACATCAATACTTGATAACAACAATCCATAGATGTATCAGGTCGACCATAACTTTGACTCGTTGTACGATATTGAGCTGTATTTCCTTGTAATTGTTGTAATAACATTATATATTGAAAGTTCATCGGTTCCATATTGACTGCTGTCCTAGCATACTCACGGGCACGGATATTATTACCAACACCATTTTCAGCTAAGGCACTATAATAAAACCACATTGCATTACGGGTACGAATTTGTCCTAATACTTGTAAGGCTTCGGGGAAACGACGAGCATTAATAAAACCGGCAGCTTCATTAAATGCTTCTTGATCATTTCCAGTATATTGATAACTATAGCTAGTATAGCCACCTTGGTATTGATTACCTTTTTTGCGACTATCCATGATTGTCTTATAAGCATTTTGTACTTCCTTGAATTTTTCAGTATAAGCAGCTTGATTAGGATTGTTAATATTGGCGTCAGGATGATATTTTTTTGATAAACGGCGATAGGCCTTTTTTACTTCATCATCACTGGCGTCAGGAGTGATACCTAATACATCATAAGGATTCATTTTTCTTCTCCATTCTTTTACTTTTGATGAGTGCATATTTTGTCCAAACACCACTGTAGATAATATTTTTAAGAATCTCGCTATTTTCGATAATAGGAAGTTTTTCAAAATAGAAACTACATTCACTCATCATCATCTCTAAAATATTGACATATTTTTCTTCAAAATCAGTGTTTTGATATTTATTTTTTAAAGGATTATAATGATTCTTTTTAATATCTTCTTCAATATCATCATAGGCATCAAGCAAATAAATAAATTTACCTAAATAAAATCCTAATTGATACAAATCATCCTTAAACGAATCATTATCATAAATCATGATATGCCCCATAATTATACCAAAATGACGAGATATTTCATCAAGATCTTGACAATTATTTTGTTCAAGATGATGAATTTGCTCAAGTTCTTTTTTTATAAGAGTACATTTTTCAGGATATTTCTTTTTGATTTTTTTCATATTTGCCTTTAGTAGTTGATGATAAATATTTTGATGAATACTATGATCATCTATCATATCATCCTCACACTTATAGTATGTTAAAATCATATTCATATCACTGGCATAATGACCATATTTGTTTTTTAAAACAATATGTTTTTTTGTAGGGTGAAGTGGACAACGATAACTTTCTATTTGACTTTGAGGTTCGTATAAAGAAGATAATAGCAAATAAACAAAAGTTAAATCATTACTTAAAGAAAGCTGTGCTTTTCTACCATAATCTTTTTTTAATATTTGGCATAAGCCACAATAATATTGTTGGTAGATTTGGTCTTCTTTGATTTTAAGTTCTGGACGATTTGTTGTAACATATCCAAACATGATTAAGTTCTCTTTTCAAAACGTTCATGACATTGAGGACAAGTAACAATAATTTTTCCTTTTCCTTTTGGTAGTCTTACCATTTGTTTACAATGAGGACAACGAAAATATTTATGTTGACGGTCATGTAAACGTTTATTTTGTAAATTGAAAAATTGAGTAATGGGTTTAATCAATTGAGTATACTTTGTGTTTTCATTGTATCGTTTATAGATTTGTTTGGAAAACATACGGTAAATGACAATAAACCATAAGATATAGCCTAATATTAAGATAGCAGGTTGATTAATAAACATATTTAAAATAAATAACACAATAACAAATACAAGTAAATGGTTATTTAATTTATCAATTCCATAACGACCTTGCATAAAACGAATTAATTTTTCTTTCATATTCATACTCCTTATTTTTCTAGCATTATAAAAAGAAACTGTTAACCTAAAATGAACTATTTTATTATGACATGATTATTTTGATTAATCAAAATAAATTCATATTACTAATGCTTAAAATAAAAAGGATTTCCTGCATTATTTGACATTCTTTATTTCTTCTTTTTATTAAAATAATTTAGGAGGAGAATGTCATGAAAAGAAGATTATTTATAATGGGAATGATGTTGTTATTGCTTTTTACACTACCTGTTTTTAAAATAAAAGCTAAAACAACGAGTCAATCAAATATCAATTATAAAATTAATGTAACCTATATAGATCAAGAAAGTCAAAAACAATTAGCTCATTCTATTATAAAACAAAATGCCAATACTCATTATAATTTGAACAGGTCATTTAAAGGCTATCAACAAGTTAAGATAAAAGGAGATGAAATAAAAGGACTTTTAAATCAAAATAAATACATTGAAGTATATTATACTCCCTATCGAAGTTGTTTAACGGTCAAACTTAAAAAAGAAAATAATCAAGCTTTAAAAGGTACGGTTATGGTTTTATATAAAAAAGAAAATGGTAAAGAACAAATCATAGAAATGTCTCATCAAGAATCACAGTATAGCTTTACTTCATTGAAAGATGGTAAGTATTTGCTATACCAAAATAAAGTTCCAAAAGGTTATATCAAACTTAACAAACCAATTGAAATCAGGATTAAGAAAGGAAAAATTTATCATCAAAATAAATCAATTCATCAACTCATTATAAAAAATAAACAGATAAAAAAGTCGCAAAAGAATCCTCATCAACAATTCTATTTGTATATTATTGTTTTACTTATACTGATAAGAGTGATGTTTATTTTAAAGACCTATTATAAAAACAAACAGGGTAAGTAGTCGTAGTCAATGATTTGTGTTAAAATCATCGTGAGGTGGAAGTATGCTAGTAAGTATTGAACATGCATTTAAAAAATATGGTGAAAAGATGATTGTCGATGATGCTCATTTTTATTTAGATCAAAAAGATAAAGTTGCTTTAATTGGTGTAAATGGTACAGGTAAATCTACATTGTTGAAGATGATTGCAGGTCAAGAAGCATTTCAAGGGCAAGTAATGTATCAAAAAGATATTAAAATCAACTATTTATCACAAAATCCAGTATATCAAAATGGTGATACGATTTTAGAAACAGTAAAGAAACAAATTGATACCAAAGATTTAAACTTATATGAAATTAAAACGATGTTACATCGTTTTGGAATGGAAGATGAAAATAGACTGGTTGATCATTTATCGGGAGGACAATTAAAAAGAGTGGCTTTAGCGATTGCTCTAATGAAGCCATGTGACTTACTTATTCTTGATGAACCAACCAATCACTTGGATAATTCGATGATTGAATATTTAGAAAAATATTTAATAAAATGGAAAAAAGGATTATTGATGGTGACGCATGATCGTTATTTTTTAGAGAGAGTATGTCATCGTATTGTTGAATTAAGCCAAGGACATCTATATAACTATGAAGCAAATTATTCTCAATATTTAGAATTAAAACAAATAAGAATAGAAAATGATTTGAATGCTCAAAGAAAAAGAAAGAATTTTTTAAAGAAAGAATTAGAATGGGTACGAGCAGGAGTACAAGCACGTACTACTAAAAGTAAGGATCGTTTACAACGATTTGAACAGTTAAGTCAAATAGCAGATGTTGCTGTAGAACAAAAAGTACAACTCATGGATGTATCAAGAAGATTAGGAAAGAAAACGATTATTTTACATGATATATCACATTCTTTTGGTGAACGCTTATTATTCCAACCCTTTTCTTATACTTTTAAAAGATATGATCGGATAGGTATACTAGGAGATAATGGAACAGGAAAATCAACTTTACTTAACATTATTACGCAACAAATAAAACCGACATCAGGAAGTGTTGAAATAGGAGAAACTGTGCATTTTGGATATTTTAAACAAGGCTACGAAGATTTACCATTAAATAAAAAAGTCATTGATTATATTCAAGAAGTTGCGAGTTATCAACAATTTGGTAAGGAAACATTGTCTGCTAAAAATATGTGTGAACGTTTCTTGTTTGATGCAAAGATGCAACATACCTTGATTTCACGTTTATCAGGTGGTGAAAGAAGAAGACTTTATTTACTAAGGGTTTTAATGACAATGCCTAATGTTTTGGTACTTGATGAACCAACTAATGATTTAGATATTGATACTTTGACAATTTTAGAAGATTATTTAGATTCTTTTGCAGGAATGATTATCGTTGTAAGTCATGATCGTTATTTTTTAGATCGTATATGTGATGGTTTATTTATTTTGCAAAATCAAACTTTAAGATATCAAAATGGGGGATATAGTAGTTTAATCTATAGTCAAACCCAAAAGGAAAAGAAGGAATCTAATGGAGCTCATGATTATCGTAAAGCAAAACAAAGTCGTTACCGTATGCCTTATTTAGAGAAGAAAGAACTAGAAACAATTGAAGGAACAATTCAAGATTTAGAAAATCAAGTTTCATCATTAGAGGAACAACTTAATAGTTTAGAAGATTATCAAGAGATAGCTAAGATATGTGATCAAAGAGATCGCTTAAACGAAGAACTTGAACAAAAAAATGAACGTTTTTTAGAACTATTAGAGCTAAAAGAAAAAGAAGAACAAAGCTAATGAATGCGCTTTAAATATCATTGACTTTTATGTATATACAAGCTATGATATGAAAAGTGAAGGAGAATAGAGTATGAAAAGATTATTAAACTGTACAAGTAGTGAAATGTTAAAAATGGATGGTCAACAATTAAAGCAAGCCATTCTTGCAAGTGAAGGTAGAACTGTTATGACTGAAACAGTTGTGGCTATTGAACCTTTATTAGGTGATTTAACAAATGCTGAATTAGCTGTATCATTTGGTAGTGATATGGTTTTATTAAACTGTTTTGATTGTCAAAATCCTAAAATCGCTGGAATTGAAGATTGTGAAAACCCTGTTAAAGAATTACAAAGATTAGTGGGAAGACCAGTAGGATGTAATTTAGAACCAGTAGATTTAGATGCTGATATGATGGAAGAACGTCATACTATTGCCTCAGGAAGACAAGCAACTAAGGAAACATATATTAAAGCTCAAGAATTAGGGTTTAATTTTATTTGTTTAACTGGGAATCCTGGTGTAGGTGTCTCAAATCATTCAATCTGTGAAGCTATTAAGGAAGCTAAAAAGTATTTTAAAGGATTAATTATTGCCGGTAAAATGCATGCTGCTGGTATTGATGAACCAATCGTAGATATGGATAGTATTAAAGAATTTATTGAAGCTGGAGCAGATGTTATCTTAATGCCAGCAGTGAATACTGTTCCTGGTTTATCTGAACAAGAAGTAACAGAAGCATGCCGTTATATTAAAGCTCATGGTGCATTATCTTTAAGTGCTATTGGAACAAGCCAAGAAGGTGCTGATGAAGCTACAATTAGAGAAATTGCGTTATTAAATAAACGTTGTGGTGTTGATATTCAACATATTGGTGATGCTGGATTCTGTGGAATTGCTTTACCAGAAAATATCATGGCTTTATCTATTGCTATTAGAGGAAAACGTCATACATATCATAAAATTGCTTCATCTATTAATAGATAATTCAAAGTCGACTTGGGTCGACTTTTTTTAATTTTGGTTTAAAATAAAGATGAGGAGAAAATCATATGAAACATGTATTTATATTAAAATCAGGAACCGATCAACAATTTTTAAATCAGATTATTGCTTGTATGCAAGGATATCAATACGAATTTCGTTTTACTCAAAATTTGGATGAAGCAAGAGAAATCGCTTTAGAATACCAAAAACAAAAGTGTCGGCTTTATGCTGTAGGGGGTGATGGCTTTGTTCATAAAGTAGCAAATGGTATGGCTTATAGTCAAAATGAACTCGTAGTCATTCCACAAGGAACAGGTAATGATTTTGCTAGATCACTTTATCAAAGTAGAGATCCAATTCAGATTTTAAAGAAAAGTCTAACATTAAAAGCGCAACCTTTTCATTTAATTAAGTGTAATGATGTTTATTGTATTAATATATGTTGTTGTGGGCTCGACGCACAAATAGCGAATCAAGTTCATTTAAAAAAATATCCCATCATACCGCGATCATGGCAGTATATGATGCAAATATTAAAACAAATCATCACATTACCAAGTTATTCTTTAAATATCACTTATGATGATTTACAAATATATCGTGGGAATGTAACAATTGGTGCGTTTTGTAACAGTCAGTATTTTGGTGGTGGTTTCTACATTGGCTATCATACAGGCTGTAATCAAGATTTAATTGATATAGAAGTCGTTGATGCTATCTCTAAAAAGGAATTACCATTTTATGCATATCATTTATTAAGAAGAACTTTACATAAGACAAAGAAATATCATCACTATCAGTACTCTCATATTGCTTTAGATATTCAACAAAACGTTAATATTGATGGTGAAATATTTGGTAGGGGACATTATGATTTAAAGATGTGTCCTCATGCACTTTATGTTGTCAGTGAAAAACATATCAATCAACATTGATTTGTATTATAATAGGATTGATTAAAAAGGAGTTATAATAATGGAAATAAAACTAAAAACGGACTCAAGAAAAGTCAAACCAGGAGATACATTTATTGCGATTCGTAATGTTGAACGTGACGGTCATGATTATATAGAGAGTGCTATTAAAAATGGAGCAAGTAAAATTATTTGTGAAGAAGGAAATTATGACGTTGAAACAGTGATTGTTCCTGATACAAGAGCTTATTTAAAAGATTATTTGTATCAAAATTATTATCCTGAATTTAAAGATATGAATTTAATCGGGGTAACCGGTACAAATGGGAAAACAACTATTTGTTATATGATTTATCAAATGTTAGAAATGTTAAATCATCCAGCTAGTTACATGGGAACAATTGGGTTTTATTATCATCATCATTATCTTAATATGGTGAATACGACGCCTGATGTTGATGTTTTATATGATTATTTTTTAAAGGCTAAAGAAGCAGGATGTAAGACAATGGTCATGGAAGTGAGCAGTCATGCTTTAGCTAAAGACCGTATACATGGTTTGGAATTTGATGAAGTCGCTTTTACTAATTTAACACAAGATCATTTAGATTATCATAAAACGATGGAAAATTATGCAAAAGCAAAACAACTATTATTTAAAAAAACTAGAAATAATAAAATAGCCATTATTAATGGTGATGATCCACATGCACATTATTTTATGTTGGATCATAATTGTAATGAAATCATTAGTGATCATCAAGGTGATTTGGTTATTGATGAAATTAAATTTACTCATTTAGGAACTTATTTTTCTTTTGATTATCAAGGAAATCATTATCAAACCAAAATTCAAATGGTAGGTAGATATAATGTTTACAATTACTTAACGGCGTTGTTGCTAATTCATCATTTGGGTTATCGTATTGAAGATATTTTAGCGTTGAATGATCGTTTAAAAGCACCTAGTGGACGTATGGAACTCATTGAATATCATCAAAATGGTATTTTTGTAGATTTTGCACATACACCAGATGCTGTTAAAAATGTCTTAGAAAGTGCAAAAGAATTTAAAAAAGGAAGAATTATGACTGTGATGGGATGCGGTGGTGATCGTGATCCTTTAAAACGTCCGATTATGGGAGAAATAGCAAGTGAAGGCAGTGATTTTGTGGTGATTACAAGTGATAATCCACGTAGTGAAGATCCTAATAAAATCATTGATGATATTGTTAAGGGATTAAAACATGAAAATTATATGATTGAACCAGATCGTAAAAAGGCAATTGTAAAGGCAATGGATATGTTAGAAAAAGATGACATTTTACTCGTACTTGGCAAAGGACATGAAAATTACCAAATTACCAGTACCGGTAAACATCATTACAGTGATCAAGAAGAAATCCAAAAATATATTGATCAACATGAAGGAAATGCATGAGAATTATTCAATTATCTATAGATGATATCCATTATCATTACTGTCCTTATCGACAAGGTACTTATGATTCAGTCAAAAGAATAGGTTTGTCTTTTCCTATCAAAGTTATTTACAAAGATAATCAATATTACTGTCAAGATGGACATAAACGATTATCCATTATTCATGATTTAATTGAAAATGAGGAAGGATATCTTCATTTAAAAAACGTTCCTGTTATAGCTTTAAATGATGGAAGTACACGCTCTAATGATTGTTGGCGAGGCAAAAATACACATTAAGGAGGATTAAAATGGGTTTATTTCAGTTAGAAAATAGAATTGATTATTATTTTCAAGAAATTTCAAATATTCCAAGAGGTTCAGATAATGAAAGAGGTATTCGAGATTATATTGAACGTTTTGTGGTAAGTCATGGTTTATCTGGTGCTTTTGATGAAGAAAATAATAATTTCATTGTATATAAAGAGGCAAGTAAAGGTTACGAAAATCATGAACCAGTAATGTTGCAAGGACATTTAGATATGGTTTGTGAAAAAAACAATGACAGTCAGCATGACTTTTTAAAAGATCCTATTGAACTTATCGAAGAAGATGGATTTTTGCATGCGAATAAAACAACTTTAGGAGCTGATGATGGGGTAGCTATTTGTTATATGTTAGCTATTTTAGAAGATCAAACACTCAAGCATCCACCATTAGAATGTGTCTTTACTGCTCAAGAAGAAGTTGGCTTAAAAGGAGCAATGGCGCTTAATAAAAGTCATATTCATGCTAAAAGAATGATTGGACTTGATAGTGGGGATGAAAAAGTGGTGACAATCAGTTGTTCTGGTGGTAGAAGAATGATGGTTGAAAAAGAATTACATTATATAAAAAATAATCTTCCTTGTTATCAAATTACAATTGGTGGATTAAAAGGTGGTCACTCAGGAGATTTGATTCATTTAGAAAGAGGTAATGCTAATAAATTAATGAGTCGTCTTTATTATCAGTTCTTGTTAAATGATATTGACTTTGCATTAGGAAGCTTACAAGGTGGATTAAAGGATAATGCGATTCCTCGAGAATGTGTAAGTGTTTTTGCAAGTCATAGTGATGAACAAAAAATAAAGGATATAGTAGAAAAAGTTGAACAAGAAATAAAGGCTGAACTTCAAGAAAGTGATGCAGGGTTATCTATTCAATTTAATCAAACTACGGCACTTGATCAAACTCTTTCACTTCAAGAAAGTCAAGATATTATTAAAATGATGTATTTATTACCAAATGGTTTTCAACATAAATCATTAGATATGGATTTAACAAATGTTTCTTTAAATATGGGTGTTGTTAATATGGAACAAGATTTATATATTTTATATTCAATTCGTTCACCATTTGAATCAGCAAAAGATGAATTATCTCATCAAATTGCCCTTTTAGCAGAATTATTTAAAGGAAAAACATATATCGAAAATAATTATCCAGGATGGAATTATGATCCACATTCAACACTTAGAAAACAATATATTGATTTTGTTAGAGAGAGTGAAGGTATTGAGTTGATAGAAGAAGGAACACATGGCGGTTTAGAAACAGGAATTTTTAAAGGGGCTATTCCTGATTTGGATATTGTTACAATGGGTCCTAATATGTATGATATTCATACGCCTGATGAAAGATTAGATCTTGCATCTTATCATCATTGTTATCAACGGTTGATTCATTTTTTAGAAAGACTATAAAAAAACAAAAGAGAATTTTCTCTTTTGTTTTTATTTAATCAAAAAGTTTATTCATAAGTTCTACAGTATCCATAGCATCTTTGACATAATAATCAGCATTGATTTCTTTTGCGTAATCTGGTGTTAATACAGCACCACCAACAAAAATAGGACAATCAATATGATTTTCTTTTAATAAAGTAATGGTATCTTTCATAGAAATAACGGTTGTTGTCATTAAAGCACTTAAACCTATAGCTTGAGGATGATGTTGCTTGTAGGCTTCTAATACGGTTTCTTTAGGTACATCTTTTCCTAAATCAATGACATCGTATCCGTAGCTTTCTAAAACGACTTTAACTATATTTTTTCCAATGTCATGAATATCTCCATGAACAGTAGCAATAATGATTTTTGCTTTTTTATTTTGGTCTTGTGTTTGGAAACCTTGTTGAATGATTTCAAAAGCAATTTTGCTTGTTTCTGCTGCTTGAATTAATTGTGGTAAAAAGATTTTATTTTGTTCATAATCTTTACCTACTTGGTCTAATGCAGGAATAAGGATCTCATTAATGATAGAAAGACCGTCTTGGTTTTCAAGCATTTGTTTTGTTGCTTTAGTAGCTTCATCTTTTAGACCGTGTAATACAATGTCGAATAAAGACATTGTTTTTTGTTCAGTTTTTACTGTTGTTTCTTGATTGGCTTGGTGGTCAATATAAACTGTAGCATCATGATCATAATTATAAAGAACATTGAAAGCATCAATAGTACTCATGAGTTCTTTATCTAATGGATTAATAATAGGTAAATCTAAACCAGCTGACATCGCCATGGCTAAAAATGTTTTATTAAGTAAAGGTCTATTAGGTAAACCAAAAGAAACATTACTTACTCCTAAAACGGTATGGACACCAAGTTGTTTAACCATACTGACAGCTTTAACTGTTTCCATGACTTCTTTTTGTTGAGCAGAAGCTGTCAATACAAGACAGTCAATGATAACATCTTTTTTATCAATACCATATGTAGCGGCTTTTTTGATAATCTTTTTAGCAATTTCATAACGCTCTTCAGCTTTTAAAGGAATACCATTTTCATCAAGGGTTAAACCAATTACAACACCACCGTATTTTTTAACGATTGGGAAAATCTCTTCCATAATTTCATCTTTACCATTAACAGAATTAATCAATGGTTTTCCATTATAATAACGACAAGCTTGTTCAATGGCACTGGCATGAGAACTATCGATTTGTAAAGGAACATTTAAAACTTCTTGTAATAATTTAATAACATGCTTCATTGTCTTTGTTTCATCAATACCAGGTAAACCAACATTGACATCTAAAACATGGGCTCCTGCTTGTTCTTGTTTAATACCTTCTACAACTAATTCATCATAACGTTGTTCTTTTAAGGCAGCTTTTAATTTTTTCTTCCCGGTTGGATTTAAACGTTCTCCACAGACAACAACATGATGACCAAATTCAACTGTTTGACTACCACTGGATACTCTTGTTGCTTTTTGGACAGTTCTTTTTTTAACAGGTTGATGACAATGAATACTTAATTTTTCAATAAATTCTGGGGTAGTACCGCAACACCCGCCAATAATCGCAACACCATGATCAAGGTGAGGAAGACAAGCTTCACTAAATTCATCACTTGACATGTGATAACATGTTTTACCATCAACAAGAACTGGTAAACCAGCATTAGGTTGAACCATGACAGGTAAATGAGTATATTTTAATATTTGATCTAAAATAGGAGTAATTTCTTTAGGACCTAAAGAGCAATTGATACCGAGGGCATCAACATTTAACCCTTCTAAAATATTGACCATGGTTAAAGGATCACATCCAGATAGGGTACGTTGATTAGCTTCAAAGGTCATTGTAACGAAAATAGGTAAGGATGAGTTTTCTTGGATGGCTAAAATAGAAGCTTTAACTTCATAGATATCAGTCATTGTTTCTAATAAAACAACATCAACATCGTCCTTAATGAGGTCAATCATATCTTTTATACTTTGATAAACTTGGTCGAAAGTCAAAGTTCCCATAGGTTCCATTAATTGTCCTACGGGTCCAATATCAAAAGCAATATACGCATCAGGATTAACACGATCACGTGCGATCTTAGCGTTTTCTACAGCTTTTAAAATCACTTCTTGGTAATTGTATTTTGATTGTTCAAGTTTTAAAGGATTAGCTCCAAAAGTATTAGTTGTAATAAAATCGGCACCCGCTTTTAAATATCGTGAATGGATATCGATAAGTAAATCCGGATGATCAATATTATAATATTCAGGAACTTCGCCACCTTTTAATCCAGCATTTTGTAATTGAGTTCCCATGGATCCATCAAATAGGAGTATTTCTTTATTTAGTTTGTCTTGTAACATCTTTGACCTCGCTTTCTAAATTGACAATGTTCAATTTGTTTACAATGATGACAACTTTTTTTAGTTTTATCTTGTCCTAAACCAATGATGCCAATCATTGATTTTTGAGGAAGAAGTAAATCATTATTTTGAATCGTTAATCCAATATGCTTAGAACAATCTAATAATTGCGCAAGTTCTCGATTTAAAGAAAGAGGAACACGACCATAGCCTGGACAAAAACGGAAAGTTCTTTTCTCTTTAATGATTGTTTTTTCATATTCATCACAACATGCTTCAAGATAACTGCTGCCAATGGCATCCATAATTGTAGCTTTAGTCATATTAATTAAATATAATTTTTTCATTGTTCTTTCAAATGCTACACCAAGAGTGCATCCAATAACAATAACTTCATGACAATCTTGAAATAATGTTATTAAATCATCATACTCTAAGGAAATATGGTGAAGTCTTAGAGGATGATGATTGAGTGGATAGCGTTGATAGACAACTTTAAAATGGGCAATTTGATTGATTTCATCTAAACATTCATTAATGAGTTTTTCGGTTTGTATATCGATAGATTGCCCTTGATATCCTAAATATTTAAGGGCTTGTTCTTTAATCTTTGAAATATTCACGACGGATAGCTTTTGTTCTTTTTAAAATTTCTTCAGCAATTTCAGGTTTATTCATTGTATAAATATGAATACCATCAACACCTTGACTCATTAAATCAATAATTTGATATGTTGCATAATGTAATCCAACTTCTTTACAGGCTTCTGGATCATCTAAAAAACGTTCCATCATGCTTGCAAGCGAATAAGGAATTGAACAATCTGATATTTTAGATAATCTTTTTAATTGTTTAGAACTTGTAGCTGGCATGATTCCAGCAATAATAGGAACATTAATGCCTATTTGGCGAGCACGTTTAATTAAACGATAATAATATTGATTATCGAAAAATAACTGAGTGACAAGATATTTAGCTCCAGCATCTACTTTCTTTTTTAAGTTTTGAAGATCTTGTTCAAAGCTTTCTGCTTCAAAGTGAGTTTCTGGATAGCAAGCTCCTGATAAACAGAATTGATCAGGAAATTGTTCACTAATAAATTCATTTAAATCACTTGCGTATTTAAAATCTCCTTGTAAATCTCTTTGATCATAGTCTTGAGGATAATCCCCACGTAAGGCTAAAATATTTTCAATATTATTATCCTTTAATTCATTTAAAATATCGATTAAATCTTCTTTGGATGTATCAATACAGCTTAAATGAGCAACGGCTTCAATATGATATTGATTTTTAATAATAGATGCAATTTTAGCAGTATTCTTACTTGTAGAACCACCAGCCCCATAAGTAACTGAAATAAAATCAGGATTTAATTTAGCTAATTGACTAATTGTAAGAAAAATGGACGAAAGATCATCACCATGATTTTTAGGTGGAAATATTTCGAACGATAATGTTGGTCTTTTATTTAATAAGTTATTTATTTTCATGTTTCTCTACCTCTTTTTCTACATTATATAGAATTATGAAATATGCGTAAATAATAAAAAAATTATAATTTGCTATAGATTAAAACTATAACAAATTATAAATATAATGATTCATTTTATCAATATAAATTTGTCCTATTTTTGATAATGCAACATTTTTTTGTTTAATATAACCAATTTCAATCATATCATCTAATTGTAAAGGAATAGCAATAATATCAGGATTTAATTCTTTAGAAATAATGCCTGTAGAAATGATATAACCATTTAATCCTAATAAAAGATTAAAAAGGGTAGCACGATCATTGACTTGAATTGATTTTTTATGGGTATAGGTACTGCCAATCTCTTCAGAAAAATAAAATGAATTTTGATTTCCTTGATTGAACGATAAATAAGGATAATCATTGAGTTGTTCTAAAGATAAGATAGAAGCAGAAGCTAAAGGATGATGTTTACCTATAAAAACATGGGGTTGAGCTTTAAATAAAGAATGAAAGGTCAATTGGTTTTCTCTAAATAACTTTGTAAGTACTTTTCTATTAAAGTCATTTAAATATAGAATACCTAATTCACTCTTCATACTCTTTACATCTTCGATAATTTCTGCAGTTCTTGTCTCTTGAATAGTAAAATCATATTCATTATAGCCATATTCTTGAATTAATTCGATAAATGCACTAATCGCAAAAGAATAATGCTGGCAAGATATAGAAAATTTAATTTTTCTTTCTGTTTGATCTAAATAACGTTCTTCTAATAAATGTGTTTGTTCAATAATTTGCTTGGCATAACCTAAAAATTCCTGTCCTTCATTTGATAAAGAAATACCTTTATTGGTACGATTGAAAAGAGTAATACCAAATTCTTGTTCTAATTCTTTGATAGCACTAGATAAACTAGGCTGTGAGACATAAAGTTTTTTAGCTGCTTCATTCATTGAACCGCTATTAGCAACTTCAATTAGATATTTTAATTGTTGTAATGTCATTTAGATTCCTCTAAGTGATCAAGAATAAGTTGAATGATACGTGTAATTTGGTCATTTAATGAAGCAAGTGATAATACTAAAATTAATAAATCTTCTTGATTGTTTAAAGGTAGTTGATAATCTTTTAAATATTGATGGATGAATTGAGGTAATTCATCTTGTTGTTTATCTTGTATTTGATAAAATTGATTATAAATATTTTCTAAAGAAATATTTTCTTGGTAGTAAGGGGTTAATAATTGTTTGATTTCTTGAATAGTAAGAGAGTTTTTTAATTGATAAATCATTAACATTGAAATGATTTGTTCTTTTGAATATTTTTTTCCTTTAATAGGCGTAATAACTTTAGCTTTACTATAATTATTAACCATTGTTTTTGTTAGTAATTTATCGTCTTCATATCTTTTATTATTTTCTAATTTTTGATCAAAAAGGGTAATAATTTGATCGATGTATAAATCTAAATCAGGAATATCATCTGATGAAAGATGACTTTGACTTGCTACTTGATGAATAATCGTTTCCAATTCTGTTTGTGTCATATGTATACCTCCAAGTCAAATTCTATAACAAAGTTACAATAAGTTCAAGATACGGTATTGGAAACTACTTCATTAAATTGAATATTGGTTTTTTTAAGGGGTTATTGTATAATGACGATGGGTGATAAAATGAAAAATATAAGTACAAAAAATAAAATATTTTATCTTATTACGATTTTAGTCATTGTAATAGGAGATCAGTTAACAAAGTTTATTGTTGATTCATCAATGAAACTAGGTCAATCACAAGAGATTATTTCTCACTTTTTTTATTATACTTATTCTCATAATAAAGGAGCAGCATGGGGGATGCTAACAGGAAGAATAGGATTGTTTGTTATTGTTTCCATTGTGGCGGTTGTAGTGATGGCTGTTTATTTTAATAAAACAACACCAAAAAATGTGTTAACACGTTATGGTTTAGTTCTCACATTTAGTGGTCTTATTGGTAATTTGATTGATCGTTTATGGTTAGGATATGTACGTGACTTTTTAGATTTTATTATTTTAGGTTATGATTTTCCTGTCTTTAATATTGCTGATATGGCGGTTGTGATTGGAGTAGGACTTATTATTGTAGAAATATTATTAGAGGAGTATATACATGGAGAAAGTTAATTTACAGGCAACAAAAGACGATATTCGTTTAGATAAAGAATTAGATCAACATTTTCCTGATTTATCAAGAACGTTGATACAAGATTATATAAAAAAAGGACTGGTAACAGTTAATGGAAAAAAAGAAAAAGCAAGTTTTAAATTAAAAGAAAATGATTTAATTGAAGTAACCATTCCTGAAAATGAAAATATGGATATTGAACCAGAAAATATCCCTTTAGATATTGTTTATGAAGATCATGATGTCATTGTAGTAAATAAACCTTCAGGTATGATTGTTCATCCTAGTCAAGGTATCGTTAGTGGAACGCTTGTTAATGCATTGTTATATCATTGTCATGATTTGTCGGGTATTAATGGAGTAAATAGACCAGGAATTGTACATCGTATTGATAAGGAAACAAGTGGTTTATTAATGGTAGCTAAAAATGATGTAGCTCACCGTTCTTTAACTGAACAATTAAAAGAACATAGTGTAACACGTCGTTATATTACTTTAGTTCATGGCAATATTCCTCATGAATTTGGTAAAATTAATGCGCCTATTGGTCGTGATCGTACTAATCGCCAAAATATGGCCGTAACGAAAGAAAATAGTAAAGAAGCAATTACTAATTTTAAAGTGTTAGAAAGATATGATGATATGACATTGATTGAATGTCGTCTTGAAACAGGACGTACGCATCAAATTAGGGTACATATGGCTTATATTGGTTATCCGGTTTATGGTGATCCTAAGTATGGTTATAAAAGAGATGACCAAAGTCATGGTCAATATTTACATGCAAAAGTTTTAGGTTTTATTCATCCAACAACTGGTGAATATTTAGAATTTGATAGTGAATTACCAGATTATTTTCAAGATAAAATAAAAGAGTTGAAAGGAGAAAAATAATGGCAAGTAAAATTATTTCTTGGACTCAATACTTTATGGGAGTAGCTAAGTTATCAGCTTATCGTTCTAAAGATCCTAATACTCAAGTAGGTGCTTGCATTGTGAGTCCTCAAAATAAAATTGTTGGTGTGGGTTACAATGGACTTCCTTGGGGTTGTGAAGATGATGAATTTCCTTGGCAAGTAAGAGAAGGAGAATTATATGATACAAAATATCCTTATGTTGTTCATGCAGAATTAAATGCTATTTTAAATAGTACTGCACCATTAAAGGGATGCCGTATTTATGTTTCATTATTTCCTTGTCATGAATGTGTCAAAGCTATCATTCAAAGTGGTATTGCTGAAATTATTTATGAAGATGAAAAATATAACGGAACACCTAGTGATCGTGCTGCTAAACGGATGCTAGATGCAGCGGGTGTTAAATATACAAAAGTAGAACCTTTTGAATTAGAAGTTAAATAAAAAAGAAGCGCTTATTTCTTAAGTGCTTCTTTTACTCTTTTAAAGTTTGTCATATTTGTTTTGGTTACTTTAAGTAACATCTTTTCACCATATTTTCTTGCAATATCTACTGCTACATTTTCAACAGTGGAAGTTGTGCCACGAGGTAGTTTTATTTTTAAACTGCGAGACATATTATTAAAATACTGATAATATGCATACCTTGATAATATTGCAGAACACATAATTCCTAAATACTTCTCTTCACCTTTTTGTTCAAAAGATAAATCCTTAACAACAATTACTTCATTTTTTAAATAATTATAATAAGTTTTAGGAGAAACAAATTGATTTACCACTTTTTTATCAATTTTCATTGCCACTTTTTGCATTACATTCGTTACAGCTTGATTATATAATTTAGCTTTAATGTTAGCTAAATTAAAACCTTCTTGTGCCATATGATTATAATGCGAATTATCTAATATAAGCAAACTGTAAATTAAACGATCTTTTATTTCACGAGCGGTCTCAATTATTTCTTTTGAAGTCATTGTTTTAGGATCTCGAATATTTAAACTCACTAACCAATCAAAGTCACGTTCGTCGACGTAACAAGCAACAACGCATAATGGACCAAAAAAGTCCCCAGAACCTGTCTCATCACAACCAATATGTGATAAGTCGTAATAATTTTTTGCGCGCTCATCATTTAACGCTGATACGTTACTTCCATGTTCATTTAAAGGAGCGTGATATGAGGCATGCATGTTTATAATGTTTGAATTTGCAGAACAATTATTTTTTTCTACATTCATGTTTTATCTAACCTCCTGACGTATATACTAATTATAGCATAAATTTGTCATTTTGACACTATATTTTTGTTTTGGTACAATAATCCAAGGGGTGATGACATGATTTGGCAAATGAAACCGTTCATTATAGATTTTATTGTCGTTTTATTTTTTCTTTTGATGATTTTTATAGGTCTTATTAAAGGATTTGCAGTAAGACTTTATGATTTTTTAGCTACTATTTTAGCTGTAATTGTGGCTTATTTTTTGTCGAGTCCGCTGTCATATATATTTGTTATTTATCAAAGTGAAGGTTTACTAGAATTTTTAGGAGAATATATCAATCGTATTATTTTATTCTTTATCATTTTTGTAATCTCAAAAATTGTTTTTGCTTTATTAGGAAGGATAATAAAGCCATTGTTTAAATCTTTATTGCATCATTTTTCTCTTACTCGTTTTGCAGATCGTATCTTAGGGATGGTTTTAAGTGCTTTAGAAGCCATCGTTATGATTTATATTGCTTTAACAATGGTTGTTGTTCCTTTTATAAGTGATGGAAAGAAAATGGTTAAGAATACAATTATTGCGAGTAGAGCCATTGAATTGGTTCCTTACTATAGCGATATGCTAAGTGATATCAGTAATGATTATATGCAAATGGATGCTATTTTTAAAAAATCAAGTTCATATGATGGTAAAGATAGCCAAACTGTTTATATGATGAGTCAAACTTTACAACATGGCTATGATTATCATTTGTTGACACAAAGTCAATTAGATGAAAAAATAAATGATTACTATTTAAGTTTAGATCATGTAACACTTGATCAACAACAGTATCAGGCTTTAATAAAGCTATTAAATACGGGTTCAAATCAAGTTAAAAAGAATGAAATATTAAGTAAAATAGAAGTAGGTGATGGACATGAAAAATAATGATGATACTTTAGAATTTAATGAAATAAAAAAACAAATTGCTGCTCTTTGTCATAGTGAACTTTCTAAACAAAAAATAACAGCATTAAAACCTTATCAAGATTTAGATGATTTACAATACCAACAACAATATATTCTTGATGGAATGGCTCTTATTTATGCTTATGGCAATGTTCCTTTAGGACAGTTTGATGATATAAAACCGCATTTAGATAAAGCTAATAAAGATGGTGTTTTATTCCCTGATGAGCTATTAAGTATTCAATCATTACTTTATAACATTAAAGAAGTAAAACAGTATCTTTCATCCAATGATGCAACACATAGTCAATTAACTCAATTAATAGATTTACTTTATTTACCACAAGAACTATTGGATCAAATTCATCATTGTATTGATCCTTCAGGACATATTCAAGATCATGCTAGTCATGAACTTTATACAATTAGACAACGTTTAATGCATTTACAATCACAAATTAGAAAAAGAATAGAAAGTATTAAAGCTAAAAATGTAGATTTACTATCACAAGATGGTATTTCTTCTCGTAATGATCATTTAGTTTTACCGGTTAAAGCTGGGTATAAAAATCAAGTATCAGGAATTGTTCATGGTCATTCGGCAACGGGAAGAACATTATTTATTGAACCAGCTGAGATTGTGGCGCTTAACAATCAATTAGCCTCTTTGCAACAAGATGAACAAATAGAAATACATCGTATTTTATTAGAATTATCAAGAATGGTAAAAAGACATTTCGATATTTTATTAGAAGATTGTCAAAATTTAACAGAAATTGATTATATTTTTGCGATTAGTTTATTTGGTAAAAAGAATGAAATGATTTTACCTGAGGTTCATCAAGATTATCAAAGTTTAGTTTTAAAACAAGCAAAACATCCTTTAATTGAGCGACAACAGGTTGTTGCCAATGATATCGTCTTACAAAAACCACAAAATATTTTATTAATTAGTGGAAGTAATACGGGAGGTAAGACCGTTGTATTAAAAACAGCAGGTTTACTTTCTTTAATGGCTATATGTGGACTTCCAGTTCTTGCAAGCGAAGCCAAGATTCCATTATTTCATGATATCTATGTTGATTTAGGTGACGAGCAATCTATTGAACAGTCTTTATCTACTTTTTCATCACATATGAAAAGATTAGTGCATATTACTGAACATGCCAAGTTCAATAGTTTAGTTTTAATTGATGAAATTGGTTCAGGAACTGATCCACAAGAAGGTCAAAGTATTGCTCAAGCAATCTTACAATATCTTCATCAAAAAGGGTGCTTGGTGTTAACTTCTACCCATTATTCAGGATTGAAAGAATATGCGAAGGCTTCTGATTATGTCAAAGTCGCTTCAGTAGAATTTGATCAACAAGCAATGAAGCCGACATACCGTTTGATTGAAGGAAGTGTTGGTAATTCTTATGCTATTGAGATTTCTGCAAGATTGGGGTTAGATCAAGATATTGTCCAAGACGCTAAAAAGATCAAAGAAGCTTCACTTACTACTTCACAACGATTATTAGAGAAGTTACAAGATGAATTATCTAGGGTTCAACAAGAAAAAGATCAACTTGATGAATTGTTATTAGAAGCAAAAAAGAAGAATAATGAATATAACGATAAATTAAATAAATGGCAAAGTCAAAAAGAACAATTAATGGAAGAAGCTAAAAATGAAGCCAATGAAATTATTGAACAAGCTAAAACACAAGTTTCTAGGGTAATGAAGAATCTAAATGAACAAAGTCAATTAAAACCACATCAGGTTATTGACGCTAAACGTCAATTAGATTTATCTAAACACGAAAAAGAAAAAGTAGTTCGCCAAAATCATCATCAATTTAAAATAGGTGATGTTGTCAAGGTTCTTTCGGTTAATCGTCAAGGAGAAGTCATGGATATCAATAAAAAAGGTGTACTTACTATTGGTATGGGTGGTTTAAAAATCAATGCCAAAACAAATGAAGTTGAATTCTTACATGAAAAAGTAAAAGAAAAAGTAGTAAAGAGTAGTTTAAAACCATTAAAAACATCTAAACCTCAAGGATATGAATTAAATATTATTGGCTTACGTTATGAAGAAGCGATGATCAAAGTAGACAAGTTTATTGATGATGCTCTTGTTCATCGTTATTCGATGGTGCGTATTGTTCATGGTATGGGGACAGGTGTTTTAAGAAAGGGAGTAAGAAAGTTGTTAGATAAAAATAAATATGTTGTATCTTATCGTGATGGAGGACCTAATGAAGGTGGCTTAGGGGCAACCTTGGTGTATTTTGAATAATGGATATAACTTATATAAAAAATAAACTTTCTTTACTGCCTTTAAAACCAGGGTGTTATTTAATGAAAAATAAAGAAGGAACAGTGATTTATGTTGGAAAAGCAAAAAAATTAAAGAATCGAGTTTCTTCTTACTTTGCTGGCAGTCATAACTATAAAACAACAAAACTTGTAGGTGAAATCGAGGATTTTGAATATATTGTTTGTGATAGTGAAAAGGAAGCGTTATTATTAGAAATTAATTTAATCAAAGATTATGCTCCTAAATATAATATTTCTTTTATGGATAATAAATATTATCCATATATCCAAATGACTAAAGAAACACATCCTCGTTTAAAAATAGTTAGAAGTGCCAAAGATAAAAAACATAAATACTTTGGACCGTTTCCTGATGGTACAGCTGCTAGAGAAACTTTTAAATTATTAAATCGTCTTTATCCCCTTAGAAAATGTAATCATATACCTAAAAAGCCATGTCTTTATTATTCGTTGAATCAATGTTTAGGACCTTGTATTCATGAAGTAAATGAAGAAGTTTATAAAGATTTAACAAATCAGATTACCCGTTTTATTCAAGGTGATACTAAAGAAGTGATTGATGATTTAAAACAAAAAATGGAAGAAGCTTCCAAACAATTAAACTTTGAATTAGCCAAAGAATATCGTGATTTAATACAGCATATTCATCATGTAACAAGTAAACAGCATGTTCAATTTAGTGATTTAACAGATCGAGATATTATTGGTTATTATCAAGATAAAGGCTATCTATCTATTCAGTTATTTTTTATGCGTAATGGTAAACTATTGGCTAGAGATTTAAATTTAGTTCCTGCTAGTGATGATGTTCAGGAACAAATTATTCAATTTATTGTTGGCTTTTATCAAGAGAATACGTATCCTAAAGAGTTATTTGTACCGATGGATTTAGATACATCATTATTAGAAGAAATTGTAGAGTGTAAAATCATTAAACCCCAAAAAGGGAAAAAAGCAGATTTAGTCAATATGGCTTATGAAAATGCGAAAGAGTCATTAGAAAAGAAATTTTTATTGAAAGAAAAAAATGAAAAAGCAACCATTGGTGCAATCAAACAGTTAGGTGAAAAATTAAATATGCCTTTACCTAGAAGAATAGAATTATTTGATAACTCTAATATTCAAGGTGCCTATGCTGTAGCAGGAATGGTTTGTTTTATAGATGGTGTTCCAAGTAAAAAGAACTATCGTAAATTTAAAATTAAGACGGTTGAGGGACCGGATGATTATGCTAGTATGAAAGAAGTTATTTATCGTCGTTATTATCGTGTATTGGTAGATGGTTTAGAAAGACCGGATTTAATTATTGTCGATGGCGGTAAAGGGCAAATTAAAGTGGCTGATGAAGTCATTAAAAGTTTAAATATGGGGATACCAGTATGTGGTTTAGCCAAGGATGATAAGCATTCTACAGCTTTATTATTAGATGGACAAGGTCAAATTGTTCCTATTGATAAAAAGAGTGATTTATTTTTCTTGCTAACAAGAATGCAAGATGAAGTCCATCGTTATGCGATTTCTTTTCATAAAAATGTACGATCTAAATCTTTATTTCAATCTATTTTGGATAATGTAGAAGGAATTGGACCAAAACGTAAAAAAGAATTATTAAAGCATTTTGGCAGTGTTAAACGATTGAAGGAAGCATCAATTGATGAACTTAAAGAAGTGTTGCCACAAGATGTGGCACAAACTTTATATAAAGTTTTACAAAGTACCAATTCTTAGTTAATCACATATATTATAGTAGTGAGGGGATGCTATAATATGATTTTAACGCCACGAGAAAAAGAAATATTTAATTTATTAGTTGATAATTTTTCAACCAAAGAGATAGCTTTACAGCTTGGTATTAGTGAAAAGACAGTAAGAAATCATATTTCTAATGTGATTCAAAAACTAGGTGTTGATTCACGTATTCAAGCTGTTTTTGAATTAGTGAAATTAAAGGAATTGCGCTTATAAGCCATTCCTTTCTTTTCACTTCAAGATAGTATATAATGGGTGCAGGTGATAAAATGAAATTAAAACGTTGGCATTTATATGGAATAGCTTTTATTTGTTTTATATTAGCTTTTACAGCATTAAATTATAAATATGATCGTTTTTATCGTGTTAATGGCATTAACAATGATAATCGTGCATTAATTGAAAGATATTTAGATAAACAGGAACAAAATTATCTAATTGATAATGCTATTCCGGTTAATCAATTCATAGATTATATCACATATGATCAATTCAAATTACAAAACTATACATATTATAATTCTTTAAGAAAAGTAAAAACTTATAGTGATTTATCTGTTTTATTAGATGAAACCAATAAAATAGTAGATAAACTTACAGTAGAGTTTGGAAATCATATAGATACTAATTTTAATTTATTAATTAAAAATAATTTGGCTTTTGCTTATTTAAATAGCGAGTATTTTGATTTTGATAATATAGAATACTATCAATTATTACGTACTTTATATGATGATAGTGATTATAACTATATTGCTTTGACTAATCGTTATGTTTCAATTTTTGAAGAAGAAAATTTAACGAGCCGGATTATCTACCATCATTTTAAATCAATGATTGATACTTATGACGCTAATGGTGTTGCTACACTCATGACGAATACTTTAAAAGATGGAGCTAAACGTCTATATAAAATTGATTTAATGAAACAAGTTGTGAATAATCAAACTTTTATATCAAGTTATCAACCCAAAAAGCTGACGATGATAGCTGATATTCCTCGTTTGAGTTATACAATGTATTTACAAGATGAAGCCTATAATCAATTGAAATCAATGTATAAAGCGATGAATACGGAGTTAGATCATGGGTTTATAGTTTCAAAGGCTTATACTAGTTATGATGTGTTATCGCTAGAAGGTGATCAAGCAGGTTACAGTGAAATGCAATTAGGAACATCGGTCATCTTAAAGAAAAAAGGGATATCTGATCAGGACTTTAATCAAACAGATGTTTATCAATGGTTAATCAATCATAGTTATGAATATGGCTATATTTTACGTTATCCTCAAGATAAAGAGGCAGTAACAGGGCATGGCTATGATGCAACATGTTTTCGATATGTGGGTATAGATATTGCAACATCACTTCATCAAAATCAATTAGCATTAGAAGAATATCAAGAGTAGGTGGAGTCTAAAATGAAATATCAATTTGAAAAAGCAACACTTCAAGATGTAAATGAAGTATTTGAATTAGTTAAACAAAGAGTAGCGTGGATGAAGCAGGTATTCATCAATGGAATGATACAGATTATTTAAATGCTTATCCATTAGAATATTATCTTCAACAAGCTAAATTAAACCAATTGTATGTATTAAAAGATAACGAACATATTGTGGGAGCTATTGTATGTTTACAAGAAGACACACGTTGGCAAGATCAACAACCAGCTTACTATCTTCATAATTTTGTTAGTATGATAGGTATTCAAGGTGTGGGTTCTATTATTTTAAAAGAAGTAGAAAAACTAGCAAAAAGCAATCGTAAAACAAGATTACGTTTAGATTGTGCGATTGATAATCAAAAATTAAATGATTATTATGAAAGTCATGGTTTTTATTATGCAGGGAAATGTCAAGATGGACCTTATATTGGTAATAAAAGAGAAAAGGTTATAGAATAAAACGGTACAATATGTACCGTTTGTTTTTATATAAAATAAAAAAAGTCTTGAATAATCAAGACTTAATTTATAAATGGCGTCCACGAAGGGATTCGAACCCCTGACCGCACGCTTAGAAGGCGTGTGCTCTATCCAGCTGAGCTACGTAGACATCTCACCTAACTGCCTAATTAGAATAACATATATTTATTATTTAGGCAAGATAAAATTGAAAGAAGAATGAATAATTTTATCATATCATATTCGTGTTATTTATAGTATAATATATTTAATCTATGTAAAGGAGAAAAAATATGGGAAGATTGGTTTTAGGTTTGGATATTGGAATTACATCGGTGGGATATGGTGTAATTGATATTGATGAAAATACTTTTGTTGATTATGGGGTTCGTCTTTTTAAAGAAGGTACTGCTTCTGAAAATGAAAAAAGAAGAGCAAGCAGAAGTGCACGAAGATTAAAAAGAAGAAAAGTCAATCGCTTAGAAGATATGAAAAAATATCTTGAAAAAAATAATATGTATGTTGCATCTTATTATTATCTTAATCCATATAAAATGAGGGTAAAAGGGCTTAATGAAAAACTTTCTTTAGAAGAATTATGCTGTGCAATTATGCATATTACTAAAAAAAGGGGAACGACACTAGAAACATTAGCTGATGAAACAAAAGATGATGAAGGAACAAAAGCTGTTTTATCTTCTAATAGTCAGTTATTAAAAGACGGTAAATTTATTTGTGAAGTTCAATTAGAAAGATTAAACGAACAAGGACATATTAGAGGAACTGAAAATAACTTTAAAACAGAAGATTACCTTCATGAACTTGATGCTTTGCTTACCAAACAAAAAATTGATGAAAAGATAAAAAATGATATTGTTAGCATAGTAGCGAGAAGACGTCGTTATGATCAAGGACCGGGTAGTCAAATTTCGCCAACACCTTATGGAAGTTATCGTTTGGTTGATAATCAACTTGTTCATGTTAATTTAATAGATGTGATGAGAGGGAAATGTAGTATTTTTCCTGATCAATTAAGAGCACCTAAACAAGCTTATACAGCAGAATTATTTAACTTATTAAATGACTTAAATAATCTAACGATAAATGGTGAAAAAATATCAGTAGAACAAAAAGAACAAATTATCGAACATGTCAATACAAAAGGAAATATTACAGTTAAACAATTACTAAAATTATTAGATGTTAAAGAAATTGAAGTGAGTGGTTTTAGGATTGATAAAAATGAAAAACCAATCTTAACTGAATTTAAAGGATTTAATAAAGTTTTAAAGATATTTAAAAAATATAATCAAGAAAATAAGTTGGATGATAAAAATATTGTTGATCAAATTATTGATATTTGTACAAAAGCTAAAGGGGTAGAAGAAAGGTATGAACAAATAAAGACATTATATCCTGATTTTAATCAAGAAGTGCTAGTTGATCTTGCAAGTATGAAAGGAATATCTGGCTATCATTCACTGTCATTAAAAGCGATGAAGCTCTTGAATAAAGAATTATTAAATACTGAAATGAATCAAATGCAGTTATTACATCAAATGGATTTATTTAATAAAAATAGACCATCATTAAAAGGTAAAAAGAATATTGAAGCAGATGATAGTGCTATTTTGTCTCCCGTTGCTAAAAGAGCACATCGTGAAACATTTAAAGTCATTAATGATTTAAGAAAGAAATATGGTGAATTTGATAGTATAGTTATTGAAACAACAAGAGATAAAAATACACAAGAACAAAAAAATCGAATTAATGAAAATCAAAGACAATTTGAAAAGAAAAATAAAGAGATTGATGAAATTATTAAAGGAGCAGAAATTGATCCTGAAAGAGTGAATAATAAAACAAGAAATAAAATACGTTTATATTTAGAACAGGATTGTAAAACAGCGTATACGCAACAAGCGATAGATTTACATACTTTGATTTTTGATGATAAAGCTTATGAAATTGATCATATTATACCTTTATCAGTTTCTTTGGATGATTCATTATCAAACAAAGTTTTAACTTCAAGATTAGAAAATCAAGAAAAAGGAAATTTAACACCTATAGCAGCCTATTTGAAAAATAAATTCACTGATGGAAATCTCACAAATTATCAAACATTTGTGCGTAATAACAAAAATATGAATCGTAAGAAAAAAATGAATTTATTATTCGAAGAAGACATTACAAAGTATGATGTGGCGAAAAAGTTTATTAATCGTAATTTAGTAGATACAAGTTATGCTTGTCGAACTGTCATGAATACTTTACAACATTATTTTAAAGATAATGATATTGATACGAAAGTTCATACTATTAAAGGACAGGCAACGAATGCTTTTAGAAAAAGAATTAATTTACCAAAAGAACGTGAACAAGACTATTTTCATCACGCTATTGATGCTTTAATTGTAGCTTCATTAAAGAAAATGAATCTTATTAATTCTTATTTAATGACCTATGATTTAAAAGATTTATATGATGAAAAAACAGGAGAAGTCTTTAATGTTTTACCGGATAATCAATTTTTAGATCCAAAATATATATCATTTATTTCTAATTTAAAAAATATATACTATGAATCCAATCAATATGTTTTAGGTTTAATTGACAAAGATACTATGCATTATCCATTGATTAAGGTTTCTCATAAAATTGATACTAAACCTAATAGACAAATTGCTGATGAGACAATTTATAGTACAAGAAATGTAGATTCACAAGAAATGCTGGTAGAAAGAATCAAAAATATTTATGACCCAAAGGAAAAGAAAGCTATTGAACTTGTTAATAATATTATTAATGATGATACTGATAAATATATTATGAAACATAAAGATTCAAAAACTTTTGATAAAATAAAAGTAGTTGTATTAGATCATTTTAATACATATAAAGAATCTAATGAATATTATGGACTTGATAAAAAAGGTAAATATGTATTAAAAGGTGAAAATCCATTAACATTATATGAACATGACTTTGGACCGATTACTAAATATGCAAAGAAAAATAATGGACCAGCCATTACTTCTATCAAATTTTATTCAGAAAAACTAGGAAATCATTTAGAAATTACTTCAAACTATCGTGTTCATAACAAAAAAGTGATTCTTAAACAAATTAGTCCTTATCGTACTGATTTCTATTTATCACCTGAAGGAAAGTATAAATTTTTAACTGTACGTTATAAAGATGTATTCTATAGCAAAACAAAGCAAAAATATATTATTTCAAGAAAATGGTATGATCAAGAAAAACAAAACAAAGGAATAGGTGATGATTGGCAATTTGTATGTTCGATGCATCGAGATGAACTCATTGGTCTTGTTAAAAAAGCAGGAGATAAGTATGTTTATGATGCTGCTATGCAAGAGGGAGGCAAGACACAATACCATGACGGCGTTCACTATGAAATCTTGAAATTTACTGCAACTAATAATGATAAAAAAGGAATGTTTGAAGTAAAGCCAATTTGTATGATGTGCAATAAAAGGTTAATGCCATCTGTTGGCACATTCATCAAAATCCAAAAATTTGCAACAGATGCATTAGGAAATATGTATGAAATTAAAGAAAATATATTGAAATTAGAGTTTGATTAGGATATACTATAGATGGTTATATTCTAGCAAAAATTTATATGACCTAACAAAACAAGGGTTTATCCCGGATTCGGCTCTTCGGAGCCTTTTTTTGTTTTTATGGGACACAGAGTCATATACATTGAAAAATGTGAGTATCTGAAATTATATTTAGACAACATTAAAGTTCAATACAATGATATTGATTTATTGCTTCCTATTTCAGATATTCAAATCTTAGTTATAGACAATTATAAATCAAGTTTAAGTATACCTTTAATAAATAAATTAACAGAAAATAATATATGTACAATTATATGTGGGATAGACCATATCCCTAAAAGTTATATTTTACCAATGAATGGTCATTTTTCACAAAGTGGTAACATTAATAAACAAATCATGTGGGAAGATCAAAAGAAAAAAATACTACATCAAAAAATAGTAAAAGCAAAAATTTATAATCAAGCAGAAATATTAAAAAGAAATAATAGAAAATTTGAAGTGATTTTAAAACTATATCAATTTATGGATGAAGTTGAATTAGATGACGTAACCAATAGAGAAGGCTTAGCGGCTAAGATGTATTTTAGAGAAATGTTTGGTGATGATTTTGTACGCTTTGATGAAGATGTAATCAATGCAGGATTGAATTATGGTTATAGTATCTTTAGAGCACTTATTTCATCAATTATTGTAGCTAAAGGATATTTGCCAAATTTAGGTATCTTTCATCGAGGAAAACAGAATATGTTTAACTTAAGTGATGACATCATAGAAGTATTTAGACCAATAGTAGATCATTACGTATGTAATCATATGATGGAAGATATTCTTTTTAAACAAGAACATCGAGAAGCTTTAATTCAATTAACTTCTAAAAAAATAGAAATAGATGGTAGAAAGCAAACAGTAAGTAACGCTATATATGTTTATATTGAAAGTATTATTAAAGAATTAGAAACAGATGAAGTAGCTTATATATTTCCTTTACCTATTCTTTATGATTTATGAATTTATGAGACTCATACTATTCTTTGACTTGCCGATGACAACTAAAAAAGAAATAAAAACATATACTCATTTTAGAAAATATCTTATAAAAAATGGGTATATGATGATGCAGTTTTCTGTATATTGTAAAATATTTCCTAACCGAGAAGCTGCGGTTAAGCATGCGGATGTTTTAAGAAAAAATATTCCTAAAGAAGGACAAATAAGATTATTGATGGTTACGGAAAAACAATATGCAAGAATTGAAGTTATTGTCGGTGGAGTCTCAAATCAAGAAAAAATAGTCAATGCGGATTCATTTATAAAATTATGAATAGACTCACGATAAAAAAAGGAAATATAAAATATGATATGAACATTGAATATGTCAAATATTGTTTAGGATTTAATTACGAAGAAAAATTTAATTTTATGAAAATATTGAAAGAAGCTTGTCTGCATCCAAAAGAAAGCGAATATACTCAAAATAATACAGGTCATGCTCAAGTATTGATTAATGATGAAATCATTAATCCTAAAACAATCCAATATTTTCATGTATCTACAGATTATTCTCTTCTTAGTGATTTAAAGTTAACCAGTCAATCTATAGTCGCTAAATATTTAGAAGTATTAATTTCACAAAATGATAATACTGATACAATTAATACAATTAACTTATTGTTAGAGTCATTTAGTAGTGAGTTGGATAGCGATATAATACTATCAAGATTTATAACTTATACTCCTAAACAATTTTTAAAAATTCTTTTACCTGTATTTTTAAAGGAAGAAGAACAAGCTAACGAATATGACTTAACATATGAAGAGCTCATTCTTTTACAGTTGAAGATGATTGATTTTATATCTAAAAATCAAATAGAAAAAGCAAGAGTAATGAATTTAATTGAAATTCCAGTATTAACGAGAACAATCAATGATTACTTAAATATAATGAATCAATGTTTATCAATCATTATATTAAACAACACAAAAATAGAATTAGATATAAATCATATTTATCTATTTGATCATCTTTGCTTTGATTTAAATGATGAAAATATTTTATATAACGTATTTCTTGAAAAAGGCATTTGTACATTACAGGAGGCTAAAGCAGAAATGAAAAAACTTATAAACAACAAACTTGATATGTCTATAATAAACAGATAACAAAAAATGGTTGCATCTATTCAAATACATGATAGTATGTATTTGAGGTTTTGTTACCATATGGATTTTTGCTAGAATAAGACGGCAACAGATCGAGGAACAATTATTCACCGGTTTTGTTACCATATGGATTTTTGCTAGAATAAGACAAATGTGTACTAGTGGAAATTATGAAGTAAGTTTTGTTACCATATGGATTTTTGCTAGAATAAGACTCAATGATCTATATTATAATGCCTATAGATGTTTTGTTACCATATGGATTTTTGCTAGAATAAGACTATATTGTCGAATTTTGACCGAACCATCTCGTTTTGTTACCATATGGATTTTTGCTAGAATAAGACCTTCAGCTAACATCCTCTCATCACTACCGTGTTTTGTTACCATATGGATTTTTGCTAGAATAAGACTTGTTTGTAGCTGTTGAAGTTTGGTATCCGGTTTTGTTACCATATGGATTTTTGCTAGAATAAGACACAAAGATAATAACGGAGTTGCTATTTGTCGTTTTGTTACCATATGGATTTTTGCTAGAATAAGACCAATCTTGAAATCGTGGTTGATGGAAATGAGTTTTGTTACCATATGGATTTTTGCTAGAATAAGACATAAATTTACCTTTTGTAGTATCACCGTAAGTTTTGTTACCATATGGATTTTTGCTAGAATAAGACTGCTAAAAGAGAGCAAGAATAGACCAACCGGTTTTGTTACCATATGGATTTTTGCTAGAATAAGACTTAATTTGTCAAAACAAACTGTAAATGCTGGTTTTGTTACCATATGGATTTTTGCTAGAATAAGACAGATAATCGCAAACATAGATATTCCAGATTGTTTTGTTACCATATGGATTTTTGCTAGAATAAGACATTGGCACATATCATTGAATGATGATACTTGTTTTGTTACCATATGGATTTTTGCTAGAATAAGACAAGATATAACATGACTCCAAATGAACTTTTGTTTTGTTACCATATGGATTTTTGCTAGAATAAGACAAATGCATTTTTGCTAAAAATAAAAGGTGGGTTTTGTTATTATATGGATTTTTGCTAGAATAAGACATTACTTGATTCCAGTTAAGGAGTAAGTTTGTTTTGTTACCATATGGATTTTTGCTAGAATAAGACTACAAGGTACAAATACTGGTGCTAACTTTGGTTTTGTTACTCTATAGATTTTCTATTGAATTACTTTATTATTTTTCCTATAATATTTCTATAGGAGTGCTCCTTCGCCCTTTAAACACTGAAATATTGTGTCGGCGGGGGTGGCACTCCTATTTTTGTGTAGGTAGAGATAAAAAATGAGGAAGCGATGTTGGTGTTTTTTTAGTTAGAACTTATCAAAAAATTATAAGCAAAGATATTAAATAAAGAATATTAGCTAATTTTATTTAATGGGTATTTTGCCGTTTAAAAAATTTTTGTTAGAATATGGATAGAGGTAATTATTATGAAACTTTTAATATGTTTTTTTATTATATTGATTATCGTAAGGAGAAGACGTAATTCTTAAAAAGAAAAAAATGATAACATTGTGTATTCTTATTTTGAACTGAACCCAATTTGTTGGACAGATGAATTTCAGATAGTAACGATTATT
>NZ_QUIN01000019.1 GCF_003480255.1 Erysipelatoclostridium sp. AM42-17 | reverse complement strand
AACCCACGTAGTCAGCTTGGAAGGCTGAAGTTCTACCATTGAACTACACCCGCATGAATAATACTTCTATTTATTTTTTAAATGGAGCGGGTGATGGGAATCGAACCCACGTAGTCAGCTTGGAAGGCTGAAGTTCTACCATTGAACTACACCCGCTTATTTAATTGGTGCCCAGGGCCGGAATCGAACCGGCACGGATTTTAAAGGTCCGCAGGATTTTAAGTCCTGTGCGTCTACCAGTTTCGCCACCTGGGCCTTTGGTGACTCGCAGGCGATTCGAACGCCTGACCCTCTGATTAAAAGTCAGATGCTCTACCAACTGAGCTAGCGAGTCATTTTGGCTGGGGTAGCTGGATTCGAACCGGCGCAATGACAGAGTCAAAGTCTGTTGCCTTACCGCTTGGCTATACCCCAATTTTCAAATGGTGGAGAGGAGTGGATTCGAACCACCGAACCGTTAGGAACTGAGTTACAGTCAGCCGCGTTTAGCCACTTCGCTACCTCTCCATCATGGTGCCGGCTAAAGGACTTGAACCCTCAACCTACTGATTACAAGTCAGTTGCTCTACCAATTGAGCTAAGCCGGCTTATTTAATTAATGGTGGAGGTTAACGGGCTCGAACCGCTGACCCTCTGCTTGTAAGGCAGATGCTCTCCCAACTGAGCTAAACCTCCTTGACCAGTGCCCATTTATAATATCATCTCATTCTTTTGAAGTCAACGGTTTTTTTCATTTTTTTTATATAAGTTTTCGACTTCTCATTTTCTTTCCATTATTTGAAAAAAATGATAAAATATATATGTCTTAAGGAGGACCTTGTATGAACGTATTAGTAACAGGTGGTACTGGTTATATTGGAAGTCATATTTGCGTAGAATTAATTCAAGCAGGACATCAAGTTATTGTTATTGATGATTTTTCTAATTCTAAACCAGAAGTACTACAATATATTAAAGATATTACAGGAAAAGAAGTTAAGTTTTATGAATTTAATGTTTTAGATGAAGTAAAAACAAAATCTGTATTTAAAGAAAATCATATTGATTCAATTATTCATTGCGCTGCATTCAAAGCAGTTGGTGAATCAGTAGAAAAACCTATTGAATATTATACTAACAACTTAATGACAACTTTGATTGTTGCTAAAATGATGAAGAAATACCATGTTAATAACATCGTATTTAGTTCAAGTGCAACTGTTTATGGTGATCCTGAAGTTGTTCCATTAACTGAAGATTGTCATTTAGGTGATACAACCAATCCATATGGAGCAAGTAAAGCAATGATGGAACGTATTTTAACAGATGTTCAACACGCTTGCCCAGATATGTCAGTTACATTGCTTCGTTATTTTAATCCAATTGGTGCTCATCAATCAGGATTACTTGGTGAAGATCCAAAAGGAATTCCTAACAACTTAATGCCATATATCATGAAAGTAGCTACAGGTGAACTTCCATGTTTAGGTGTATTTGGTAATGATTATGACACTCCAGATGGTACCGGTGTTCGTGATTATATTCATGTTGTTGATTTAGCTAAAGGACATGTTCTCGCTATCGAAAAATATAACACACCTGGTGTCCATATTACTAATTTAGGTACCGGTAAAGGATATAGCGTTTTAGAATTAGTCCATGCTTTTGAAAAAGTAAATGGTGTTAAAATTAATTATGAAATTAAACCTCGTCGTGCCGGAGATATTGCCACATGCTATGCTGATCCATCTAAAGCAAAAAAAGAATTAGGTTGGCAAGCAACTCATAATATCGAAGACATGTGTCGTGATACTTGGAACTTTGCTAAAACTCATTTAAAATAAAAGTCAATCATTAGATTGGCTTTTTTATTTATATATGTATTTTTCTTTTCTTTCTTGTGCATTCATCTTCATAATTATGTCATAACACATGTTATTGACAACAGTACAAAATAAAGAAAAAGTTTTTGGTGATTGATTCCTTAGTGATAAAATAAATTTTTTAGCAACGGCATTATGTTTTTCACTTTTTGAACGTGCCATATCTCTTGTTAATCCCGCAGAGATAATTTTTAGACCAAATATTTTTTTCGATTCACGATTGAATAACAGCATAAAATTATACAAATCTAAATTTCTTTTAGGAAGACTTGCAATCGTTTTAGAAATGGTTTCTCTTTCACTAAGTAAAATAATGGCTGTACGATAACTAATTTCATTAAATTCATCAATTTCCCCCTCATTTATATCTGATAAATAATAATAAAGGGTATTCCCTAACAATATAAAAGCTTCTTCATTACTAAGATAATCATGTTGAAACAATCCTTGAGTAGGTAATAACCTTGTTTTTATTCTTTTTCCTCTTAAAGGTCCTGCTTTAATAGTATTTGAAACACTCATATTTTCATTATTAAAATAAGATATTTTCATATAATCCCCCTTTTCATATTATTTTACTATGATTTAAAAGGAAGCTCTGAGCATTCCGTGATAGTCAGATGGTTGTCTAGGAAAAACAACTTTATAATTTTGGTTTTTTATGTGATAGCGATTTATTATTGTTTCATACACTAAAATTTGCTATTATATATAAAAGTGAGGAGGACTTTTCATGAAAATACTTAAAAAATTATGGAAAGAAATAAGTGTTTTTGGATTAGTACTTGTTGTTTTTCTTTGTTTATATGGCTATCGTACTGTTACCCATGTAGAAATGACAACAATTAGCCAAACAAAACTAGAATCAAAAATTAAAGATAAAGATAGTTTTGTCGTTGTTGTTGGTAAAGATAGCGATAATACAACTTTAAATTATCAAGATGTATGCTTAAAATACTTAAAGAAAAATCGTAGAGATCGTATTTATTATGTAAATCTAGATAGCGAAAGTGATGCAACAAAATATATTCAAAAAACATTTAAAACATCAGATGGTACTGTTCCTTCAACTTTTGTTTTAGAAAAAGGAAAAGTGACAAAACAAAAAGATGGTGCTCTATCATATTATCGTTTAGCACAATTATTTAAATAAAAAATCTAGCAGCCAGCTAGATTTTTTTATTATGATAAAAGGCATCTCAATGATGCCTATTTAAATTCAACTATTTTTTTTATAGAACCATTTTGCATATAGATGCGTGGAACACGATTAGAAACTAAACACATAATTTCATATGAAATGGTATTTAAATCTTTAGCCATGCTTTCTAAAGAAATATGAGGTCCAAAAATTTCAACTTCATCACCAACATGAACACGATCATCTACGCGTACCATCATTTGATCCATGCATACACGTCCTACAATTTGATATCGTTGTCCATTAATCCATACATATCTTCCTTGATTACGTCTTGTAAAACCATCAGCATAACCTATTGGTAACGTAGCAATATATTCTTCTTGCCTTGCTTCATAAGTTAAACCATAGCCCACTTTTTCTCCAGGATATATTTTTTTAATCATCGCCACTTTTGTATAAAGTGACATCACTTGTTTAAATTCATCACTTTCTTTACCGGCAGGATCACATCCATACATTGTAATCCCAATTCTTCCTAAATTTGAACGTGTATCTTCATGATAAGCCATAGCCGCAGAGTTACAACAATGAATATATTTAAATTTTAAGTCTCCTACCATATCATAAAAAGTATCAACTTGTTTTTGATAAGCAACATCATCACAATCTGCTGTAGCAAAATGAGTAAAGATACCTTCAATTTCAAATTGATCAGGATTAATTGTAGCAAGTAACTCATGCAATTGTTCTTTTGTTGTCAAACCAATTCGATGCATCCCTGTATCTAATTTAATATGAATCTTTAATTTGTGATGTGGTTCAATTAAATGAGTAAGTAAATGCATGTAATCTAAAGAAACCATCGAAAGAGAAATATCATATTTTATTGCTAAATCTATATCTTCTTTGCTTGTAGGAATAGCCCCTAAAATAAGAATCCCTTCTTTGATTCCTAATTCTCTTAATTCTATTGCTTCTTTTAATGTTGCAACAGCAAACATTTCTATATAGTCAAAGTCTTTTAAAAAACTTGCTACTTCTTTATATCCATGTCCATAAGCATCGGCTTTGATGACTGCCATCAAAGGTCTTTTAAATTGTTGATGAACTTTTTCTACATTATATTTTAAATGATCTAAATCAATTAGTGCATATGTGTCACGTTTTAGAAACATCGATCATACCTCCAGTTACCTTATAAGTATAATCTTTTTTGTTTTATAATTCAATCTACTTCGTTGCACAAGATTGCATACTTGTCATGACTGAGACCATTTCATCTTTAGTTAAGTCCTGAGAATAAATACTGCATATCAATCCAGAATTAATCATTGTAAGTTTATTATTACTATAATATGCAAAACCATCAACCATATCAATCACTTCATCTTGAATAACATTGACTTGTACATCGTCTTTACGTCCATAAGATTCAACAACAGTATAGCTCTTTTCTCCTTTAAATTTTAATACATGATTTTTCTTCCCATCTATGACACTTACGGTTTCACTATCTAAGTCACTACCAAGCATCGCTACCGGATAAAGAATAGAACTATCATAAGATACTCTTGTTTCTTTTTTAGCTTTTTTTAAAACCTGATTTTGGTTAAATTGAGATAATTTTAGTTTGATATGAGGATCAAATGTTGATATTTTTGTTGTAATAATTTCAGTTTCATCTTTATCAAGACAAACAACTCGTTTAGGATTGAGTGCTTTATCAAAGGTCATTTCTTGTGATACAATACGCTGATCATTAGGATACTTTACTTTTGCTTGCACCTTATATCCATCTTTTATCTTTTCTACTTTATTTTTTTCTAATAAGGAAATTAAAGAACGATAAATATAAGGCTTAGGACTATTAGTTGGCCAATCACTTTGAAACTTAAATATCTGGTTCATGGTAGGCGTTAAAACAAAAACACCTTCTTGGTTACGAATAATAATTTGTGCTTGATTCAACGATTTATCGTATAACTCTACTTTATAATATTCATCTTTTTCTTTTTTTAAGTAATCTACTTTGACTTCATAATTTTTAAGTTCATCATTTTGAGCCATTTCCATTTGACATGTTAATTCATAGCGATCATAAGCCTTTACTTTTTCAATCGTTTTATCTAAAGAATGATCTTTAAATTTAAAAAAAATCAATGTCCCTACTAACAATGCCACAACAACTGCTACAATCATATATATCTTTTTCATTATTCTTCCTCCTAAATAAAATTATGAAATGAATATATATTTATGTATAAATAATTGATTAATGGGATAGACTTTGTTTAAGGAGGTAAAAAAATGAATGCAATTCAAAAAACAGCTCTTGTATTTACTATTATTGGTGGTATTAACTGGGGCTTAATTGGTTTATTCCATTTCAATTTAGTTGAGTCATTATTTGGTATCAACAGTTTTCTTACAATGCTTATTTATATTATTGTTGGAATTGCTGCACTTATTAATATTATGCTTTTATTTCAAGATTTAAATCAAAAAGAGTAGCTTTCGCTACTCAATAATAAATGGTGACATATGACCATCTTTCGTATCAATTTTAACTCTGTTTTTAACCATCTTTAACATGGGAATATCATGCTTTGAATCTGAATAAGCAAAAGAATGATCATAATCTATTTCTAGATTATGATTTTTTATTACTTCCATAATCCTATTAATCTTTTCTTCATTCTTACAATTTTTACCAATCATTTTACCTGTATAATGATTATTTTTGATAACCGTCTTGGTACCCAAAATAGCATCTACAGGTAATCTACAATAACGTAAATAAGCCTCTACTGAAGCACTACAAATATAAATCACATATCCTTCTTCTTTTTTCTTTTTTAATTCTTCAATAACATGAGGATAATAATGTTTTTCTACTTCTTCTTCAAAGAAAGCTTGTACTTCTCTTTCACTCATTCTATTTAAAGGAAAAAGTGTTGCACTTTTAGCTTGATTAAAAGAAGCAAGTTTTAACACATAAAGAATACACACTATAGCCATAGGAATTAAATAAATCACACCTAAAGGATGCTTTTTTAAATAGTAACGAATTAACATTGTTCCTGAACTACCATGAATTAAAGTATCATCAAAATCAAAAAAACAAAATTTTTGTTTCATTATATTAACCCCAAAGCAACATCCATCATTTCAGTAAATGTTTTTTCTCTTTCATCTGCTGATGTTTTTTCATTAGACACTAATGAATCAGATACTGTAAATAATGCCATTGCTTCCTTCTTTAATGATGCTGCTGTTGTAAATAAAGCATAAGTTTCCATTTCTACCGCTAAACAACCCATTTTAGCCCATTTACCATTACAATCATCTTGATGATAAAAAATATCTGACGAAATCACATTTCCTACATGATAATTTAAACCTTTTTCTTTACATAAAGTGGCTGCTTGTTGTAATAAATTAAAAGTAGAAATAGCACTAAATGTTCCTGGTAATTCATATTGATGGGCGTAGTTAGAATCCGTACATGCTCCTTGAGCTAAAATAATATCACGAATATGAACATCTTCTTGTAAAGAACCACATGTCCCTATTCTAATAATTCTTTCTACATCATACATCGTATAAAGTTCATAACAATAAATACCCATACTTGGCATTCCCATCCCTGAAGCCATCACTGAAACTGGTTTTCCTTTATATGTTCCTGTATAGCCAAACATATTTCTCACACTATTAAACTGCTCAACGTTTTCTAAATATTTTTCAGCTAAAAATTTTGCTCGTAAAGGATCACCTGGCATCAAAACTGTTTTAGCAATTTGTCCAACTTCTGCTTGATTATGTGGTGTTGACATCTTCATTCCTCCTTATTGTTTAACCTTTCCATCTTTTAAATAATAAATTGTTTCAATTTCATTATTTTCTTTAATCTTTTTTCCTTCAATGGCATTGATTAATCTTGTAACATACTCATCTTTATTACCTGCTCCTAGAACTGCAAAATAACCATCTAAAATAACTAAAGGCCCATAACCATAATGATCTTGATTAAAATCTATAAACTGATTGATATAACCATCATAAGCATTTTTCATTGCTTCAACATTTTGATCACCATCCATGTTCCACGCTTTAATTTTTATATGTTTACCAAACTCCTCTTTAATTGCTGGTAAAACACTCTTTTTAAAATACTGACAATTAGAACAGTCTTCTAAATAAAAATAAGTTAAATGATATGTTTCTTTCCATTCATGTTTTTGACTCGTACAACCTGTTAAAAATAATCCTAAAATTAAAAAAACTTTTATAATTTTTTTCATATTCCACCTCATTTCGTATTATAACCCAAACCTGATTATTTGTATATCTTCTTGCTATATCATTAAAATAATATTTGTTGCATAAAAATAATATTTATAATACAATGTAATCAGAAAGGGGATTACTATGGGATTTATATGGTCGACAAACGAAGTGACAAAAAAGACAGTCACAATTTATAGTTCAAATATTACTTTAAATACTGCTGCATGTCATCATTTTGAAAATGTAGAATATGTTCTTTTAGGGCTAGATCATGAAAATAACTTATTAGGTATTAAACCAGTAGATAAAACAATGATTGAACAAGAACTTTATCCTCAAGATCAATTACATCGTATTTCTATTGGTAAAAGTTATGGAAGAATATCTAATAAAACATTTATTCAAGAACTAGCTCAACTCTATCATCTTGATTTAGATAAAAAGCAAGGAATTAAATATTCTGCTCACTATGATGTCGTCCATCAAATTCTTACTGTAAAATTATAAAGGGGTGAAATCATGATGATTTTAATTTGGCTATCTATTATTATTGTTGCCACAATTATTGAAATTATTACAGTAGATTTAGTAAGTATTTGGTTTGCGATTGGTGGTGTTGGTGCTGCAATTGCCACCCTGCTTCATCTTTCGACATCTATCCAAATCACATTTTTCATTGTTTTAAGTTTCATTTGTATTATTCTTACTAGACCACTAGCAAAAAAGTATCTTAGAACAAATATTGTTCATACTAATTATGATCGTGTTATTGGTCATCATGGAGTGGTCACTAAAAGAATGGACATGGACTCTAAAGGGGAAGTTAAAGTCATGTCTACACTATGGATGGCATGTTCATGTAATGGTGAAACATTAGAAATGGGTGATTATTGTGAAGTGCTTGCTGTGGAAGGTGCACATTTAATTGTAAAAAAAATTAACAAGGGAGAATCTTAATATGTTTACATTTATTTTATGGGTTATTTTAATTTGTATTATTGTGAGTATGATTGGTTCAACAATTCGTATTGTTCCTCAATCAAAAGCTTATGTTGTAGAAAGAATCGGTGCGTATAATCGCACATGTAATGTTGGTTTACACATTCTTATTCCTTTTTTAGATCGTGTCGCTAACAAGGTTTCATTAAAAGAACAAGTCGTTGACTTTGCACCACAACCTGTTATTACTAAAGATAACGTTACAATGCAAATTGATACCGTTGTTTATTATCAAATTACTGATCCAAAATTATTTACTTATGGGGTTGATCGTCCTATTAACGCTATTGAAAATTTAACAGCGACAACACTTAGAAATATCATTGGAGATCTTGAATTAGATGAAACACTCACTTCTCGTGATATTATTAATTCAAGAATGCGTAGTATTTTGGATGATGCGACTGATCCATGGGGAATTAAAGTTCATCGTGTAGAAGTTAAAAACATTATTCCTCCTCGTGATATTCAAGAAGCAATGGAAAAACAAATGCGTGCTGAACGTGAAAGACGTGAAGCTATTTTACAAGCTGAAGGTAAAAAGACAGCTGCAATCTTAAATGCTGAAGGAGATAAGGAATCAACAATTCTACGTGCTACTGCCGAAAAAGAAGCAGCTATCGCAAAAGCTGAAGGTGAAGCAGAAGCATTAAGACTTGTTTATGAAGCTCAAGCTAAAGGGATTCAATATATCAATGATGCTCGTCCTGAACAAGCTTATGTTACATTACAAGGATTTAAAGCTTTAGAAGAACTTGCTAAAGGTGATGCAACAAAGATTATTATTCCAAGTGAATTACAAGGAATGGCAGGGCTTGCTTCATCACTCAAAGAAATCGTAAGTGATAAAAAAGAAAATAAAGAATAAAAGAAGTCATTGACTTCTTTTTATTTTGTTTAAACATATACATATTTTGAGGTGATTTTATGTGTGGTATTTTATGTATGTATAATACTCAAGATAATCTTAATGATAAGACCCATTTGTTTCATAAAATGTTAACATTGATGAATCATCGTGGACCTGATGATTGCCGTGTTCATTATGAAGATCATGTTTTATTAGGACATTGTCGTTTATCAATTATTGATCTTCAGGGAGGAAAACAGCCTTTTGAATATACCTATCAAGGGATCACTTATCAAATTATCTTTAATGGTGAAATTTATAATATGAATTCACTCAAGCAACAATTGATTGATGAAGGATTTCATTTTCATAGTCAAAGTGATAGTGAAGTACTTTTAGTAAGTTATATTGCTTATAAAGAAAAATGTTTAAATAAGCTAGAAGGCATCTTTAGTTTTATTGTCAGTTATCAAGATAAACTTTTTATTGCCAGAGATCATTTAGGTGTAAAACCTCTCTATTATTTACATCAAGATCATACTTTTATTTTTGCTAGTGAAATAAAATCTATTCTCTTATATTTAGGTAAAGCTGTTGTTGATCAAACCGGTATTAAAGAACTTCTTGGCTTAGGTCCTAGTTTAACTCCCGGAAGAACACTCTACCAAAATATTTATAGTCTTAGAGCTGGGCATTATATGTATATTGATCATGATGACTATTATCTTGAACGTTATTGGCAATTAGAAAGAAAATATCATCCCCATAATTATGAACAAACTGTCAAACATGTACGTTCTCTTGTAAATGAAAGTATTCACCAACAACTATTAAGTGATGTTCCCATTTCCTGTATGTTATCAGGAGGTTTAGATTCCAGCATCATCACTGCTCTTGCTACCCAATATGTCAACCATGTTTCAACATATAGTATTGACTACCAAGATCAAGATCAATACTTTAAACCTTATGATTATCAAATGACAAAAGATAGTGATTATATTGATGATATGGTCAATCGTTACCAGACAAACCACTACAATGTTGTCCTTTCACAAAAAAACCTGATTATGTTTTTAAAACAAAGTATGATTGCTAGAGATGGTCCAGGAATGGCTGACATTGATTCTAGTTTTCTACTCTTTTGTAAAGAAATTCATCGTCATCATAAAGTAGTCTTATCAGGTGAATGTGCTGATGAAATATTTGGTGGCTATCCTTGGTTTTATAAAAAAGAACTTTATAGTTTAGATACTTTTCCTTGGATTAGAGACATTGATAAAAGACTTGATTTATTAAATGAAAAAACAAAGAATCTGCATATTAAAGAATATGTTAAAGAACGTTATTTAGATAGTTTAGCAGAAATAGATTATTTTGATCATCACTTCTATGATTCTAATAAAAGAAAAATGATGTATCTTAATATGGAATGGTTTATGCAGACACTCCTTACTCGTAGTGATAGTCAATCTATGTATAATGGCGTTGAGTTAAGGGTTCCTTTTGCTTCTAAAAAGATTGTTGAATATATGTATAATGTTCCTTGGGAATATATGTATCAAGGTAATCGAGAAAAAGGATTATTGCGTGATGCTTTTCAAGACTTTTTACCAGAAGATATCTATAATCGTAAAAAGAATCCTTATCCAAAAACACATTCTCCTTTTTACCTATCCTACATTAAAAATCTACTAATAGAATCTTTATCAGATAAAAATAATATTCTATTCCAATTATTTGATGAAAATAAACTTAAAGAAATGATTGAACATAGTGATAAAATTCATGTTCCCTGGTTTGGTCAATTAATGATGGGACCACAATTACTTGCTTATTTTTATCAAATATACATTTGGGGTAAACTCTATCATATTGAATTACACTTCTAACAAGCAAGGTTATACTCCTTGCTTGTTTTTAAGTTCTACAACAATATTATTATCTTCTATTTTCATATTTTCTATCCATTCATTTTTAATAATGATAGATTCATCATTCACAGTAAGATATCGATTTTGATTTAGATATTCTTTTAAGATTTTATTAAAATCAAAATAAATAAAACCATATTTTATTGTTCCTTTTGTATCAATAATGATGTCATCTTCTACTCTTATTCTAGCAATTAATTTTACTATGGTTTCCATATGATAATATTGGACGAGTAATTGCCCGTGTATATAGTGATCAATATCTATTTCGACCCTTTTTAAAATAATTTCTTGAAAATCAAAATAACGATCATAAAGCATCCAAATGATTCTTTCTAAACTTGTAGCATCAATTTTCATAGACTCACCTAATTTATCATATGCAAATAAATTAAAAAGGCTCTATAATAATACAAATAAAGCCACAATAAGAATACTTGGCAGCATATTAGCTACTTTTATTTTCGTATTCACCGTTAAATTTAAACCCACAACAAAAATTAACATCGATCCTAATACTGAAATATTAAATATCACCTGCTTCGTTAATAGTGGACTAATAAATGAAGCTAACAGCGTGATACAATCTTGAAATATAAATACCGGCACAAATGAAAAAAGTGCTCCCTTTCCCATTGAACTAGCTAATACCATAACAATAATAAAATCTAATATTGCTTTTGCTATTAAAATGGAATAATCTTGATATAAAGCATCTTGAATTGAACCAATAATCGCCATAGCACCAATACATACTGTTAATGATGTAGTAATAAAAGCATCCAAAAACATTGAGTCTCCATAACTATGACTTTTTTGTTTTAGCCATTTTCCAAACTGATTTAATCTTCCTTCTATATCAATAAATTCACCTATCAATGTTCCTAAAACAAGACTTAAAATAATCATCATACTTAAATCTTCTTTGGTTTGAAATCCTTTCAAACCACCACTTAATCCTATAAATAAAACTGCTAAACCTGATGCTTTCAATAATGATTCTTGTATTGTTTGTTTAAGAATCTTTTTAAATTTCATTCCTAATAATCCACCAGCAATAATAGCACTGGTATTGATTATTGTGCCTAAACCAATCATTAACTTCCTCCTTATAAAAAAAGATTGATTTTCATCAATCTATTTTTCAATACTATTATGAATAACATCAAGAATAGTAACCATATCTTGATAATTGATTTGTCCCGGCGCACTGGCTTTACCATCACTAGCAAAAGTAATACTACTTCCGAACTGTTCCCCAGATAAACGAGTAACTAAGCCAAGTGGAGACATTGACATTGTTACAATTGGTTTATTATATTTTTCTCTGGCAACATTTGTAAAATTCATTAATGATAAAACATCTTTTTGATCTTCTGGCATAACTGCAATTTTATAAATATCTGCTTCATATGATTCCATCACATCAAATCTTTGAATTAATGTATCAATTTCTGGTGTTCTTTTAAAATCATGATATGACATAAGCATGAAACATCCTGCTTGATGAATTAAATTTTTAAATTCAATGGCATAGTTTGTTCCTACTTCTACTTCAACATCATAAATATCAAATGCTTTAGATTCAATACCTTGTTCATATAAATGATAATATTCTTTATTTTCTAATGAACTTTGCCCTCCTTCTCGCATAGAACGGCATGTTAAAATAACTGGTTTGTTCAAATTTAAATTCTTAATATCAGCAAATAATGCTTTAACACTACTTTCATCAGATAAATTTTCAAAATAATCTATTCTTAATTCTACTAAATCAAACTGTTTATCTTGTGTTTGTTTTAAACTATTGATAATTGCATCATGTGTCGTTTCAACAACTGGTACACATACTTTGGGTTTCCCTTCACCCAAGATTACATCTCTTACTTTTATAGACATATTTTCACCCTCTTTTACTCACATAATAAGTATAATGATTCTAACAAAAAAGAAAAGTCTTTTTCATAAATTAAAATAAAAAAGATAAACCTAAAGTTTATCTTTTTTGTTCTTTAATTACTTTTTGTCTTGAGAATTCCTCACGTTCTTTTTCTTCTAGTGATTCAGTAATAAATTTTGCTGTTGCTTGAAATTCAGGAATAGAAATATTCTTAAGGGCATTGGCTCTTTTTTGAGTTTTTCTAATAGCGTTAGCTAAACGATAAACTGAGTTTTCTACTTCTGCTAAGATAACAGTTAATTCTTTAACACGATAGAAACATTCAAAAGCATAATCCACTTTCGAATTAGAACGATCCATGTTATAACTACAAACCATTGGTGGTTTACTATAAGAAATTTTAGGAATTTCAACTCCCATTACACTTCGATAAACAATGGAAATTCCATAATCAATAGAAGTGGCATTAACAAGATCACTAATTAATCCTAAAGAGATATTGGCTTCTTGAAGCGCATCATATGCTTGTTGATAAGCATCCGTGATCTGATCACGAACAAGTTTAACATCATCTAGTAATGACATCATTTCTTTAATAAGGACATTTCTTTTTTTATCTAATAAGTCATATCCTGTAATGGCTAATTCTAATGATTTTTTTGTTGCAATCAGATTTCCTTTAGTAGGAACTACTTTCAATGCCATGATTAATCACCTGTTTCTTGTAATTCTTTAATAATCTTTTTCTCTTTAATATTAAAGCGCATAACAGCTTTTTCATGATCATAAAATTCATCTAGTAATTTGTTATCTAGACGATCTAATGCTTCTCTTGGAAGTACAGAAACTAAATCCCATCCTAAATCTAATGTTTCTTCAATTGAACGGTTAGAATCAAAACCTTGATTTAAGAAGTATTCTTCAAATAATTTACCAAATGATAAATATTGTTTATCTAATGGTGATAATTCATCTTCACCAATTACCGATGTTAATGATTTAACATCTTGTACATGAGCATAACATGCAAATAATTGGTTTGCGATGTCTTGGTGATCACTACGGGTATAACCTTCACCAATACCATCTTTCATTAAACGTGATAATGATGGTAAAACATCAACTGGTGGATAAATACCAGCAGAATTTAATTCAGCACTTAATGAAATTTGTCCTTCTGTAATATATCCAGTTAAGTCTGGCACCGGATGAGTAATGTCATTGTTAGGCATTGTAAGGATTGGAATTTGTGTTACTGATCCTTTTGCATCCTTAATAATTCCAGCTCTTTCATATAAAGAAGCTAAGTCTGAATATAAGTATCCTGGATAACCTTTACGACCAGGAATTTCACCCTTACTTGAAGAGAATTCACGTAATGCTTCACAATATGAAGTCACGTCAGTATAAATAACAAGAACGTGCATATCTTGTTTATAAGCTAAATATTCAGCTGCAGTTAATGCACAACGTGGTGTTAAAGTACGTTCGATAATTGGGTCATTAGAAAGATTTAAGAACATAACAACTCTTTCCATAACTCCGGCTTCTTTAAAACTACGTTTGAAGTAGTTTGCTACGTCATTAGTAACCCCCATAGCTGCAAAGACAATTGCGAAACCTTTACCTGATTCATCAGCAACCTTTGCTTGTTTAACAATTTGTACTGCTAAACGGTCATGTGGTAAACCAGATCCTGAGAAGATTGGTAACTTTTGTCCACGAATAAGTGTAGCCAAACAGTCAATAGAAGAAATACCAGTATTAATATAGTTACGTGGATAAACACGGCTTACTGGATTTAATGGTAAACCATTAATATCCATCATTTCTTCTGCATAGATTTCTCCTAAACCATCAATTGGTCTACCTGCACCATTAAAGATTCTTCCTAAGATTTCTTTAGATACAGGTAATTCCATTGGTCTACCAAGTAATCTTGTTTTTGTATTTTCTAGAGATAATTCGTTTGTTCCTTCAAATACTTGGACAACGACTTTTTCTCCTTCAATTTGAACAATACGTCCTGAACGTGTTGTTCCATTATTTAATTGGATTTCAACCATTTCATCGTATGAAGCCCCTTTAACGTGGTCTAAAACGACTAATGATCCATTAATTTCATTTAATCCTACATATTGTAGTGCCATCATCATTCCTCCCTACGCTACAGATTTTACTGCTTCATCAATATCATGATAATAAGTATCTAATTTTTCAATATGATCATTTGGAATATCATATTTCATTTTAATAACTTGTTCAAAGATACCTGTTTCACTAATAGCACGAACGACTTTACCTTGTGCTACAGCTTCTTGACATTTTTTATTTAAATATAGGATAACTTCCATCATCTTTAATTGTTTTTCCATAGGTACATAAGTATCATCTTTATGGAAAGCATTTTGTTGAAGATATCCAACACGAACGACTTTAGCAATTTCCATAATTAACTTTTGATCTTCAGGTAATACATCAGGACCCATTAATTTAACAATTTCATTTAATTTAGCTTCTTCAGCTAAAATATATGAAAGTTCTTGACGGTCACTAACAAACTTAGGACCAACATTTTTATCATACCATTTTTCTAAATCATAAACATAATCACTATATGATTGTGTCCAGTTAATCGCAAAATAGTGACGAGCATAAGCTAATGCTTTATCTAACGCCCAGAAACATCTTACGAAACGTTTTGTATTTTGAGTTACTGGTTCAGAGAAGTCAGCCCCTTGTGGTGATACGGCACCAATGATTGATACTGAACCTTCTGTTCCATTTAAGTTTTTCATATATCCAGCACGTTCATAGAATTGAGATAAACGTGATGGTAAGTATGCTGGGAATCCTTCTTCAGCTGGCATTTCTTCTAGACGACCAGAAATTTCACGTAAAGCTTCTGCCCAACGAGAAGTTGAATCTGCCATGATAGCAACATGATATCCCATATCACGATAATATTCAGCTAAAGTAACTCCAGTATAAATACTTGCTTCACGTGCCGCAACTGGCATGTTTGATGTATTCGCAATTAATACAGTACGATCAGTTAATGGTTTACCACTCTTAGGGTCAATTAATTCACTGAACTCTTCAAGTACTTGAGTCATTTCGTTACCACGTTCTCCACAACCAACATAAACGATAATATCTGCATCACACCATTTAGCAATTTGGTGTTGTGTCATTGTTTTACCAGTACCAAATCCACCTGGAATGGCTGCTGTTCCACCTTTAGCAATTGGGAATAATGTATCAATAACACGTTGACCAGTTACTAAAGGAATAGAGATAGGTAAACGTTCATTGATAGGACGAGGTGTTTTAATTGGCCATTTTTGACATAATGTACATTCATGAACATTTCCTTGTTCATCTTGTACTTTCACTACCCAATCATTAACTGTATATTTTCCATTTTCTTTAACTTCTACGACTGTTCCTTTTAATCCTGGAGCAATCATACATTTATGAACAATTAAGTCAGTTTCAGGACATGTTGCATAAACATCTCCACCTTTTACTTGATCACCAACTTTAACTGTTACTGTTACATCCCAAAGTGCACCGACATCTAAAGAATCAACATCACTACCTGCTTCAATAAAAGCACCTGATTGTTCAGCAATAGCTTTTAATGGTCTTTCAATCCCATCAAAGATATTACGTAAGATTCCTGGACCTAATGTCGCACAAATTGGTGAACCCGTTGAAATAACTGGTTCTCCTGGTTTTAAACCAGTTGTTGTTTCATATACCTGAATCGTTGTAAATTGATCAGAAATAGAAATAACTTCCCCCATTAATTTAGCATGACCTACATAGACCATTTCCAACATTGAAAATGATGAGGCATTTTTTACTTTTACAACAGGTCCGTTAATTGAATAAATTACATTTTCACTCATTGATTAACCTCCCTATCTGATCATTAATCCTGATGTTTTATAAAACCAATCTTTTTGGCTTTCTAACGCAAAATCTAATGATTCATCCACAACAACATGTGTTGTCTTGTTTTCTAAAATAAATCCACCAATTAAAATATCTTGACTTACTTCTACTTCAACTGGTAATTGATAAGCTTTAACTAATTCATCTTTTAAAGCTTGATCTGCTTCTCTTACTTTTAAAACACAGTTTTCCATTTGATATTCTTTAGAAACTGCACTGACACGATTAACTAAATAATCATGATATTCATTTCCTGAAGCAAAAGAAACTAATTTTTCTTTTGCTTCATTAAAAATATCAGCTACAAAACCATCTCTTTTTTCAACTAATTGTTTTGTTCTTGTTTCAAGATTAGCTGCAGCTTCAACACTTGCTTGTGATGAAATTTCAGCTAATTCTTTATTTAATTGAGCACTTGCATCTGCTTTAGCTTCAGCTTTCATTGATTCATATGCTTCTTGTTCTAACTCTTTAGCTTCGCTAAGAATTTGTTCTTCTTCTTTTTTAGCAAGTCTTTCAATTTCTTCTTTCATATAAAGAAAGATTTGTTCTTTACTTTGCATAGCGTCATCTCCTATAACTTCACACCAATTGCTTCAGAGACATACCTATCAATGGTTTCACCAATTTTGCTGTCCCCATGACGGTCAGGTATTTCTACAAGCAATGGTTTTTGTTGTTTCAGTTTGATTTCAGAAATAACATCTGGTGCTAATTCAATTAATTTAGTTGTAATTAAGATAATACCAATTGTGTTATCTTTAAGTTTTTCTTCTAATAATTCTAAGAATTCTCTTCTTTTATGAACAACTTCACCTTCAATACCAACTAAACGTAATCCAATTTGCGTATCGATGTTATCGCTAATTAGATAAAATTTCATATTACCAGCTCTTTCTAGATTTTATTGATAATTAAGATAGAGATTAATAAACCATAGATAGCAACCCCTTCACCTAAGGCTACGAAGATTAATGATTTACCAAAGTTCTTTTCATTTTCAGAGAATGCTCCAATTGCAGCAGGAGCAGCAGCTGCTACGGCAATACCTGCGCCTAATGCAGAGAAACCAGTTGATAAAGATGCAGCTAAGAATCCTAAACCTTGAGCGATAGTTCCTGTAATTGATGCAACACCACTTGCAGCGAATACGCTTGATCCAGACATAGCTAAAGCTAATGTTAATAATACAGCACCAGCAAATCCACTAATGTGTAAAGCTAATCTTGTTTTTGCTTGTTTTACAGAAGCTTTTCCTGTAAATACTTTTACTAATGGTAATGATAATAATACAACGATATATAATGGTACTAAAATTTCTAAAACTGTCATGATAAAATCCTCCTAAAATTACTCTTTAATCGTTTTAAATGGGATACCATTTCCCTCATAATATCTTGAGAACATTTCATAGAATTCAAGACGTAAGACTTGAATACCAACGATCATTCCCTCTAAACACATAACAAAGATGTTACCTAAAATGATAACAACCAGTTCACCAATACTACCGAACATTCCGGCAAGTGTATAAACAACTAACATCATTCCGGCATGGGATAAAACGAACCCACCAACACGTAAGAATGACATCGTATTTGTGATAAAAGATAATACTACTTCAAATAATTCAAAGAAACCTTCAACAAAGAATGCACCAAATCCATTTGGGAACATTGGTTGATGTTCTTCAAATTTTCTAATAAGTGGTTCCTTTAAGAAAATTAAGAAAATAGGAATCACGATAAATACAATCACATATAACGCATTAACAATATTTAATCCGGTAAACATTCCAACAACAGCAACAATAACTGCAACATAGAATGTTACCCCGCAAATACCATTTTGACTTAACAATGCTTCACCAATGTTTTTCTTCTTAAAATTCAAAACAACATTGAAAATCATTGAAATCAAAATCAAGACAACACCTAAACCAATAGCCGCCATTAATAACGTCATTGTATTTTCAGGTGACATCGCGTTAAACATTGGAATCAGTATTTCTTCACTACCAAATACCGAACCAAAGATAATTCCAAAGAAAGCACTAGAAATACCTAAACGCATTCCTACTGCACCTAATTCTAAGTTAAATTTCTTATAAGCAACAAAGCCTACAATTGATAATAAAATACCTTGACCTAAATCGCCAAACATAATACCAAATAACAATGTATAAGATAACGCTACTAATAAAGTAGGATCAACATCATTGTATTTTGGTACACCATACATTTCTACGAACATTCTAAATGGTCTTGCAAACCAAGAATTCTTTAATAATGTAGGTGGTTCTAAACGAACATCTGATGTAGCTGGAAGAACTTCTACATGAACATTACCAATACTTTCAAAATCATTTTTAAAAGCATCAACTTTTTTAGCAGGAACAAATCCTGTAACTGTAAGTTTATCTCCCATAACTACAATATACTTTTGCATAATATAGACTGAATTTAATTCACTGGCAATCGTATAAATACGATTCACTTCATCTATATTATCACTAATAATCTTATCTATTCTTTTTTGTAACTGTACACTATGTTCTTTTGCTGAATTTGTTTCATCTTGGATTTCTGCAATCGCTAAATCTGCTTCACCATGAATGAATTCAGGAATATGAATACGTTCAAAGTAAAGTGAAGTAAAGACATTGTCTACCTCAGGTGCATCTCCTGGTGTTGTAATATACATACACCAAGTATAGCGCTCATCCATTTCAAATGATTTGTAAACAAATGGTAGTGATTCATAAAACTCTAATTTTCCAACATTACTATTAGGAATTTTACCAAATCTGACTTGTAGATACTGACAACTAAATAAATCATCAAAATTGACATCCAAACCAGCAACATGCCTAAGTTGTACGATAGCATCATCATTTTCTTTAATCATCGCTAATAACTGTTCTTTAACAGCATCAATTCGATCAATATCAAGAAATAAATCATCCAAGAATTCTTTAACTTTAACAACATTCAACTGATTACTTTCAGTTTTTACTGTTTGTGCTTGAAAATGATACTTTTCAGTCATTTCTTGAATACGCACTAACAATTCTTCATAAAGATTATCTTTATTATAAACTGTAAGTCCTGCAACACTATCAGTAAACTTAGATGCAAGTTCAGGATGAAAATCATCATGATTATATAATTTCAATAATACTGAGTTATAACAGTCTTTATTGAAATCAACATTGACTAAGTTTAACTTTGTAATTGCCATTGTATCCCTCCTTTATATTTTTATTGTTTTTCTTGTTAACTTCTTAATGATAATTAAAATCACAACCACGATTACATTAAATAAAACAAATAACATAAACAAATGAACACGATCTAAAGGCATTGTAAATAATGCTGGATAAAGATGTTTTGAATAGAAGATACTTCCTTCAATCAATCCACCTACAAAAATCGCAGCGCCCATTCTCTTTAAAATACCTGAAAAATGGTTTTTATTTTTACCTAACAAATATCCTAAAATAATAAGAACAAGTCCTACTCCAAAATCACCAATTAATAGTGCTGCTGAAATCATTAATGATAAGGCAACAACTGTTGTTGGATCAAATGTATCACCAATCTGTGCTGTTAACAGATTTTCAAATGGAGCAAAAACACGATTATTTCTTAAAATTACTGGGCTAATAATATCTCTTTCTTGATAAATATTAACTGGTAATTCATGAATTTGGATACTTTGAATATCTTTTAATTTTGCTTGCATTTGAGTTGCATCAAAATCACTGAATGCATAAATAGCATCTTTATGTGAAAAATCTACAACATATTGGCATTGATCATATAAATGTTTTAAGTGATACACGATTGTATATGTTTGATTTAATTGATCTTTATACTGATTTGCAAGTTTTTCAAGTTTTCCATTTGCTTCTTCAATGAATTTTTCCATATTTGTTTGTTCATTGTCTAATTCTTGAATAGCTTCTTCAAATTTACCATGAGCAAATTCTGGTAAGACATTTTCTTTAAATCCCATTGAATAGAAAATATTATCAATTTCACTCATCTTATCAGTCATTCCACAATACACTAACCATAAATGGTTTTTAGTACGATGTAATTCATGATAAATAAACATGTAATCTTTAAAATATTTAATCTTTTCAACTTGGCTAATTGGTAAACGTCCAAAACGAACTGTTATATAATGTGTATTTTCTAAATCATCTAAAGAAATATTTGATTTCTTTAAATGATTTAAAAGAATTACAGCTTCTTTATTTTCTTGACATTCTGTTTCAAGATTTTCTTTAATTTGAAGAATTGATTCATATTGTTGTTCAACTTCATCAATCATTGATTTAACTTCATTTAAATCAATTTCTTCTTCATGATATTGACCTACTTTTTGTTCAATATTCAATTCACCAAAAATTCTAAGTAAATCATCTAAAGGTTCATTGTAAGGATTGCTTCCATCCATTACTGAAACACCTTTAACTTTATTGACAATCTTTTTAGAATCTTGAGGAAATACATCCTTTTTTAATTTTGTCATTCTAAATAATACTTTCATTAAATCTTGTTGTTCAAATGAAATATTATATAAATGTGTTTGTACAACTGCCATCCACAATACCTCCCTTAAGCATAAATTAACGTTTCTTCAATACTTGATGGATCACGATTATAACGGATACCTTCAATAATATGTTTCAAGTTATCGATTTCTACTCTAAGTAAAATACAATATGTCATATAAACAAGTGGAGCAGATCCCGAAAAACGCATATATCTTTTGGCAATGTTATATTGAATACTATCCATATAGTATTCAATATAAGGATAATCTCGATCATCCTCATATAATTTATACTTTGATTGTGCTAGTAACATTAAAACTTCTTTTTCCCCCGAAGCACAAACAAGTTTATCAATCATTTCTTTTGGTAAGCGTGAATACTCCAAATATAATGATCGACGAATAACTTCTTCGCTTTCGTTAAAATACTTTTTATAACGATAGATTTTAGTAATGTTTTTTAACTCAATTGATGTATAGAATAGATTAAGTAAATCTTTTCTAGTACGTCCAGAAAAGTTATTCTTTATTGATGATATGGCTGTTTCATAATAAAGTTTTTGTAATTTCATCTCTAAACCATTGAAATCAATTGGTGATGAAAAATCAAAATCCTTTAATACTTTATAATACTTTGTATCTTTTAAATACAATACCAAATCTTTAAAACTTTCAATATTAATTAAACCATATAAGTTAAAACTTGTTTTATGACTTAAATAATCTGGAATATCTAAATTAAAACTATTCTTCTGCTTTGCGGCTAAAGACATGACTTTATCCATAATTAAGTCAATTTCAAAACTAGCAAATTGATATAAGTAAAAATCTTGATTCTTACGAGGTGCATACTTCATTAACTTTGCACATCGATCAAAATACTCACGATTTAAAGCAGATTCAACTTGTCCACGATGCACATTACGCACATTAACATCTTTTAAAGCATCACTATAACGTGTTTGTGTTTTTAAGTAAGTGACAGCTTCACCAACTGTTAGCTTTCGTGATAAATCACTATAAACAGTTTCTGTTAATCGGTTACCATACATCGCCTTTGCCTTCGCGCATAATGCATTTGAAGATAATGACATTATTTCACCTTCTTACTTTAAACATCTTTCTACTATTTCTTGAACCCATTTATCTTTGTTTTCACGATATAATGACTCCATTTTGTTCATCGAATCAAGATATTCTTTCTCTTGATTAGCGGCTTCATCTTTATTTTTAGCAAGCAAATCATTTTTATGTTTTTCAACTTCTTCTTTTTGACCTTCAATATACTCATCATAAATTGAAGCTTTCTTATCATTCATGTTTGATTGTGCATCTTTCTTCTTTAATTTTGCACTTTCTACACGTTTGACACATTCACGATCTACTTCTACTAATCTTTGAATAATATCTTCCATCATGTAACCCTCCTTTAAAATTTCCAGACACCTATAAAATGCTCATTATTGGCATCCTATAGCGTATTTTCATTTTTGTCATTAGTAGTTTACTCCCATTATTTTAAAAGTTCAACTACATTTTACTTGAATATCCAAATAAAATAATGTAACCGTTATCGAGTTATTTTGTTATATAAAATTGTTATAATGGCTATATAAAAAAGACATATTTAAAACGAAATAAACCCCTAAATAACTCCGTTCAAATTTGAAGTCCTATTTTACGGTTCCAAGCGGAAATAAACTACGAAACACCTTTCTTGAAACAGGTCCTACAATCATGAGCTGTAATGGTAAAGCCATAATAAAATTTTTAGGTATATTACTTAACCAAATAATAGGTAAAGCATTAAATTGACCCATTGTAACACAAGCTTCTAAAGCACCATATAAAGACATGATAATGACCATACAAACAACCATACATGATGAAATACAAATTGCTATTTTAAGTGGTTTATCATGAGATTTGATTAGATAACGAAAAGCAAAACCTTTAGCTATTTTGGATACAATAACTAAATCAAAAAATAAAGCAAAAATAAAACCAATCGGAAAACCTAACCAAGCTGCCTTGACAACCGCTAAAGTCAATTCACCATGATGAAGTGTCACGTTGTAAATAGACATTACAAAAACCATTAAAAAACATACAATAATTGAATAAATAATACTTTCTCTTTTATTTTGTGGCATATATAATTCCTCCCTTTCAAAAAAATAGTGGAGTCAAAACTCGATTTTGACTCCACTAAGTGTGCATCTCACTGCGTTTATATGCTCAAGCATTTTAACACATCATTTTCCTTTATGTAAGTATTTTTTTTATGATATGATAAATAAAGAAGTGAGGTAGAATTATGATTAAAGAAAGAATTAAACAATTACAAGATTTAATGAAACAGCATGACATTGATCTTTACATTATTCCTACAAGCGATGATCACCAAAGTGAATATGTTGGTGAATACTTTAAATGTCGTCAATTCATGTCTGGTTTTACAGGTTCAGCTGGAACAATGGTGGTAACTCATGACGAAGCTTATCTATGGGTAGATGGTCGTTACTTTATTCAAGCTGAAAATGAAATTAAAGATACTGGTATCCATTTAATGAAGATGGGATTACCCCATGTTTTAACTCTTCACGAATTTTTAAAACAACATCCTGATGATACTATTGGTTTTGATGGAAAAGTGATGGCTTATGGTCAAGTCGAAGGTCTTCCTAATAATATTATTGGTGATTATGATTTAGTTGGTGAAATATGGCAAGATCGTCCTGCTCTTTCCTGTCAAAAAGCTTATCTTTATGATTTACAATACTGTGGGCAATCAAGAAAAGAAAAATTAGAAGCTATTAGAAAAGAAATGAAAGATTATTCTTATCATTTAATTACCAGTTTAGATGATATTATGTGGATTTTTAATATCCGTGGTCAAGATGTTCATTGTAATCCTGTTGTTAATAGTTATGCTTTAATTGAAAAAGATAAAGCTACGCTTTACGTTCAAAAAAATGTCTTTGACCAAAAAGCTATAGAAGAATTAAAGCAAGACGATATCAATATCAAAGACTATTATGACATCTATCAAGATGTTGAATATTTAACAGGTCATATTATGTTAAATAAAAATACAGTAAACTATTCTCTTGTATCTAAAATCATTCATGGTGAAATTGTAAACCAAGATAATCCTTCTCAATTAATGAAAGCTATTAAAAATGATGTTGAAATTAAAGCAACCAAAAACGCCCATTTAAAAGATGGGATTGCAGTCACTAAATTCATGTATTGGTTAAAACATTGTTCAAAAGATCAAATTAATGAAGTTGACATTTCTAACAAATTAGAAACATTTAGAAGTCAACAAGAAAATTTCTTAGACATTAGTTTTGATACCATTTGTGCTTATCAAGCAAATGGTGCCTTAATGCATTATCACGCTAGTGAAAAACAATGTTCATCAGTTCATGATTCAGGATTATTATTAATTGATAGTGGTGGACAATATCTTGACGGAACAACCGATATTACACGCACTTTTGTTTTGGGTGACATTACCCAAGAACAAAAACATGCCTTTACTGTTGCATTAAAGGCAATGTTAAGATTACAAAACGCTCATTTTATCCAAGGAACAACTGGTGCTAATCTAGATATCTTAGCTCGTGGTATCGTTTATGAACACAATCTTGATTATCGTTGTGGTACCGGACATGGTGTAGGACACTTATTAAGTGTTCATGAAGGACCTAACAGTATTCGCCCTCGTGACACGGTTGCCGGTCATAAAACTAACAGTGCTATTTTACCAGGTATGATTACAACTGATGAACCTGGTATTTATAAAGAAGGACAATATGGTATTCGTCATGAAAATGAATTACTATGTGTAAAAGAAGCAGAAAATGAATATGGAACATTCTTAAAATTTGAACCTATTACTTATGTTCCTTTTGATATTGATGGTATTGATGCTTCTTTACTTAATAATGAAGAAATTAAACAATTTAATGAATATCAAAAAATGGTCTATCATAAATTAGAGTCATTTATGACAGACCAAGAAAAACAATGGTTACAAGACCATTTATATATAGCAGGATAAAACCTGCTTTTTTTATAACACATAACGTTTGACTTCAACATGATAATTTTTATAGATGGCTAAAATATAGTCATCTTTTAATTTTTCTACAATTCCATAACGAAAAACATCTTCTTGACTTAAATGATATTGATCAATCAGTTGATGTTTAATTTCCTTTTCATCTTTAATTCTTGTTTGCCACCACTTTTTAGGTTTTACCTTAGCTAAACGTAAATAATCTTCTATTAAATCATCTTGATATTCATGTTTTAAATATTGATCTAAATAACTAAATAACTCATCTAATTGGAACTTAAAGAACTTAAAATGATATTTTTGATAATACTTTCCTAAATCTAAAAAGAAATAGAATGGTGATATTTGACGGCGAAGAACTTTATTCATTGTGATTGGCATTCTACCTGAATTCCAATATTTTTGAAGCGTATCTTCGGCTAAATGAATATCAGCAATATCTTGCTTTGATAAATAGTCACTTGAAATAAGTTCATAAGGGGCCTCTTGTTGGAATTGATAACCATATTTTTGATAGTCCTTTCGTAGACTTGTGCCTCTTAACAGTTTTAAAAATCCTAATTGTAATTCTTTTGGATATAAAGCAAAAACATCATCAAAAGACTTTGCAAAACGTTCTAAAGTTTCTAAAGGCAAACCAGCAATGAGATCAAGATGAAAGTCTATTTTATGATTTGTTTGTAATTGTTTGATAACATCACATAAACGATCAAAATCTTGATATCTTTTAACAATTTCATTGGTTGGTTCATAGGTTGATTGAATTCCTATTTCAAATCGTAAATAATTTTCTGGCGCATTTTCATTAATGAAATCAATAATTCTTTGGTCTAAAACATCCCCATTGATTTCAAATTGAAATTGAACTCCCGAACGATAGTGTTTAAAAATAAAATCTAATATTTCCAGTGCATGTGAGGTTTTAGCGTTAAAAGAACGATCTAATAATTTAATTGTTTTAACATCTGTTTTTAATATTTGTTCTAATTGATTCTTTAAATAATCTATACTAAAAAATCTTAATCCCTTTTCTAATGATGATAAACAATACTGACATTGATATGGACACCCTCTACTTGTTTCAAAATAAAGAACTCTATTTTTCATCTCTGGTAAATCACGAGGTAGCAAATAAGGAGAATCAAGGGTCTCTAAATAACTTAAGTCAACAGGAGGAATAAGACGTTCATCACGATGATCATAGCTACTAATTCCTTGTAGTTCCACTGGCTTATTATTCTCTAAACAATTCAATAATAAATCTAAAGCAACTTCTCCCTCTCCTGCCATCACATAATCTATTTTAAAATGATCTAAAAAATAATGAATATCATAAGTGACTTCAGGTCCACCGATAATAATAATTAAAGAAGGTTGCTTAGCTTTTAGTTTTTCACATAATAATTTAATTAAATCAACATTCCAAATATAAACACTTAAACATAATACATCTAAGTTTTGTTGGTAAAGATCATCTACAATATCATCTAGATTATCTTTAATCGTATATTCCTTAAAATCAATATCATGTTTATCTTTACAAGCAACATATAGTAAACGTAACGCCAATGATTTATGTATATATTTTGAATTTAAAGTACTAATTAATGTTTTCATATTTTCCCTATAAAAAATCTAGAGGTAAACTCTAGATTAATCTTTCTTAAATGATGGTATCACATTTTTATATAAACAATATTCTTCAAAAGTCCATTTGTTTTTAATGATTTCTTTAGCTACTGCTTTTCCAACATAACGAACATGCCAAGGTTCATGGGCAATACCAGTAATGTTGTCAGTTCCTTCTTCAAAACGAATAATGAAACCATAATCACTACAGTGTTTAATAACCCAATCATATTCTTCTGTATCACCAAATACAAGTTTCTTTCCTTCTACTACACTTTGAGCTGTCACATCAATACCTAATCCAGTTTGATGTTCACTACCTCCAGGGATAGCCACATATTCAGCTGCATATTGTCCACCATATTTTGTTTCAAATTCTTTATATGTCTTTGTTTGGTCTGCATAAGAACGATATCCACTATTTAACACTAAATGAAGATCTTCTTTTTCAGCAGCTTTAGCCATTTCTTCAAATGCTTTGGCTGCTGCTTTTCTTAATTTATTATTTTCACAATCAGGAGCCACACTTACATTAGGAACAACTAAATCTTTAGGTTCATAATCTTCCGGTAAATAGAATCCTTTTTTTACTAAAGTTAATAAAGAATCAGGATTGCTGATTTCATATTTAACATTAGCATCTCCATTACTTGAAACAATAAAAGGATAATTCACAATATTGACTGCATAATTATAATCATGAACCTCTTTATATTTTTCAATGTAAGCTAACATATTTTTTAACTTATATCCTTTGACTTTACGGTATTCCTTTGTTGCTTCATTTGTTAAATGATTGTCAATTAAATATTGCATATCTGATTTAGAAGCATCTTTTTTAAGTAATGACCATATTGTCTTTTCATCATAACCCATTGATTTCAATTGAGGAACTTGATTATTAAATACACTATCAACAAATTCAACAACTTCACTATATTTCATCTTCTTATGATAAGACCAATATTTTTCATATTCATCAAATAAAGATACCTTTGATGATTCATGAGCCCAATTTAAAATATGATCCATTTTATCATGAGATAAGATTTCTTTTTCTTCACCACTATCAAATGATGCGACAATCTCATTAGCCGTACTAAAAGAATAACCTTTAACCATTAATTTAATACGATTTAAATTTAAAAAAGCAACGATTGCTACAAAGAGTACAACCCCCGCAATAGCCGCAACAACAACACGATCAACTCGTACTCTTCTCGATTTAGAATTATACGAACTATAATATGAATAATCTGTTTTCTTTTTAAATAATTTCATATGCTCTCCTTTACTATCATTACTATTATAAAAAAATGCATTTTTATTTACAATGCTTTTTTATTTGTTTATTCAATTAACACATAATAAAGAAATAACGATAAATTCGTTATTTCTGATTCAAATATTGTTTTCTTCCTATTTCATATAAATCTTGACCATCACTATCAATAACAACAACTAAGGGCATGTCTTTGACTTTTAAACGACGAATGGCTTCGGGACCTAAATCTTCAAAAGCAATAATTTCACATTCTTCAATACAAGCATTCATCATCGCTCCAGCGCCACCAATAGCACCAAAATAGACACCATGATTTTCTTTAATTGACTGTTTAACAGTATCACTTCGATAACCCTTGCCAATCATTGAACGTAATCCTAAAGGAATCAATCTTGGTGAATAAGCATCCATTCTTCCTGAGGTTGTCGGTCCCCCGCTACCAAATACCTTACCTGGTTTACTTGGCGTTGGTCCTACATAAAATATTGTTTGATCTTTTAAATCAAAAGGTAACGGTTTATTTTCATCAAGTAAAGCAACTAAACGTTTATGAGCAGCATCGCGACCAGTATAGATGACCCCACTTAATAAAACTTCATCACCTGCATGTAATTGCTTAATCTTATCTACAGTTAAAGGTGTATGTAATTGAATCATAGTTCTACCTCCTTATGACGCGCAACATGACAACAAATACTTACAGCGACAGGCATTCCAGCAATATGAGTTGGAAAAGTTTCAATATTTAAAGATAAAGCTGTTGTTTTTCCACCATATCCAGCCGGACCAATTCCAGTTTGATTAATCATTTCTAATAATTCATCTTCTAAAGCTGCATATTGTTGATTGGGATGATGACTACCAATTTCTCTAATCATAGCTTTTTTAGCAAGCATCGTTACTTTATCAAAAGAACCACCAATACCTACCCCAATCACCATTGGTGGACAAGCATTAGGTCCAGCATCATTAACAACCTTTAAAACAAAATCTTTAACTCCTTGTAAACCATCACTTGGTTTTAACATTTTAATTTGACTCATGTTTTCTGAACCAAATCCTTTAGGTGCTAAAACAATTTTAAATATATCACCAGGAACAATATCATAATAAATAATAGCAGGTGTATTATCTTGAGTATTAACACGATTAAACAAAGGATCTTTAACTACTGATTTTCTTAAATATCCTTCTTGATAACCTTGACGTACCCCTTCTTCAATAGCTTCTTTTAAACTTCCCCCTTGAATATGAACTTCCTGTCCCATGGTAACATAGACAAAAGCCATTCCCGTATCCTGACAAATAGGCATTTGATTTTCACTAGCTAGTGAAGCATTATCAATAATGACTTGTAATGTCTTTTTAGCTAACTTTCCATCTTCTTCAAGTTGTTTATCTTTAATTGCTTTAAATACATCATGTGGTAATTGACAAGCCGCTTCCATGCACATCTTTTTAATGGCAGCTGTAATATCTTGACATTGTACTTCTTTCATAATCTTCCCCCTATTCAATAATCTTTTCTTTTACATCTGGATAATAAATTGAATAATATCTAAGTGACATTAATTCCATAGCCGTAAGAAGTGTATGTTTCCCAGTTTTTCTTTGACTACTTTTTCCTAAGACAATCTTATAATCTATAGGTACATCTAACTGAATCTCTGGATTGTTTGTTATTAAAACAATCTTACAATGTGCCTTTTTTAAATAAGCCATGACTTTAGAACTACTGCGAGCATAATAACCATTAACAGTCACAATAATCGCCACACTATTTTCATCTAAAGATTTAGCACAATCAATTTGTCGATCCAATTCCATATAAGCCATAGTAAACTTCTCTAACATTAATAAATCAGTTTGAAAATGCAATGCTGCTGAATGAGAAAACTGAGTTCCAAAAAAAGCAACCGATTCACTATCATGAATCAACTTTAAAACTTGATCAATGACATGCCAATCTAATGTTTTTGATAATTGACTAATTGCCAAGCATACTTGATCACTATAATATTGAGTACAAGCTTGAGGATCATTTTTCATCATATCTAAAGGTACATTAATTAAATTATTAAATTTTCGACTATCTGGCGCAAAAGAAGCACATTCTTGTTTTAAATGAGCAAAATTTTCATAACCTAATGCACGACAAAAGCGAGAAATCGTAGCCGGAGAAACAAAACAAGCGCGGGCTAATTGACTAATCCCCATTGTAGCCACTTCTGCAAAATGATGAGCCATGTACCATGCAATATTATAATTTGTATCCTCTTCACTTGCTGTATCTAAAAATATAATTAATCGGTAAAATAAACTCTTCACTTTTGTGTCCTCCTGTATCTTGAAATCATTATACACTATGTCTTGTTATTTGTGTATGCTTGTTTTTTAAATTCACTTTCCCACAATTTTTGACAATTCTTCCTTTTTTTAAACATTCTTTATTTCTATACTAACAGTGTAGTCAAAAAGAAAATCAATTCATTTTCCCTCCCCAAAGGTGACTACATTCCTAGCTTTCCCTCTAGGAATTCATAATAAAACTGTTCTTTTCCCTAACAGTTCAAGGAAAGTGTATCACTTTCCTTTTTTATTTGACAAAAACGGCACACTATAATACAAATATAATAAGGAAAGGAAGGATAGTATGTTAAAAGAATTTAAAGAATTTGCAATCAAAGGAAACATGATTGATCTTGCTGTTGGGGTAATTATTGGGGGCGCTTTTAATTCATTAGTCACATCATTAGTTAATAATATTATGATGCCCATTCTATCCCTGGTTACTGGTCGTTTAGATTTTAATAATTTATTTTTTGCACTAGATGGTCAACATTATAAAACTTTAGAAGCTGCTAAAGCAGCCGGCGTTTCTACAGTCAATTATGGAACATTTATTTCTGGTGTGATTAATTTCCTTATTATGGCATTTGTTGTATTCTTGTTTGTAAAGGCAATGAATAAACTTCGTAACAGTGACAAAGAACCTGCTCCTGTTACAACTAAGATTTGTCCTTATTGTAAAAGCGAGATTTCAATCGAAGCTACTAAATGTCCACATTGTACAAGTGATCTATAAAAAATATTCCTAGTCATTCAACTAGGAATATTTTTATTTTAATATTTCTTTATAAACACGTAATACATTTTTATAAAAAACTTTTTCTATTTCTTCTTGGCTTAAACCTGCTTTTTCTAATGCTTTAGCTAATTCTTGCATTTTATCACAATGATCCATTTCTAGTTCACTATCAATACCATCAAAGTCAGTTCCTAAACCAATACAATCAATACCTGCCAAATCTTTAATATACATAATATGTTTAACCATATCCTCAATACAACTTCTTGCATTTCCACCAGGTTGTTCATGTAAAAAATCACCACAAAAATTAATGCCCATGACACCGCCTCGACTAGCTAGTTTTAAAATCATATCGTCAGACATATTTCTTGCCACGTGGCATAATGCTCTAGCATTAGAGTGACTGGCAACAAACGGTTTTGTTGTATGATGATAAACATCATAAAATCCTGCATCGCTTAAATGAGAAACATCAATAATCATACCTAATCGTTCCATTTCTTGAATGTACTCTATACCAAAATCTGTTAAACCATCTTGAGTATTTATTTTTAAAGTATCTTCATAACATTTAGCGCGTGTAAAATTAGGATATCCTATTCCGTTAGCAAAATTCCAAGTGAGTGTAATCATTCTTACACCTAAACGATAGAAATGTTGTAATAAAGATAAGTCATTTTCAATCACATTACCTTCTTCTATTGTAAGTAAACTTGACATGACTCCTTCTTTTTGATGATCAATAATATCTTGATAACAAAAAACAGGTTTAATATATTCTGGATATTTTTCTATTTCTTGATAGTAATAATTGATAAGTTTATTTGCTGTAATAAAAGGATGAGGGTGATCATCTAAATGAACAAACATAGCAAAATTTTGTAATAGATAATCCCCTTGTTTCATTTTCTTTAAATCAATATGCGCATCATTTTCTAATAATGAACCATTTTTGTTCTGCAAATGATTCTCATATAGTTTTAAAATTGTATCACAATGCATATCAATTACATGCATTAAAGATTCCCCTTTCCTTTATATGTATAATGATAACTTACACATCCAAGTCCACCATGACAAGTAAGAACAGCCGGTAACAAATGTGTTTCTACTTCAATTCCAGGAAACATCGTATGAAAAAGTAATTTAGCAGCAGTCGCCCTTTTAGCGTTATCAGCATGACAAATATAAATTTTATATTCATCACTATTAACACCATCTTCCTTAAATTTATCAACAATCATTTTTCCCATTTTAGCTTCCGTACGACACATTCCATACTTATCTACACTTTGCCCTTTTTCATCTAAACAAAGTAAAGCTTTTATTTTTAACATTGTTCCCATTCTTGCAGCCATTGGTGATAAACGTCCACTTCTAGATAATTGTTTAAAATTATCTGGATGTAAAAAAGAAAAACTATGCGCTGTCTTTTCTTCTAACATCTTCATAATTGAATCAACATCATGTCCTTCATCTGCCATCTTTTTAGCAGTTATTGCCATATCCATGACCGGTGCCCCTACTTGTCGGCTATCATAAATGTAAACATTTTCTAACCCTACCGTATCTCTAGCAAGATGGAAGCCGTTATTTGTTCCACTTAAATCACTAGAACATGTAATAATGATAATGGCATCATAATTTTCTTTTTGCCATTGTTCCATCTTTTCAATCAAATAACCTGTATTAGGTTGACTCGTAGATGGTGTTTGATCATCTTTTAAATACTGATAAAGTTCTTCAGTAGAAATATCTTGTTGATCTTTATATTCTTGACCATCAAGTAATACACTAAGAGAAATCAATTCAATGCCATATTCATTGGCGATATCTAAAGACATCGCACTTGTTGTATCTGTTACAATTAAATATTTATTCATAGTCGGTCTCCTTAAAATTCAATTTCAAACGTTTGATAGTCGTCCGTTAATTCTTGATACTTCTTTAACCACTGATAAGCTTCTTGAAATTCTTCTTCACTAAATCCATCTGCTATTTCAAAGTGAATTAATTTACACATATCATAAATACTTTGCCATAAAGCATCAAAAGGATGTTCTTGTTCCTTTTGATCTGCACATTCACTTTCTTGATAGACAATAAATTGATGTGCGATTTTTGTTGCTTGTTCTCTTTGTTTATCCATATTCTTCTCCTCTATTATTATTCTGATTTAATCATTATTTATATTAAAGAAATCTAATGTATATGATAATACGCTTGACTTCTTTCTATTCTTAAATTGTTTTCTTCACCTGGAAAGTGAAAAGGATTCATTTTTGTTTGCTTAAATTCTTTTATCACATCTTTAGCGTCTTGATATAATTCATCAAAAGACATGAGTCCATACATTCTAGGTGGAAGCAAATAGAAAGGAATCTTGGGATGATGAGCTTTTACATATCGTTTCATTTCAAAGTTTAAATGAGGACAACACATCACAATATCATAGTTTCCAATCTTTTCATCAACCAATTTAAAAGGATAAAAATCTATCAAAACCTCATCTTGTAAGTTTTTATCTTTAATTTCATTTTGCATTTTTACAGTGAGGTAACTTGAAGAAAAACCCCCACCACAACACAATAATATTCTAATCATGTCATTGACCTCCAACTATATCCATTATACCTAAACATTTTATAAAGGTAAATAGATTTATCATAAATAATCATATTATATGTTTTTTCTTATCGTTAAATGTGGTATCAATTACCACTTTTGTGTATGCTAAAAAATTTAAACTTTTTTCTCAAAAACACTTGCACGAATCAAAAAGCTATGATAATATACTAGAGCACTGTTAAGTTGCTTGAATAGCTCAGTTGGTAGAGCAATCGGCTGTTAACCGATCGGTCGTAGGTTCGAGTCCTACTTCAAGCGCCATGTGGCTCGTTGGAGAAACGGTTAACTCACATGCCTTTCACGCATGCATTCACGGGTTCGAATCCCGTACGAGTCACCATATTTTTTGGAGGTTTAGCTCAGTTGGGAGAGCATCTGCTTTACAAGCAGAGGGTCAGCGGTTCGAGCCCGTTAACCTCCACCATTTTTTATAAGCCGGCTTAGCTCAATTGGTAGAGCAACTGACTTGTAATCAGTAGGTTGAGGGTTCAAGTCCTTTAGCCGGCACCATAAAATGACTCGCTAGCTCAGTTGGTAGAGCATCTGACTTTTAATCAGAGGGTCAGGCGTTCGAATCGCCTGCGAGTCACCATTTTTTATGCGGGTGTGGCGAAACTGGCAGACGCACTAGACTTAGGATCTAGCGCCTATGGCGTGCAGGTTCGATTCCTGTCACCCGCACCAATTAATAAAATTCCTCGATTATATCGAGGTTTTTTTATTTTCATTATAATTGACTTAACCTTTTATATTTGGATATAATAGAATGGCACTTTATTGAAGGAGAATATTATGGAAAACAATAAAAAATCAAGCTTTTCCGGACGACTTGGCTATGTTATGGCTGTTGCTGGATCAGCTGTTGGACTTGGAAATATTTGGCGTTTCCCCTATTTAGCCGCTAAGTATGGAGGCGGAACTTTCCTCGTTACTTATGTTATTTTAGCTTTAACAGTTGGATTTGCCTTACTGCTAAGCGAAACAGCACTAGGAAGAAAAACTCGTAAAAACCCAATTCAGGCTTATCATCAACTAGGAGCCAAAAAATTACGTTTTGGAGGATGGCTTAATTCTATCATTCCGATGTTAATTGTTCCTTATTACTGTGTTGTTGGTGGTTGGGTGTGTAAATATTTATACGCTTATCTTACTGGTGCAGCACATAAACTTACGCAAGATAATTACTTTACTCAATTTATATCCGACCCTATTTCCCCTGCTTTTTGGTTAGTTGTTTTTGCACTATTAACATTTATCGTTGTTATTAAAGGAGTTGAAAAGGGAATTGAAAAAGTAAGTAAAGTTTTAATGCCTTTACTTGTTGTCATGGCTGCTTTTATTGCTGTATATGGTTTAACAACACCTGGAGCTATTGAGGGATTGAAATATTATCTCATTCCTGATTTTTCTCGTTTTAGCATTATGACCGTTATTGCAGCTATGGGACAAATGTTTTATTCATTATCAATTGGTATGGGTATTTTATTTACATATGGTTCTTATATGAAAAAAGATGTTGATATGGAAAAAGCCATTACCCAAGTAGAAATCATGGATACTTTAATTGCTTTTCTTGCTGGTTTAATGATTATTCCTGCTGTCTTTGCTTTTTCTGGAAAAGGAAGTCTTAATGCCGGAGCATCTTTAATGTTTATTACTATGCCTAAAGTTTTTGATTCTCTAGCTTTAGGACATATCATTGGTGTAGTCTTTTTCCTACTAGTATTATTCGCAGCATTAACTTCAGCAATTTCACTTACTGAATGTGCTGTTGCTACATTTATGGAACAATTCCATTTTTCAAGAAAAAAAGCCGCACTTACTTCTTTAATTGGTATTCTAGCATTAGGTATCCCAACTTCTTTAGGATATGGCTTATTAAGTTGGATTCAACCATTAGGTATGACCATCCTAGATTTCTTTGACTTTATTACCAATTCATGTATGATGCCAATTTCTGCCTTATGTACAGTATTACTCGTTATTAAAGTCACTGGATTTAAAACCATTCATGATGAAGTTGCTTCAACCTCTGCCTTTAAAAGAGAAAAAGCTTACATCTTTTCAATGAGATATATTTGTATTCCAACACTCATTATTATTTTACTAAGTTATATATTATCTACATTTGGTTTTATCACATTATAAACTTTAAGGTATACACAAAAAAGTGTATATCTTTTATTTTATGATAATGCCTAACATAGTTGATAATTCAATAGCTTGAAATGTATTGACAACAAGATCACGTAAACTATCAAAATCTAAACGTATTCCTTCAATATCACTATCACTGACATCAATTTTTTGACTTTTCACCCTCATCCATTCACTCTTTTGTAATGTACATCGACTAAAGCAACAATATTTCATGTTCAAATCATAAAAAGCTGTTTCTTTCATTATACATTCTTTAAAAAACGTTCTTTTAAATCTTACTTGATCAAAGCTTGAATAAGGCATCAAGCACTGATCAAAATGCACATCTTCTAAAAGTCCATCACAAAAGCGTATCCCACTCATTCTGCATTCAATAAATTCCACCCTTAAAAATCTTTGCTTTGAAAAATCTAAATTACTTAAATCACAATGATCAAAAATAACATCAACAAAATCACACTCTTGAAATTTTCCAACAAAACTCACTTTTTTAAAAATACAACTTGATAATCTTTGATGGTCATGATAATTATTATCTATTAAATTTTCTACCTCAATTTCTTCTATCACATCTTTATCTTCAATATAATCAACTTTTGTAAGTTGATTTATTTTAGGTTTATTTCTATTCACCTTTTCTTCCTCCATTTTCTTGTAATTTATATTCTATTATATCTTCTTAATTGAAGCAAATAATGCTATAATGAAGCAATAGGGGTGGATAGAATGTATATTAAAGATGATGAAATAAATAAATACTTTAACAAACTCAATTGGAAAAAAGCACACCATCTTTTTAAACAACAAACTATTTGTCAAATGTCGGTAATTAAAGATGCAAATACTTACCAAATCATTGGCGGTGTGTTAGACGAAGGGCAAAATCATCAATGTCATGTTTCTATAGACAAAAGTGGAAATATTCTTCATTTTGGATGTGATTGCCAAGACAGTAAACCAGACGAACTTGCCTGTCAGCACATTGGAGTTTTATTATTGAAATTTTATGGTTTAGAAATGTCAGATATTCCATACTCTTTCAATCAAAAAATTAACGAATCTGTTCAATTAGAGAGCATTAAAGCAAAACAAGAGAGTGAACACATTCAAAAACAAATTCAAAAAAGTCATCAACTTATTGATATTTATAAAAAACAAATTAAAGCAAAGCAGATGCCACTGGTAAGCCCAGTTCATCTTATTCCTAATATTAAAACAAGTTTCGATCGCTTGTACTTATCTTATAAAATAGCTCACGATAAAAGCTATGCTATTAAAAGTATCCATGATTTTATTTATGACATTAAAACAAATCAAGTTATTCAATATGGTAAGACTCTTACAACTGATCATCAATTAAGTTCTTTTGACCATTCTAGTCAAAAACAAATTCAGTTTATTGAAGAATACTATAAACAATTTCACGACGATAAAACAATTCGTTTAACTAATGAAAACATTGATGATTTCTTCTATCATCATTTTGATAATTTAGATATTAATATTAACTTCACCACAATTGATTTAAATAATCTTACTTTTACTATCAAAGATGAAGAAGACTTTATTACAATTGAAAATAAAAAAACAGACGGTATTACTTTTATTGGACACCAATATATTTATTATTTTGATTATTATACTTTAAACCGTTATTCTAAGGCATGCAGTGAAGCTTTAAAACCATTACTTACATTATTAGAAAAAGAACCATTAATGATCTCTCATGATGATATTTCACTATTCTCAAAATATATTATTGATAGTGCTATTCCATATGTTAACTTTGAAGGAGATCATATTGATGATTATCTTCCAGTTGATGTTTCCCTACTTGTTTATGTAGATATCAACAATAATAACGAACTTACAGTTTCTTTAGAATATCGAGATGACCAAGGTGAAACTATTCTAGATGATATCAATTCACTTATCTTACCTTTAAAATTAGATCAAGTTTTAGAGACACTTAACCAATATTTACGCTATGACGATATTACGAATATGTATTATCTATATGACGAAGAGGACATTTATTATTTCATCACTGAAATTCTTCCTTCATTAAATCATAGTTGTGAAATTTACATAAGTGAAGAAATCAAACAATTTAATAAACCTAGAAATCTTCAATTAAATGCAGGAATCCATTTAAAAAACAATTTACTTGAAATCGACTTAAATAGTATTCATGTCGATAAAGAAGAAATAAAAAATATCATTCTTGCATTCCAACATAATAAGTCTTATCATCGCTTAAAAAATGGAGAGTTCATTAACTTAAATGATGAAACATTAAAAGAAATATCACATCTTATTTCAGACTTAAATATTGATGAAAATAAAATTGAAGACGGCAAAATCGTGGTCGATAAATATCATTCACTTTATATAGATCAATTTGCTAGTCAGTCACATATTCAATTTACTCGTGATGAACAGTTTTCTCATTTAATTGATCACATCAAAAAACCAAATACAACTTCATTCACTGTTCCTAAAGCTTATCAGCCTATTTTACGTGATTATCAGGTCACTGGTTTTAAATGGCTTAAAACCATGTCTGAATATGGCTTTGGGGGTATTCTAGCCGATGATATGGGGCTTGGTAAAACATTGCAAATGATCACTTTATTAGAAGACTGTAAAGATGAAAATCATGTCAGCATTGTTATTTCACCAGCAACTCTTATTTATAACTGGGCTGATGAAATCAATAAGTTTTCTAAAGATTTAAAGACATTATGTATTGCTGGACCATTATCTTCCAGACAACAAGCAATCGCTCAAATTAAAGATTATGATGTTGTTATTACATCATACGATTATATTCGTCGTGATTATGAATTATATAAAGATTATACTTTCTATTATCTTATTTTAGACGAAGCTCAATATATTAAAAATCAAAGTACCAAAAACGCTCAAGCAGTAAAAGAAATTAATGGTTTTCATCGTTTTGCTTTAACCGGTACCCCAATTGAAAACTCATTAGCTGAATTATGGTCAATCTTTGACTTTTTAATGCCTCATTACTTATATAATTATCATTATTTTAAAGAGAACTTTGAAGCACCTATCGTTAGAGATGAAGATCAAGAAAAACAAAAGAAATTGAAACAAATGGTGGAACCATTCATTTTAAGAAGAACCAAAAAAGAAGTTCTAAACGAACTTCCAGATAAGATTGAAAAGAATGTGATGATTTCCTTTACACCAGAAGAAGAGAAAATCTATCTTGCAAATTTAAGTCAAATTAATACTGATTTACAAAATGCTATTCAAGTTAATCATGTAGACCGTATTCAAATTCTAGCAATGATGACAAGATTACGTCAATTATGTTGTGATCAACGTATTGTTTATCCTCAAACAATGGAACCTAGTTCAAAATTAAAAACTTGTATGGATATTATTGCGACAGCTAAAGAAAGTGGTCAAAAAGTCTTATTATTCTCTTCATTTACAAGTTCTCTTGATTTAATAGAAAAAGAACTAAGAAAGAACGATATTTCATATTATGTGTTAACTGGTTCTACAACCAAAATAAAACGTCATCAACTTGTTAATGCTTTCCAAAAAGATGATACGACTGTTTTCCTTATCAGCTTAAAAGCAGGTGGTACTGGTCTCAACTTAACAAGTGCTTCTGTCGTTATCCACTATGACCCATGGTGGAATATGTCAGCTCAAAATCAAGCAACAGACCGTGCTTATCGTATTGGTCAAACAAACAATGTTCAAGTATACAAACTTGTCATGAAAAATTCAATTGAGGAAAGAATTCAAAAATTACAAGAACAAAAACAAGATTTATCTAATATGTTCGTTGAAAACAATAAAGGAACGATTACTTCCATGTCTATTGAAGATGTTGTTTCCTTATTCCAATAAAAAAAGGGATTAAAGATCTGAAATCTTTAAATCCCCTTTTTTTATGTAATTGAGCTTCCTAAACGCCTTATAGAACATAAGTGTTAAAATTGCCGGTAATAAAACATCAACAATCAATAAGATAATCCAAACTTGATTACCACCCATAACAGAAGCCGCCTCAATTAAGCCAACCAACCCTGCTGTTCCCATTCCTGAACCAATCGGTGTACAAACGATATGACATAAAACCGTAGAAATAGGAGCGACAATAATTGAAGATAAAATTGGTGGTAACCATATTACAGGTCGTCTAATGATATTTTTAAACTGTAACATACTTGTTCCTATCGCTATTGCAATAACATCACCAATATCATTATCATCAATACTCATCATTGCAAAGCCAATCATTTGGCAACAACATCCCGCTAAAGCTGCCCCAGCTGCTAAACCATTTAATCCAAGCATGACACCAATCGCCGCCGAAGAAATGGGTGCAGTTAAAGCCATCCCCATTAAAACACCAACTACAATAGACATAAATAAAGGCTGTAAGGCAACTCCATCATTAATAAGTCCTCCAAGCCATACAATTACTTGCGAAATATAAGGACCTATATATTTAGATACAATTCCTGCAACAAGAATTGAACAAAACGGAACCAATAAAATATCTATTGGCGTTTTCCCTTGAATAAGTCTTACCACCTCAATAGCCACAATCACTGTAACATAAGCAATAATTGGATTACCACTTTGAATCGTTCCATTACTAAACGTTCCTGCACCTATTGCTCCTGCAATAATAGCCGCAATTAGATTCAAACCCTTTGCTTCAATAACATAACCAATTCCAACTCCAATCGCAGGACCCATAAGATAACTTGCTATCGTACCCCAACTCGTTAATTCTGAAACATTTAAAAATGTTCCTAACTGTTTTAAAATCGTACCAATGATTAAACTACAAAAGAAACCATAAGCCATACCATTTAAAGTATTAACAACATAATTCCCCTTACCTCTTGAATAAGCCATTCTTTATTACTCCTTTTCACGTATTCTTTCATGTGTTTCTTGAATACGTTTTTTTACTAAATAGGGAAAGGCTTTTAGAATACGCCTTGACCCATAACGATAATGTTTATTCTTTAATTCAATATTAATTTGATCAATCAAACCTCTTAAAGTCTTAATATTTTTTAAGTGTTCTAACTCAACTTCATAATCGGCAAACTTTTGATGGATTCGCATTTGTTCTCTTTCCAACACTTTAACCATTTCTTCCATTTCCTTTTTAAGATGAGTAGCAATATGTACCGAACGAATAAGATCAACAACAAAAATCGTTACCAATATAACAATCAGTACAATTTGTACAGTATAAGGAATAAGTGCTAACTTTTTATCAAAAAAAGGTTGAATAAGACACGTTGCTGCTACACTAAATAAACCAAAGCACACGAATCCTTCCAAACATACTCTTCCGTTTAAATTAAACGGTTTCTTTGAATAATCCCACCAGCGTTCATGAAACATCTTTTCCATGGCCCATGAAGTCAAATACTCTACTACACAAGCAATCAATCCACCCAATAAAAAGATACTATATATTGGATAATGGACCCCTTCCATTCTAAAAAACAACACTACAATTAAAGCTCCACTGCCATAAATCGGTAACATCGGTCCATTTAAAAAACCTCTATTAACAAACTTTTTCATGTAAATAGCGTGAATCATAATTGATTCCCAAATCCATCCACAAAAACTATAAATAAAAAAGGATAAAATATAAATGAATAATTGTTCCATAAAGTTGTTCCTTTCTTTTTAGTTATTATATCATATGCTTTTATTTTTGCATTCTTTCTTATAAAAATAAAAAACCTGTATAAACAGGTTCATTTACTATTGGTGGAGCCAAGCGGGATCGAACCGCTGACCCCCTGCGTGCAAGGCAGGTGCTCTCCCAGCTGAGCTATGGCCCCAGTTATAAATTTTAATGGTGGGCCTGAATGGATTTGAACCATCGACCTCACCCTTATCAGGGGTGCGCTCTAACCAACTGAGCTACAGGCCCATAAAATTTATATCATCTATATTAAGCAATTAATTAATGGTGGGCCTGAATGGATTTGAACCATCGACCTCACCCTTATCAGGGGTGCGCTCTAACCAACTGAGCTACAGGCCCATCAATCGACTGCCCATATATATTAACATGATATATCTCTATTCGTCAACACTTTTCTTTATTTTTTTTACATTTTATTCAAGTATTTTTTTACTCTGTTTTTTGTCCTTTTTTGTTGCCTCTTGATCATATTCTATCAAACCCTTAACGATTTGTTCTACCAGTTTTCTTTGATAATTTTCATTTCTTAGTTGACCACACTCATTATAATTAGACATAAATCCACATTCAATCAAAACCCCAACTGTTTGGGTTGCTCGTAAAACTCTAAAACCACATCCACTAATAGGTTTGCGACTATGCGTTACTTCTTTTAAATGTCTATCTATTTTGTTTGCTAGTGTTTTACCTTTTTTACTACGATAGTAATGAAAAACTTGTGAACCCCACGCCTTTGAGTTATTGGCAGCATTTTGATGAATACTTAATAAATAATGAGCTTGATGCTTGTCAATCTCTTTCACTCTCAAATACATATCATCTTGTTTTGAATAATGATGATTTCTTTTGGTCATATCATAATCACCGTCTCTTGTTAAATAGACTATTGCTCCATAATATTCTAATTCACTTTTTAATAGCTTCGATATGGATAAATTAATATCATCTTCCTTATATCCATATTCCATGGCTCCATTATCTAAACCACCATGTCCAGGATCAATCACAACATATCGATACTTTAAAGGTGTTGCATGACTTTGACTATATACCTTTTGATAGAAATAAAAAGGAATCATTAAAACACACACTATAATAATAATCATGATACACTTTCTTTTCATAAATTCACCTGTTTTAATATATGTCTTGATTATTTTATTATGATATGATGTGAAATATCTATTATTCTAGTGTATACTTGAAACGAAAGAAGGTTGAAATATGAAAAAGAAATGCTGGTGTGGTAGTCAGCTTGTCTACGATGTATGTCATGAAGAATTTGATAAAAAATTAAAATATTATAAAAAACATGGTTATAAAGTACCTACTCATAAAATGATTAAAAATCAAAAACAAGTTGAAGCAATAAAGAAAGCTGCTGTTGTGAATAATGGTTTATTAGATTATATTGAAAAAAACATCAAAATTGGTATGACAACTCAAGATATAGATGATATGGCAGTAGCGTATACTTCAAGTCATGGTGGATATTCTGCTGATTTAAATTATCAAGGATATCCAAAAAGTATTTGTACTTCAGTAAATGATGAGGTTTGCCACGGTATTCCTGGTAACTATGTATTAAAAGATGGAGACATTATTAATGTTGATGCAACAACTGGTGTCAATGGTTATTATGCAGATGCTTCAAGAATGTTCATGCTAGGTCATGTTAGTGAAGAAGCAAAACGTTTAGTTAAAGTAACTAAAGAATGTTTAGAAGAAGGTATGAAAGCTGTAAAACCATGGAAAAGCTGTATTGGTGATATTGGTGCTGCCATTGAAAAACATGCTCATTTAAACGGATATAGTGTTGTTCAAGAATTTTGTGGTCATGGTATTGGTTCAAGCATGCATGAGGATCCTTATGTTTTTCATTTTAAACCAAACGAAAAAACAGAAATTATTGTTCCCGGTATGGTCTTTACAATTGAACCTATGATTAATCAAGGAACAAGACATATTCATTTAGGGTACGATAATGATTGGACAGTTTATACTGATGATGGTAAATTATCTGCTCAATGGGAACATACATTCTTGGTTACCGAAGATGGCGTAGAAATCATTTCTCAATAAAATGTTTCATTAATTGAAATATTTTTTATTTTTTAAAAGAAAAAGACCTCTTAAAAACCATATATAATATTGGGAGGTGAAAAAATGAATAATTCAGCGATATTTAATAATCCTCATTTTTTTAAATACATATTTTCCGATTCTCAAGACCCTGATACTCAAAAGCTTCTCAGGATATTAGTTGAACCATATATTAAAAAAAGAATTAAATCAGCTAAAGTTGATCCTGACTTTAAAAATTATCTAGGTACAAAAGCAACTGTTAGAGTTGATTGTATAACAGAAGATGATGAAAATATTACTGTTGAACTCATTTTGCAATAATAAAAATACGTTCGGTTTTGATACTGAACGTATTTTTATTTTCTATTTACATAATTAAAAGCCATCATCATTGCTGCGTATAAGACACCCGCTATTGGCCATATAAACCAACTATATTGACCTTGTCCATTACCATAAGGCCCAAATGTATAGAAAAAGTAAATAGCACTCACAATAAGCCAATAAATACCACTCACCATACTCTTTAGTGATTTTTTTGCTTTTTGTTTTTTGGTATACTCTCCTTCTTCTAAAATCTTTGCATAAGCATAATAAACTGTTCCCCCATATACAAATGCATAGACCCCAAGTGAAACAACAATAAGTGTTATACAAACACCAAAGACAACAAAGATTTCAGACATAGTCATTGAAACAAAGATACCCAAAACCGATAGGATACATAGTGATGTTCCTATTATATTTAACTGATTATAACGATTTTGAAAATTCTTTTTCTCAGTTTTAATATACTCTTTTACTCCCTGTTCACAAATAAATGCTTCAGTTTCTAAATACTGATAGGATTTCACTTGATTGGCAAAGTGTAAAAACAAAATAACGGCTATAGCTACACAAACAATTAAAAATGACAAGCCAATACCACAAGCAAGGTCTTCACTTAATCTCAAAGAACTGTATTCACTTAACGCTGATAAACCAATTAATAACACTGGTGAAACAATACATAACGATGTCGCTAAAGCGATAAAAGGTGCAGCCTTTTTTCTTAATGTTAAATAATTCATTGCTTGTTCCTTACTTAAATAATAATCTATTTCATTTTGTTCTACTTGATCATGATGATAATCTTCTAATAACAAATAATCTGTTGTTACTTGAAAGATTTTACTTAATTGAATTATTTTTTCAGTATCCGGCAATGATTGTCCACTTTCCCATTTAGACACAGCTTGTCTTGTCACATTAAGTTGATAAGCCAATTCTTCTTGAGACCAACCTTTTTGTTTTCTTAATGATGTAATTTTTTCAGATATTTTCATATTATCCCCTTTCTTTGTATCTTCATTTTATACAAAAGTACTAAATTTGACTACCAACCAGGCTTTTCTATTTGTCAACTAGAGGTTGCTAATGAGATAAATGCATCAAATATAACAAAATAGTACTTCTTAATGAAGTACTAAAAATTTTATAATTCATAATAATACAAACAAATATTTTGATAAGAACCATCTTTCATACAAAAACCATGCGGTACTGTTCCAATTTGTACAAAGCCAAGTCTTTCATACAAATGCCTTGCATGAACATTATTTTCTACAACCGCATTAAACTGCAAAAGCTTAAACCCTAACTTCTTTGCTTGTACAAGACAGTCACTAACCAATTTTTCACCAATATGTTGTCCTCGACAATCAGATTTGACAGCATAGCTGGCATTGGCTATATGACCACATCGACCAATATTATTAGGATGAAGAATATAAAGTCCGACGACTTTCCCTTGGTCAGTGGCTACACCACAATAACTTTGTTCTTTAAAAAATATATGCCCACTTTCTTCATCAAGATAATCAACTTGGGGAAAAGCCACACCTTCTTCAACGACTTCATTCCAAATTTGAATCATTGCTAGAACATCATCTTCGTTATACTTTCTCAATTCCATAATAAAGCTCCTTTAACTTATCTTAAGTCACAAACTACTATAATAAAAATATTCTATATTTCTACAAAGGTGACATCATTTCCGTGTTTTTGTATTAACGCTACTAAATCATCTGTATTCATCCAAATGGTCGCCGTATTCTCATTAGGATGAATGCCTATTTTTTGTCCTTTAAATTGTACATCCAAGTAAAAATGTACACATCGTTTATCATCGTTCAAAACTCCTAACGGGCTTACAGCCCTGGTTTTAAATTCATCATAGCCACTAAATCCTCTGGAGATGCAAAAGAAAGATTTCGCAATCCATGTTGTTTACGAAAAGCTTTTAAATTAACACGTTGATTGCCTTTTACAGTAATCAAATAATAATTTTTCTTTTTATCATCTCTAACAAACAAATTCTTTGCATCCCATTCAGGATTGGGTAATTCAACATGTGTAAGTTCTTCCATATTGAAAACGGCATCATGTTCAGTCACTTCAAATTGAATATTGTGTTCTTTTAGATATTGATAAATCTCTTCCTTTTTCATATACTTTCCTTCATATTAAAATTATAATAAATACACTTTTTAATTTTTCTTTAACTTATAGGATGGATGATAAAGCCCTGTTGGTTTATAAAATTCATCCCTTACATATTGAAATCCCAGCTTTATTAATAACTTTTGAGATGCTTTATTTTTAGGATGATGTCCCGCAAATAAACTTTCTGCGTGTAAATAATTCAATGCATAATCAATCACTGCTTTACAAGCTTCTAATGCATAACCTTTGTTCCAAAACTGAGGTCGTAAATGTATCCCCATTTCATATTGATAATCTTTATATGGTCTTAATCCACAACATCCTATTAATTCATGACTATCCAAAATAAATATCGGCCAGTATTGTACATGATATTTCATTTGGTTTGTCATCTCTAATTTTAAACGATGCGTTATCTCTTCTTCGCTCATTTTACCACTAGCACAAATATATCTTGTTACTTGTGGATTTCCCCACAAACTTCTAGCTAATTCAACATCTTCTTCCCAAGTTGAAAACGCTATTCTAGATGTTTTCATAAAATATGATCTTTCCATTACCTTCTCCAAGTCCACTATCAAGCATATATAAAATACTATCTCTGTCAGGATAAGAATAAGCAATTGGTAATTCATTTTTACTTATTTTTAAAAATCCTGATCTTTCATAAAAATAATGTGATGTTTTTGCGACAGAGGGCATATCCAAAATGATATGTTCAACTTTGTTCTTGTATGATATAAACGTACCTTGCCAGTACATAAATATCACTTTATCCTT
>NZ_QUIN01000018.1 GCF_003480255.1 Erysipelatoclostridium sp. AM42-17 | reverse complement strand
TTTCGAGTGCTCGTTTATACTACCATCTTTTCTCTTGTTTGTCTACTCTTTTTCCCCTTTTTTTATCCTTTTCTTTTACCTTTTTTCCTTTTGTTTTAAAAAATCCCCTTTTTATCATTGTTTTTTATTTTTCAACAAATAAAAAAATCAGGGATTATTGAAGTGAACCTCCTAAGTTGTCCAACTTTTTCGGTTCACTTCATTATTTCCTGATCATTTTATTTACTTTCTTATTTTTCACCAAAATATCTAGCTAGTAATCCAGCAAATGCTTTTCCATGTCTTGCTTCATCTCTAGCCATTTCATGAACTGTATCATGAATTGCATCTAAGTTTAATGCTTTTGCTTTTTTTGCTAATTCTGTTTTTCCGGCTGTTGCTCCGTTTTCAGCTTCAACTCTCATTTGTAAGTTCTTCTTAGTTGAATCAGTTACAACTTCACCTAATAATTCTGCAAATTTAGCTGCATGTTCTGCTTCTTCATAAGCAGCTTTTTCCCAATACAATCCAATTTCAGGATATCCTTCACGATGAGCAACTCTAGCCATTGCAAGATACATTCCTACTTCAGAACATTCTCCTTCAAAATTAGCTCTTAAATCTGCCTTAATATCTTCATCTACATCTTTAGCTACCCCAACTACATGTTCAGCAGCCCAAGCCATTTCTCCTTCTTCTTGTTTAATAAATTTATCTGCTGGTGCTTTACATACTGGACAAGTATATCCTTCTGGTAACACATCTCCCTCATAAACAAATCCACATACTGTACATACAAATTTTGCCATATTTCATTTCTCCTTTTCATTTCCTTAATAGGAATCATTACTACTTAAGTATAGCTCCTATTAATTAATTTGTCAATAAAGAAGGTATAAAAAAAGATAAATCATGATGATTTATCTAAAATGATGTCACAAACTCCATTGCACCATATAATACAATAAAAGATATGCTTAAAGACAAAATAATATATAGGCAAGATTGAAACCAATATCCTTTTTGCATTAACGTAATGCAATCTAAAGAAAATGAGGAAAAAGTTGTAAATCCTCCACAAAATCCCACTTTAAAAAAAGAAATCAAAAAAGTTGAATCTTGATGATCTTTCAAAATAAAACCAGTTATCACACCTATCAATAAAGAACCTACTATATTGATACACATTGTTTGTATTGGAAATACACCATCAAATTTAATTTTACCAAAGGCGTAACGTAAAACACTTCCTAAAGCACCACCTAATGCAACATACAAATAGCTCATTATTTATCCCTCGATTCAATGAGTAATATTGGACAATTATTTTGAATATAGGCTCCGCCCTCTAATATTTGATTAGATACACAGAGTGGATCATTATTTTTTAAAAGATAATGTTTCAATGGATATTGAGCATTTTCAATATCTATGTATGTATCTTCAAATGCAAAAAGCGAAAAATATTTATATTGTCTATTATTAATACAATACCTTCCGGGCATAAGAATTTTAATACTGTTATAGCGATCATAAACAACAATTTCTTTATCCTGATATTGTTTTAATAAAGCAATAATTGCCATAAAGTGATCGATTCTTTTTCCAGTTACACCATATAATTGTATCTCATCATAATTCTTTTCTAATGCATATTCAACCGCCGCATGTGTATCTGTTACATCTTTTCTTTGAGGAAGTGTCTTAATCTTTAACGTTTCTAATATTTTTTTATCTTCAAGAGAATCAAAATCACCAATAGCCATGATTGGCATTATTCCCTGATGAACTAAATGTAATGTTCCTTGATCAACGCCAATATAACTTATTGTTAGATCAAAAGGAACACCATCATATACTGAACCACAAATACCTATTTTCATTTTAATGAATCTATTTTTTCTTTATAATTATCACTATTAAAGATATAGCTTCCGGCAACAAGTACATCTACGCCTTTTTCTTTACACATTAATCCGGTTTCTTCATTAATTCCACCATCTACTTCAATTAAATAATGATAGTTTTGATTTTCTTTCATATTTTTTAATTTTTCAATTTTATCTAATGCACTTGGATTAAATTTTTGACCACCAAATCCCGGTTCTACAGACATGACTAAAACTAAATCTAAATCTTGTAAATAAGGAAGAAGCGCTTCAACAGGTGTAAATGGTTTAATACTTACTCCAACCTGTACATTTTGTTTATGAACATAATCAATTAATTCTTTAACATCATTTTCATTATTCATTGCTTCTAAATGAAAAACAATAAGTGATGCACCACTTTTAATAAATTGGTCAACATAAAGACGAGGCTGACTAATCATTAAATGAACATCTAAAAACAAGTCCGTTACTTTAGAAATATCATTTAAAATACTATATCCAAAAGAAATATTTGGAACAAAATGTCCGTCCATCACATCATAATGAACCCATGATGCTCCTGCCTCTTTAATTGAATCAAGTTCTTCCTTTAATTTCGTAAAATCTGCTGATAAAACAGATGGTGCAATTTTAACCATATCGTTTCTCCTTCTTTTTCTTTAATTCTTGTAAATAAATTAAATAGTGTTCGTATCTTTCTTTAGATATAAGACCTTCTTCAACAGCTTGCTTAACCCCACATTGTGGTTCACTATCATGAAGACACCCTCTAAATTTACAATTTTGACTATATTCATCAAAATCGTGATAAGCTCTAGCTGCATCTGTTGGTTCCATATATAATTCCAATGATGAAAATCCAGGAGTATCAGCAACATAACCATCATACATTTTCAACAATTCAACATGTCTAGTTGTATGTTTTCCTCTACCTAGAGCCTTTGAGATTTGATTTGTTTCTAGATTCAAATGTATATCTAAAGCATTAAGCAAACTGGACTTCCCCACTCCGCTTTGACCTGTAATAACAGTTACTTTATCCTTAAACACTGCTTTTATTTCTTCAAGTCCAACATTATTTTTTGAACTCGTTTTAATAACTTGGTATCCTGCTTTTTGATAAGCATCAATAGTTTCTTCTATATGATCGTCACATTCTAAATCCATTTTAGATACAACAATAATAGGTTTAATATGATGATATTCAATCAGCAACAAAAATTTATCTAATAACATTGTTGAAAATTCTGGCTCTTGTCTAGAAAAAACCAATAATGCCTGATCTACATTAGCAACAGGTGGACGTACTAAAAAATTATAACGTTCACCTATTTTCATAATGTAACCATCTCCGTCATGTTGATCTTCAAAATCAACATAATCTCCAACCACTGGCTTTATATCATCCTTACGAAATTTTCCACGGGCACGGCATTGAATCACTTCTTTTCCATCATCTATATAATAAAACCCCGCTAATGCTTTAACTATTCGTCCTTTTTTCATATTTATTCTTGATAATAGTAGATAGTAATTGTTGTTCCTTTCTTATCTACTTTCGTACCTGCTGATACGCTTTGTTTATATACCTTTCCTTTCATTGTTTCATCAACACTGCCATCATCCGGGAACTGTGTTGGTGATAATGTAACCACAAAACCTAAATTTTCAAGATTACTTTTTGCATCACTATAAGAAAGCCCATTAACCGAAGGAACCGTTTGACTATAACCACTTGATACAGTTAACGTAATATGACGATTTTTATCTGATGGATCTACACGATAACCAACAGCAAGATTTTGATCAATAACTGTTCCTGCTGTTTCATCAGAAACTTCATCTCTTCTTGAAACAACAAAACCTAGTGCTTCTAATTTTGCCTTTGCACCATCATAAGTCATACCTGTATAGTCATCCAAAACAGTATATTGTCCCTTTGATACTGTTAAAACAATAGTGCGATCTTTTTCGGTTGGATCTTGTTTATAACCGCTTTTTAAACTTTGGCCAATAACTGTTCCTGCTTTTTGACTAGAAACAGCTTCTTCTTTTTCTACATTAAAATGTTTTTTTAGTTTTATCTTTGCTTCATCATAAGTCATTCCTATATAATTACCAACAACAATATACTTTCCTTTAGATACTGTTAAAGTAACAGTATCCCCCTTATTAATTGTTGTTCCTGACTTTGGATTTGTCGCAATAATCTTTCCTTTTGTATATTTATCTGATAATTCTTTATAAACAGTATCACTAATTTTAACATCATATTCACTTAATATCTTTTGTGCTTTTTCTTTCGTATATCCTGTCAAATCAGGCATAACTGTATTATCATTGCCTCCGGCAAATAAAATAAAATACATAAGCAAACATAATACTGCAATTATTCCTGCTGCTAAAGGAATGATCACTTTTAAATCTTTCTCTTTAATTCTTTGAAGTAAAGATTTTTTCTTTTTATTTTTTTTATCTTCTGACTTTTCTCTTTGAAGATGTTCTGGTTCTTCTTGATCAAATATTTCATTTTGACCAACTACAATTGTTGGTTCATCATTGATATCATGATAAAATTCTAGCTTTTCTTCATTTTTTCTTGATAAACAAGTTTGTAAATCAGCCAGCATTTCTTTTGCACTATGATATCGATCGTTTAAATTCTTAGCTGTCGCTTTAATAATAATATTTTCAACAGATTGTAAAATACTTGGATTAAATTCTCTTAATGAAGGTAAATCTTCTTGCATATGTTTAAGTGCAATATTTACTGGTGATTCACCATTAAATGGGACCTCACCCCTTAACAATTCATAAAAGACTATTCCTAAAGCATAAATATCACTTTGCGCTGTTGCTTTTTCACCACGAGCCAATTCTGGTGCTAAGTAATGTAAAGAACCCATAATCACATCAGTTTGAGTTACATGTGTCAACGATTGAATTGATGCAATACCAAAATCAGCAATTTTTGCCGTACCCGTATCCGTTACTAAAATATTTTGAGGTTTTAAATCACGATGAATAATACCCAGTTGATGAGCCTTAGCTACACCACTTACAACTTGCTTCATAATATCTACTGCTTCTACCATATGTAAAGCACCACGTTTTAAAATCAATTCTTTTAAAGTTGTTCCCGGAACATATTCCATCACAATATAATATTGATTACCTTCTTCACCTACATCGTAGATTTCAACAATATTCTTATCTGATAATGCAGCAGCTGCACTTGCTTCTCTTTGAAAACGAGTAATATATACAGGATCTTTAGCTAGTGATGTTCTTAATATTTTAATAGCAATAGCACGATTTAAAATCGTATCTTTAGCTAAATAAACATCAGCCATGCCCCCTTGACCTATTAAATCAATAATCTCATATCGGTCTGCAATGATTTTATTCATTTACCTTTCCTCCTCTATGTTCCACAATAACAACAGCAATATTATCATGTCCACCATTTTGATTAGCACGGTCAATTAATTCATTCACTTTGGCTTGTACCGAAATTTTTTGATTTAAGATTTCATGAATAACACTATCATCAATAGCATTATACAATCCATCACTACAAATCATTAAATCATAGTGACTAATATCAATAGTAGAAATTGTTGGTTTAATTTCCATATCAACACCAATAGCCTGAGTTAAAACATTTTTTTGACTATGATGTTTTGCTTCTTCTAAACTAATAGCTCCTCGATCAACGAGTTCATTAACAAAAGTATGGTCCTTTGTTACCTGTTTAATTTCTTCTTGATTATTAATATAAATACGACTATCTCCTACATGACAAAGATAAGCTTGATTTTCATCAATGACCGCCATCGCAATAGTTGTTCCCATTCCTTTGGTATCTTCATCCATATCAGCCATACGTTTAACAATTTGATGTGCTTCATAAACCGTGTCTTGCATCCATTCTAACACTTCTTCTCTTGAAATAAATGGCGGATTACAACGAAAGCATGAAAGAACATGTTCTTTCACTACATAACTTGCAATCTCTCCTGCTTTATGACCTCCCATACCATCACACACTAAGGCTAAAATCTGATCTTTATAATTGTGAATAACTACTGCTTGATCTTGATTTTTTACTCTCATTTTTCCAATATCGGTATTAGCATAAAATTCCATTATTTCACCCCACTTCGTTTAGCTCTAAGTTGACCGCACGCTCCATCAATATCTTGTCCGTGTTCTTTCCTTACAGTTACATTAATTCCTAATCTCAATAATTCACTTTTAAATTCTTCAACTGTATCATGAAGACTTGGCTGATAACCATTTTCATCTACACTATTATATGGAATTAAATTAACATAAGCATTAAGCCCCTTCATATAATGAGCCAATTGACGTGCATAAACTAATGTATCATTGACATCTTTTAACATAATATACTCAAAAGTGACCCGTCGATTCGTTTCTTTAATATAATCTTTAACTGCTTGTCTTAATTGATCCATTGGATAAACTTTATTAATTGGCATAAGTTGATCACGAATTTCATCATTAGGTGCATGTAAAGATATCGCTAAATTAGTTTGAATTCCCTCATGACTGTATTGTTCAATTTTAGGAACTAAACCACATGTTGAAATGGTAATATGACGTGCTCCAATAGCTAATCCTTGAGGATGATTAATAATTCTTACAAACTTCATCACTTCATCATAATTATCAAACGGTTCCCCTGTTCCCATAACAACAACATGCGATACTCTTTGATTTGTATCTTTCATGACCGCCATAATCTGGTTAACCATCTCTCCAGCAGTTAGATTTCTTTGTTTCTTTAACAAACCACTTGCACAAAAGCGACATTGCATGTTACATCCAACTTGACTAGTCACACACAATGAACGACCATAATCATGAATCATAAGTACCGATTCAATTAAACTCCCATCAGCTAATTTAAATAAATATTTAATCGTTCCATCTTTCGATACTTGTTTTTCACTAATTAAACATGTATCAATAACACATTCTTGTTTTAATTGTTCTCTTAAATCTTTAGAAAGATCACTCATATCATCAAAATCAAATGCCATTTTCGTGTATAACCATTTGAAAACTTGTTTAGCACGAAATGGTTTTTGATTAATTGTTTGAAAATATTCTGTTAACTCTTCTAATGAATGATTATATAAATGTTTCATTTTTTCTATTCCTTTATCATCTTACACATATAAAATCCATCACTATGATATTGATAATTGAGAATTAATTTTTCCTCAATTACTTTCATATTGGGATGTTTTTTTACGAACTGTGCAATCATCTTTTCATTTTCTTTTTTATTGATTGTACAGGTACTGTAAACCATTTTACCATTATTTTTCAACAAATAATATGCCTTTTCTAATAATTTTCTTTGCAATACAATAATCTCATCCATAGCATCACTAGGATGATATTTAATCTCTGGCTTTCTTTTTAAAACACCTAGTCCTGAACAAGGGGCATCCAACAAAACAGCATCAAATGAAGCTTCTGGCTCATCAATTTCTAAAGCATCTTGTACATGTAAATGCACATTGTTTACCCCTAATCTTTGACAATTCTTTTTTACAAGTTCAATTTTATGTTCAAACAAATCATAAGCTTCAATATCACCCGTATTTTCCATAATTGCGCTTAAATGTGTCGTTTTGCTTCCTGGAGCACAGCACATATCTAATACTCGACTTCCTTTTTCAGGATTCAATAAAGTTCCTACCAACTGACTTGATTCGTCTTGTACAGTAATCAAACCATCTTGATACTCTTTAGTATTAGCGATATTACCATGACGATAAAGTACACCTACATTTGATAAGTTACCTTTTTGGTAATCTTCATTTTCTAAAATCTGATCAACCGAAGTTTTCAATGTATTGGCTCTTGCCATACGTTGAGGTGTTCCATTATCTTCAATACATATTTTTTTTGCTGTTTTGTAGTCATATTGACTTACTAGCATCTTAACTAACCAAAGAGGATGGCTTGTCTCAATTGAAAGTCGCTGTAAAGGTTCTAATCCCTCTAGTGTTGGTTTAGGTTGACGAAGATAATTTCTTAATACTGCATTAACAAAATCTCCGGCATGATAATTTTCTTTTTTTGCTATTATGACCGCTTCATCAATAATAGCGTAATGAGGTATCTTTGTTAAAAATTCTAGTTGATATATAGACATATAAAGTATTGTCTTGATTTTCCTTTTTACTCTTTTTCCCTTAATAAAAGGTTTTAATAAATACTCTATATATAATTGATTTTGAATTGTCCCATAAACAATATGAGTACATAAATCTTTATCTTTTCTTGATAGTTTACTATCACTTAACACATGATTTAAAGTGATGTTCAAATAACTTTGATCAATATAATATTGATTTAAAATTTCAAATGCATGAATTCTTGCCATAACTATAACATTGTATATGGATTAAAATCACATATAACTCTAACCTTTCTTTTATTTTTATTATAAAAATCATTAACCCTTGATAATACCGGATAAAGCATCTGACTCTTTGTCGTCTTAATCATTAATCGCATACGATATTCATCACTCATACGATAAATCATACAAGGAGCAGGTCCTAACACCGTTTCTGTTAATTCTTTTTCTAAATAAGTTTTAATTCTTTGACTACTTTGTTTGACCTCATTTTCATCTTTACCTTCTATCGTTAAAGTAACTAAATGAGCAAATGGAGGATAATGACTTAATTTTCTTATTTTCATTTCCTTTTGATAAAATTTTTGATAATCATGTTCTTTAACGCACTGTAAAACAAAATGTTCAGGATTATAAGTTTGGATCATCACTGTTCCTTGCTTACTTCCTCTACCACTTCTACCCGATACTTGTTCTAATAATTGATACGTTCTTTCATTCGCTCTAAAATCAGGAATATTAAGAGAAATATCAGCATTTAATACACCTACAAAAGTCACATTAGGAAAATCTAATCCCTTAGCAATCATTTGTGTTCCTACTAACACATTCGCTTTATTTTCTTCAAATTCTTTCAATAAACGATGATGTCCATTTTTCTTACGCGTTGTATCTACATCATATCTTAACACTCTTGCAAGTGGAAATAATTGACTTATCTGTTCTTCAATCTTTTCAGTACCATAACCCACCATCTTCACTTGCTTACTGTGACAATGAGGGCAAGTATGACTAACAGGCATAGAATAATCACAATAATGACATGTCAACCTTTGAGTAGCTTTATGATATGTTAAAGTTACATCACAATGAGGACATTTAACAACTTCGCCACAATCTAAACAACGCATATAACTGGCATAGCCTCTTTTATTTAATAAAAGAACAACTTGTTCCCCTTTTTCCAAACATGATTGAATCGCTGTTTTCATTTTTGATGAAAACAAAGAATAATTATGTTTTCTTATTTCTTGAGCCATATCTATCAATTCTACTTCTGGTAAAGGATTTTGATTAATACGGTGTGGTAGTTCACATAAATCATAGACCCCTTTTAAAGCGCGACTATAGGTTTCTAAAGACGGTGTTGCACTTCCTAAAACAAGGGGGCAGTGATGATATAATGCTCTTTTTCTTGCTACTTGGCTAGTCAAATAACGTGGAGTACTTTCTTGTTTATAACTGGCATCATGTTCTTCATCCATAATAATCAAACCGATATTTTTTAGTGGTGCAAACACGGCGCTTCTTGCACCTACTACAACCATCACTTGACCTTCTTCAATTCTTCGGTATTCATCATAACGTTCACCCGAACTTAATTTAGAATGAATAATAGCTACTTTTTTACCAAATCTTTGTTTAAAAGCAGTAACCATCATCGGTGTTAAAGCAATTTCAGGAACCATCATTAAAACTGATTGTTGTCTTTCTATCACTTGACTTGCAAGTTGAAGATAAACTTCAGTTTTACCAGAACCCGTTACCCCATGAATTAAACAAGTAAAATAAGTTCCTAGTTTTTGACTTATATGAAATAATACCTTTTGTTGATCATCACTTAATTTTAATGCCTGACTCATTTCAATATCATCTTGAAAAGGATCACGTTTAACTTCTTCTTGAATATATTCAATTACAGTTTGTTCAACCAACTTATCTAAAATAGCCTTACTATATGGACTATCTTTAACTTTCACTTTTTTATGTTCTTTCATATACGCTAAAGCTTCTTGCTGTTTTACAGTTTTAACTAATTTATCTTGTTTAAAAACAGCATATTTTTCATATCGAATCCCACTACCTTGCGTACTATTAGGTTTTAATTGAATTGGTAACATTGCTTGTAATACAGCAATTTTAGGTGAAAGTGTTAATTTAGCAAGGTAATCAGCTAACTGTAATAATTCTTTATTTAATAATGGTTTTTGGTCAATAACACTTTTAATATACTGATATTTAAAGCCCTGACTTTTTTCTAACTCATCTTGTGTAAGAGAAGTTTCACTACACATTTCTACATAACCAACAATTGAACGATGACGAAAAGATATTTCCACACGACATCCTGTTTCTACATATTGGTTGGATAAATAATCAAAAGTTGTATCTAAACTTTGATTAGCATATTCAACTAATACTTTCAAAATATACATTTCATCACCTTCTTTTTCTCTATTTTAACATAAAAAAAGCACAAGTTAATGCTTATGCTTTGTGCTCTTTAATTATTTTAGCAATCTTTTCTTTAGCCGCCATAATATCATCATTTTCTACTACATATTTATATTGATCTTTAGTCGCAATCTCTTTACGTGCTTTATTTAAACGCTCCATGACAATATCTTCACTTTCAGTACGACGTCCACGAATTCTTCTTTCTAATTCTTCCATTGAAGGTGGTACTAAGAAAATAGTAAGCGCATCAGGACATTTTTTCATCACTTGTAAAGCACCCTGTACTTCTATTTCTAATACTACATTTTTTCCTTCATCTAATAATTCTTCAACATAGTCTTTAGGAGTTCCATAATAATTTCCTACAAACTTAGCCCATTCAATTAAGCCCCCATCAGCAATCTTTTGAGTAAATGTCTTTTCATCAACAAAGAAATAATCAACCCCTTCTTTTTCTGCAGGACGTGGTTTTCTTGTTGTCATCGAAATTGAATAAGCTAGATTTAAACTTTCATCTTTAAATAACTCTTCTCTTACAGTCCCTTTTCCTACCCCGCTAGGACCACTTAAGATAATTAGCATGCCTCTTTTCACTATGTTCACTCCCTCTTTTTATAAAACTTATCCTACAATATCAAAGAGATAATGTCAATTAAATTCATAATATGTTATAGTTACATGGGGTGAGAAAATATGGCTTATGACGGAATTATGATGCATCGCATTATCGATGATTTAAATACAACCATTATAACCGGAAGAATTAATAAAATATATCAAATATCTAAATACGAATTACTTTTTACAATTCGTGCTAATAGACAAAACTATAAATTACTGATTTCATGTCATCCGATGTATGCTCGTGTTCAATTAACTGAATTAGAATACCCAACTCCTGAATCACCTAATACCTTAACTATGCTCTTTAGAAAATATTTAGAAGGTGGTTATGTTAAAGCGATTGAACAAATCGAATTAGACCGAATCATGAAAATAACCTTGCATTGTCATAACGAGTTAGGAGATCTTGATGAATACTATCTCTACATTGAAGTTATGGGAAAACATTCCAACATTATTTTATGTCGACAAAACGGAAAGATTGTTGATTGTATCAAACGTATTACACCAAGCATGAATAGTGAACGTTTTTTACAACCAGGAGCCACATATCAATTACCTCCTGTTATTCAACATAAATTAAATCCTTTTTCAAGTGATTTTATAGAAGACAATAATTTAACACGTGTGTACCAAGGGATGTCACCTATTCTTTCTAGAGAAATACTCTATCGTCACGATCAAGGTGCTGATTTTAAAGATATTATGAATGAAATCAAAAATTCACAAACAATATATCTAAGCAACGTCAACGATAAAGAATATTTTCATTTAATTGAATTAACTCATTTAAATGGTAAAACAACAGCATATCCTTTATTTAAAGGTTTAGATCAACATTTTAATCTCATTGATCAAAAAGAAAGGATCAAACAACAAACAAGTAATTTATATAAAATTATCTCGAATGAATATCAAAAAAATGTCACAAAACTAAAAAAACTAGAAAGTACTTTAGAAGACTCTTGTAATAGTGATGAATATCGTATAAAAGGAGACTTGCTTTATAGTTCATTACATCTTATAAAAAAGGGAATGTCACAAATAGAAGTAGATAACTATTACGATAATACCAAAATACTGATTGATTTAGATCCTAAACTAGATCCTAAAGCCAATGCACAAAAGTATTATAATCGTTATCAAAAAGCAAAAAATTCTATTCAAGTCCTTCATGAACAAATTGATTTAACTAAAAAAGAAATTGATTACTTTGATTCATTACTTACAGCCATGGATCACGCTTCTTATTATGATGCCTTAGAAATAAAAGAAGAATTAGAAAACGAGGGGTATTTAAAAAAGAAAAAGAAGAAAAATACGATTCGTAAAAAGGGCATCCCTCATTTTGAAAGTTATCTTACTAAAGATAATATCGAAATCTGTATTGGAAAAAATAATCTCCAAAATGATTATTTAACTTTTAAATATGCTCATCGCTATGATACGTGGTTTCATGTTAAAGATATGCCCGGAAGTCATGTTATCGTAAGAAAACAAGATTTAGATGAATATACAATTCGTCTTGCTGCTAATATTGCTGCCTTATTTTCAAAAGGAAAGAATTCAAGCAGTGTTCCTGTCAATTACACACTTATTAAAACATTAAAAAAACCAGCTGCCAGTAAACCTGGTAAAGTCATCTTAGATCACTATAAAACAATATATATTGATCCAGATCCAAATATTTTAAATGAATTAAAACAAAAATAGATGCAAAGCATCTATTTTTTTAGAATACAGAATTATTATTACTTTGAACAAAGGAAGTTTGGAAATAACGGGGATAATATCTTGGTACTAAAACAACATTGTTGACACGACGACATTCAATAGGACAAATGACCGGTTGTTCAACATATTGATTTTGGCAAGTCGTACAAACTCTTGTTGGTGCTACAAGTGGTCTTGGACAATTACCGTTCCAATTAGAATTCCAGTTTGTGTTCCAATCATTGTTACAACCTTGTCCATTATTCCAGTTATTAAAGTTTGAACAAGATTGACAGCTTTGACATGTTTGATTACAACCACTTTTAAAACAATTTTGATTACAGTTCATCAAAACACCTCCTAATGTATCTTATGATAAATAATGAATGAAACTAGGCGTTTAGGAAAAAAAGATCTCATTATGAGATCTTATTTGTAATCATCAGCTTCTAAGCAAAGATAAGCCACTTCTTTTTCAGTTAATTTAATTTGTGAAGCTTCTAAACAAGAATCAAATTCTTTACGATCACGTGAACCAATAATCGCACAAATATCAAATCCTTGATTTAATACATAAGCTAATGCAATATTAATTGAAGGAACACCTTTTTCTTTACCTAAAATTTTAGCTCTATTTAATCTTTCAAAGTTTTCTTCTGTAAAGAAAGCATCTTTAATATCTTGAGGTGCATTTTCATCATAAATATCAGCAAAGAATCCATGACCTTGTGCTGCCCAAGAGAATAAAGTAATATCTTTATCTTTATGCCAACGTGCATATTGATCATCAGCATAAACACATCCTGGCCATCTTGTTTTAGCAACATGTCCTAAAGAATAAGATGGGTTATTTACTGATAATCCTTGATATCCTTTTTCTTTACAATAAGCAATGGCTGCTTCTACACGATCTTGTTCCCAGTTAGATACACCATAAGTTGTAATCAACCCTTCTTTACGATGTTGTTCTAAACGGTCCATGATATCTCCAACAGGTACACTAGGATCATCACGATGTAGTAAATAAATATCAAAATGATCACATCCTGTATGTAATAAACTGTAATGTAAATCATCAGTAATGATATCTGGTTTTACACGCCAGTATTCTGGATGATGTGCTCCATCTGGAGTAATAATAGGATGACATGCTTTATCCATAATAACTAATTGGTCTCTATTACCACGTGAATCAAAATATTCTTTTAAGATTCTTTCAGATTCACAAGCATGTTTACCTTGATAATGAGCCCCGTAGAAACGCCCAGTATCAATCACTGTTCCCCCTTTTTCAATATATAAATCTAACATTTGAAAAATTTCTTCTTTATATTCTTTATTAAACCAAGCAGTTCCCATAATTAATTTAGAAACTGGTTTATCTAATCCTTTTATACGTGTATATTCCATTTTTAAGCCTCCATATTTTTAATTAATACGACATCTAAAATAATAGCCACAATCGCAACCCCAATAGCTACCATATAAACATTTCCATATGCCATGAATCCTGCTGATACATCAACAAATTTAGCAGCAATTTGTGGTCCTAATAAAGATCCAATAGCATAAGCAAAGAACATAATTCCATAGTTCATCCCTTGATTTTTCATACCAAAGTTTTTAGCAGTTAATGGTGGATAAACAACTAATACCCCACCAAAAGTACCACCTAATAATACTAAGCAAACAATAAAGAATGCCATATTAGATCCAGCTAATTTTAATCCAAATAAAGATAACGCTGTAATGATTAAAATACCAACAAGAGTTTTAGCTTCACCAACTTGATCACAGAATTTACCAATAATCAAACGACCACATAAATTAGCAATACAGTTAATCGCTACAAAGTTACTTGCTACAATAGGATCTACTCCAAGTTGAGTTTGTGCAATAGTTGATAAAGAACCAATCATCATGATTCCTGCTGTACAAGATAAAGCAAATAAAATCAACATGACATAGAATTTGCTTGTTTTAAGCATTTCACTAGGTGTATAGTCCTTTGCAGAATTGTTAGCTGCCATGGCAGCTGGTGTATAACCATCAGGTGTCCATCCGGCATCAGGAACAGCTGCAAATAATGAAGAAATACAGACAAGCACTGCATAAGCAACACCAATGTAAATAAATCCTGTTGTTCCCATTGATTGGCATAAAATCGCACCAACTTTAGACAACGCTAATGGACCTACACTAGCAGAAGCTAATAGTAATCCAGAAATTGTTCCTTTCTTTTCTGGGAACCATTTTAATGCCATGTTAAGTGAAGGATTATACAATAATCCATTTCCTGCACCAGCAATAAAACCTGTTGTTAAATACAACATTGGAATAGAAGAAGCAAATGCAGTTAATGCCCAACCTAATCCAAAAACAATACCACCAATAAACATTAATTTTTTTGGACCACTTTTATCAACAATTTTACCTGATAAAATACCAAAGATAGCCATAAATGTTTGGTAGATCGTAAGTGTTAATGCAACTTGCGATGCATCTCCACCAGTCGCAACTTGTAATGGTTTTGAAAAAACACTAAAAGCTGCTGAAGCACTACAGCAAAAGATCATAATAAACGCTGCAGTAAATACAATTTTTCTTTGTTTCATAAATCCCTACTCCTTGTAAAAAATTTCACAATGTAATTATATAAAGGGATATCAGAATAATCTAATACACTTTTTTGACAAAACCTATAGATAAAATCTATAGGTTTTTAAAATATAAATACGTTAAAATAGAATAGAGAAACGGAGGATATATGAAAGTAATTAAATGGAATCTACATCCTGATGTAGAAGCATACACAACAACAAGAGAATTAGGTGATATCTCTTTAAATAATCCTAATAAAAAACAAGTCTTACAAAATCGTCAAGAACTAGCAGCAATTATTCATAGTGACTTAGAACATATGGTGGCTCCCCGTCAAACACATTCCACTCATCTTCAACAAGTATTTTTAAAAGATGGTGGAACCAATATGTTGACACAAACAGACAAATTATATGAAGTAGATGCAACTTATAGTCGTGATCCAAATCTCTTTCTTTTATCATTTCACGCAGATTGCACCCCTGTTCTTATATATTGCCAAGACCAAAAAATCGTTTGTGCTATTCATTCTGGCTGGTTAGGAACAGTTCGACAAATTGTAGATAAGTCTGTTCGCTACTTAATCGAACACGAAAACTGTCAACCTCAACATATGTATTGTTTAATTGGACCATGTATTTCTAAAAAGCATTTAGAAGTTCAAGATGATGTTATCAATCAGGTCAAACAGATGAACTTCGATACAACGCCTTTTTATAATCAAACTGACGATATTCATTACTTACTTGATAATAAAGGCTTAAATAAACAACAATTACTTAATCTTGGAGTATTAGAACAAAATATTCAAGTCAGTGATTATTGTACTGTTGAAAATAATGACTTATTCTTTTCACATCGTAAAAATAAAGACGGTCAAAGAAATATAACATTAATAAAAAGAAAGTAAGAAACTTAAAAGTTTCTTACTTTTTTAATACAAATGGTGAACATGGTAAACCATCAAGATTCATAATTTCAACTTGGGGACAATCATCTAAAGCATAGTCTATTTCATAATAAGATGATACCGGTATTTTTATATAGCTATTATCAATAATGCCAGTAACGATATGCTGATCCACAACTATATGAACTTGCCCAGGTTTTAATAATTGATCAAAGTAAATCATAACTTCATCTTGTTGTTCAATATTTTTTATTTTTGGTGAAACTGAAGCAACGTGATGATAAATATTTTTTTCAACACTCATTGCAATACGTTTAGCAAGTTCTTGTTTTCTTGTTGGATGAATATACGTTGGATTCCCTGTTAATAACGAAACAACAAGATAAGTATTTTCTTTTTCTTTGGATACTTGCCATTGTGCAAGACGTATTTCACTAAAATGACTATTTTGATATTCAGGTAATTGGACAATGATGAAAGGGACGCATTCTTTATAATCTTCTCTCCAATTTTCAATAAGTAGATTTAATAGCTTTTGATAATACATATATCTTGAACTATCTTCTTCTCCTTGATAATACAAAATAGCTTTAATGGGATAATTCAATGTCTTTTTAAACATATGTTCATACAATCCTGAAGGCTGTCCAAAATCATAGATCCCTTTAGGAGGTGGCCATGGGGTATGACCAATCTTATTTTTTATTTGTGATAGACTCATTTCTTTATGTTCACTTTGATAATGTTTAAACTTTTCTTGGTAATTATCAAATAACTGATAATACTCTATTGCATTTTTCTTTTGTTGTTCAATAGAAGGAAGTCCATCATAATAATCATCCCAATATACTTTTTTTATTTCTTCATCTTTTTTTAAGTAAGTTTCACTCATCCAACAAGATGCACTCGTTCCCCCTTTATTATTGGAAATAATACCAAGAGGAACATCAACTTGAAGATAATAACTAAAAAAAGCAGCAATAGCGCTCAACTCACCGCTATTATCTTTAGTTAACTTTTGCCACGTTTGTTCTTTTTGATTAAAAGGATAACTATATTGTGGCACATTTAAAAAACGAACATGATCTTTATAAACTGGTAATTGTTTTTCATCTGTTTGTGATAATGTCATTTCCATATTAGATTGTCCTGCTGCCAAAAAGACATCACCAATTAAAATGTCATCATAGACAATTGTTTCATCACCACTATTAAAAATCATTTCATAGGGTCCCCCGTAAAAGTCAAATTGAACTTCTATTTGCCAACGATGATGGTCCACTTGACTTGTGTATTTTTTACCACATATCATCATATCCACTTTTCTATCATCAGATTGTCCAGAAATTATTATGCGTTTATTTCTTTGCAAAACCATATGATTAGAAAAAGGATAATCTATTTTCATAACAACACCTACTTTTCAAATTTATAATCTATTTGATCTAATATTTCCTTTAATGATTCCAATTTATCAGATTTATTATGATTTAAATAATGAGTATAAATAATATCCATCATAATTAAAGCTGGTAATTGTGGTGAAATAATATGAGAAACAGTTATATTTTTCATATGTGCTAATTTAATTGTTTCATCCGTAAATTCATCATTAGTAGCATTAACAACAGAAGTTAATAATACTGTTGTCGCTCTTTTTTTATGAGCCGCACGTAATCCATCCATTACCTCTGCGGTACTTCCAGAAATAGAGATACCTAAAACCAAACAATCACTGGTTACTCTTGGCAAGTTTAAAACAATATCTCCACCACCATTTAAAGCCTCTACGTCCAAACCTAAGCGAATAAAACGTGAACAAAACTCTCTAGCTACTAACAAATTTGAGCCCACTCCATAAACAAATACTCTTCGACTTGAATCTAATAGTTTAGCAACTCGAATCATTTGATTATTATCGACAATTTGATATGTTCTCTCTAGTACCTCTTGATATTTATGAATAGTAAATTCTGTTAGTTGTCCTAACCGATTACTTTCATTTAAATTAGCATTATAGGAAAACACAAATTCACGATAGCCTTTAAATCCCATTTTTTTAGCGAATCTAGATAACGAAGCTTCAGAAACAAATAATTTGTTAGCGACACCTTTAATTGAAAAATCCGTTATATCACCAGCCAAAAAATAATCAGCTATCACCTTTTCAACTTGTGTAAAAAATTCATATTTTTCTTTTATTACTGTTTTTGTACTTTTTAAATACTGATTCATTATATAACACCCCTTATTGTTTATATTCTATCATACACAAAGAGTATTACTTAATCTTTTTGTTAGAATATGATAACCATCATCATTAGGATGAAGACCATCTTTAAATAAAGATTTATTTACCTTACCCTCAGTAAAAAAATCATGATATATATCAATAAACCCTGCACATTCAACATATTCAGGTAATGTTTGGTATAATTTTTCAATAAATAAGTTTGATCTCACACCATTTGCATGATTAAAATCTTGTAGAGATTCAAGACATGGTAATGGTGAAAGAACATAAATCTTACAAGTTGGTAAATTCTTCTTGATTAAATTGACAATCATTGAAATATTCAAAGCAATTTCTCGATACGAACGCATTACTGTATTACCCATATCATTTGTACCAACATGTAAAAAGACCATTGAAGGCTGAAATTTAATCACAGCTTCATCTACAATCCACATTAATTCATCAGTTGTTGCTCCAGCAATACCACAATTATAATAATCTTTATCAGGAAAATACTTTTTTAAATCATAAAATTCAAATATCGAATCCCCAAAAAAGACAATACCATTATTTTGTGATTGTTTTTGTAAATGAATAATATCTAGCATTCTCTTTAATGCTGGTTCTCTTAATTGATAAATACAAGGATTGTATTTCATTTCTTCTCTCATTTAAATTTAACTCCTATTTCAAACATACGTTTCCAAGGCATAGATACTTCAATATGTTTAATTGGATATTTATGAGAAACATTTAATTTACAATATTCTTTAAGTAAAGCCTCACCAATTCTTTTTTCAACCTCATCTTGTTGATCTTTAAAATCATAATATGATAAACCTAATTCCACTAAATCATTTTCAATCACTTGAAGTCGTACCTTAGCTTGATAAAAAACATCTTCTATTAAATGGTAGATTGTATTAGCTGTAGCATCATGTCCTAATTGTCCTTGTGCTAAAACAGTACCTGTAGAATTACAGTTTGTATTCCACCCTGCATATCCTTTTAAAGAATCTAATAGATCAAGTTCATCTAAATAATGAATTAATTCAAGATCTCCTCCATTAGCATAAGCACTATCAACTAACGCTACATCTTTATCTTCTTGAATAAATGATTGAATTTGTAAAACAAAATTCATTAAATTACGATATGAAGAATAAGAAACATCTTTATTCTTATCAAATGACTCTTGCATGACTTTACCAGGACAATTAACTGCTAAAATCATATCTGCTTGGTTAGCATCATGTGTAAGTCTTGCTCCCGTAACTAAAATATGAGATTTTAAACTTTCTAACATTGGTCTATCTTCATATAAAGGTACAATAGAAGGACCTAATACTGATGCGTAAAACGGATAGATTTTAGGTGTTCTTTGACAATATTCATTATAGGCTCTTGTCATTAAAGATAATCCCACTTCATCTGCACCGGGATAGACCATCGTTTTAAATTCTAAATGGTCTTCTTTAATTTTTTCTAATATTTTCTTTTGATCAATAGCTGTATAACCAAAAGGTGAAGAATCATCTTGAGGAATGACGAGAAAATCTAAAATTCCATCTTTTAAGTATTCTAATGTCAATTGATTCATTTGACAGTTAGTTTGTCTTCTTAATTCATAATCATCTAAAATATCCTGAGGAATCTCTAATGTGTTAAATTCTTGTTCCTCTTTTCCATCCAGTGACATTCTTTCCTGTTTGTTTTGTAAATATTTTTTCTTAAATAAAGCATATCCGTATTCTTCATAATAATCTGGTTCTTCTTCACTTGAATTATATTGAGGACAACGCATGATACATTCAAAAGCGTAAATTTTTAAATCAGGTTTAAGCTGTTTTAATTTTTTTAATATTTCTAATCTTGTTTTTAGATGATCAACATCTAACTGATGCAATCTTGAAGGAATAAGTCCTCCATAAAGTAACATATCTAAAGAAATGACTAAAGCATCTTGATCTAAAACATTTTCTAATAAAAATTGTTCAATGTTTTCAAATATTGCTGGTGTTTTCTTTTTTGGAAGAATATCTAAATTAGGAATATTTAATTGAATTTCTTTATTAGACAAAGCAATCATTTGTGGATAAATATAATTACATGGTCTTTCATCTAAAGGCAAATATAAAACTTTCATTTTAATCCTCCAATATCTTTTCTAATGCTTCAGCAATATCTTTTACTTGATTGACATCTGATGTTGTTTCACCAATATAGTAAAATTCTTTACTATGATCTTTCATTGATAAATCACTTTCACTATCACCAATAGCATAGACCGTAGCATCTGGATACATTTTAGCAATAGCATTTCCTTTAGAAATATTTTGCGGTACGATTTCTAAAGAAGTTTGACTTGTCAAAATAGCATCTACATTTTTAAATTTACTTTTAATAATTGTTTGAATTTCTTTAAGTTGTGGAGTTGTTCCTACAACTAAAAATAAAACAACAGGTTGATAAGGAATAATCTTTGAATAATCATCTTTAATAATTGATGAATCATAAAATTCTTTAGGAAAATCTGGATCACGAGGACTATTCCAATAACGATTAGAAATGGTATTCATTTCAACTCTTACATCATATGATTTTAATAATTCATTAATTTCTAGTGCTGCTGATTTATCTAATAAATGGGCTTCTTGATGATTCCCTTGATAAAATACTGCACCATTTTGTGATATTCTTTCATTAATCCCTAAGTTATATTTTTCATTAATAAAAACAATATCATGATCTAATCTTCCTGTACAAATGGCAAAATGATAATGAAGTGATTGGATCTTTCTAAGGAGAGAAATTGTTTTCTCTCCTTGAATCACTTCATTAGAAGCATTGATTAGAGTTCCATCTAAATCAAAAACGACAACTTTCATTTATGCTTCTTCTTCCAATTTTTCTTCTGCTTTATCCATTGCTTTTACAAAAGGCATATAAATAAGTACAGATAAGACTAATACAACTGCTGCAGTAATTAACGCTCCAATACTACCACCTGTTGATAAGAACGCTCCAATTAAAGGTGGTGTAGTCCATGGAGTCATAACGTATGTATATCCCATAAATCCAGTAATAGTAGCAATATAACCAATACCTAAGCCAACTAAAGTAACAAGAACCATAGGAATAATTAAAATTGGATTCATAACAACTGGTAATCCAAACATGATAGGTTCAGAAATATTAAATAATGAAGGAACAAATCCTAATTTTGCAATTTGACGATAATCTTTACGTTTTGAAACAATTAAAATAGCAAGCACTAAAGCAATCATATTTCCTGCTCCACCCATAAACATAAATGAATCAGTAAATGGTTTTGTTAGTACATTTGTTGCTGCTGCATGTTTAGAAATTAAAGCTACGTTAGCAGTTAAGTTAGCTAAATAGATTGGTTCTAAAATTGGTTGACCAATAATATAAGCTGAATGGATACCAAACCCCCATAATAACATATAGAAAATATAAATAACAACTAATCCAATAGGTGATGTAACGATAGCTGCAAGTGGTTGTTGTAAGAAATTGAAAATCAAATCATTTAATGGATAACCTAAGGCATTTGTAAGTAATCTTACTAATCCAAAAATAAACATTGTAAGAATAACTGGAATCATTCCATTGAAACTTCTAGCAATACCAGTAGGTACTGAATCTGGCATTTTAATAACTAATGCCTTAATTGACATCAATTTTCTCATGATTTCAACTGTTAAAATAGAAGCTATGAATCCTGTAAACAATCCGGCTGCTCCTAAATAATAAGTTCTAATATATTCACCAGCTTTGGCATCACTTCCAAATACTGTAATTGTTAAAAAAGCAACAACTGCGGTAACTGAAATTGTATCTGCATCTAATTCATAAGATCTAGATAAATTTCTAGCAATTAAGAAGACAACAAGTAATGTCATGATATTCATACCTGCGCTTCCAATAGAACCTAACATTGATACAATTTCATTTCCTTGAAAACCAAACCATTGATCGAAATAATTTCCTTTTCCTAAAAATACACAATTAAGTAATGTACATAAAGAACATCCAATAATAATTGGCATAATTGTTACAAAAGCATCACGAATTGCTCCTAAATATCTATTTTTTGATAAAGCTTCAGCAAATGGTAACATCTTTTGTGATAATTTATCCATTAATTCATTCATTAATATTTTCCTCCTTCTATTTCATCTGTAAATCTTTTTGTAATAATTTGTGGTCTTGTAATAATTGAACCTACAACTACGCTATAACATCCTAATTCTAAAACTCTTCTTGCTTTTTGTGGGGTATCAATATTCCCCTCAGCAATAACAGGATGCTTAACTTGTTTTAAAATCTCTCTAATAATCTTAAAATCATCTTTTTCGATATGATCACCTGTACTTTGTTTTGTATAACCAACAAGTGTTGTCCCAATAAAATCAAAACCTAATTGATCAGCATGGATTGCTTCATCAATTGTACTACAATCAGCCATAAATAATTGATGAGGATATTTTTCTTTTACTGTTTTGAAGAACTCATCTAAACTTATTTGACCAGGTCGTGTACTACTTGTAGCATCCATCGCTATAATTTCACAACCAGTTTTAACTAAATCATCAACATCTTGATATGTTGGTGTTATATAAACATCGCTATCATCATAATCTCTTTTAATTATACCGATGACTGGTAAATCAACGATTTTCTTGATTTCTAATATATCACTTACAGAATTACTGCGAATTCCTTTAGCTCCACCTTGATAAGCTGCTAATGCCATTCTTGCCATAATCATTGATGAATGTAGTGGTTCATCTTCAAGTGCTTGGCATGAAACAATTAAATGCTTATTAATTTGATTAATCATCTTTCCTCTCCTTTCCTGTAATTTCATCATAAACGGATAAAATTATATCCTCAATAAAATAGCCTTTTCTTGATTTTACTTTCAATCTTTTTACCTTTTTTCAATATTTCTTTGACTTATTCATGAAAGTGATTTCAAAAAAAAAAGAACATTTTATGTTCTTTTTAATCTTGAAGTATTCTTTTCATTATATAAGGAATTTGTTCAATGACTTGACTAGATAAAACTGTATATTGGTTTTTAGCTACCTCATCACCACATAAACCATGAATATAAACACCCAACGCAGCACTTACAAGTGGGCTATATCCTTGTCCTAATAAACTTACAATAATTCCTGCTAAAGCATCTCCCATTCCAGGAGAAGCCATTGCTTTATTACCACTAGCATTACGATAGACCACTTTACCATCAGTAACAATGGTGTTGGGTCCTTTTAAAACAAGAATAACTTGCTTTTCTTGAGCATATTGTTTAGCTTGTTCTACTAATGCTACATCATCATAAATTGTTGTTAAACGGGCAAATTCTCCTAAATGAGGAGTCAAAATATAAGATGCATGCTCTCCCTTTAAAAATTCCGGATGTTTTCCTAATAAAGTCAAAGCATCGCCATCAATAACCATAGGTAATGAACTGGCATCCATTAAACTTAAAAACAACTGCTCACTTACTTCATTTAATCCAAGTCCACTTCCTACCAATACTGCATTTTTATCATCAAGAACATGTCTGTCAAAATAATCTTGACGTACAACTGATGTACATTCAGGAGCAAATGAAGCTAAAGAATCTATAACTGATAAATCCGAATAAACAGTAACAATGCCACTGCCACACATCAGTGAAGCTCGACCTGCAAGCATGGCTGCTCCTCGATAATGACTGCACCCTGTCATGTGTAAAACTCTACCATAAGTTCCCTTATGTCCATTAAATAAACGTGGTTTTAAATGATAGCGAGCCCACTTTTCATCTATAATTTTAGCTAAACCTACTTCATCTTCCTTACTTACAACATCCAAAGTTTCAACATAAACATCACCTGTAAACATTTTACTATCTTCATTTAAAAAACCTTGTTTTAATGCTGTTAATGATATTGTTTTCGTTGCCCAAATACAAGTATTATATGATTTTCCAGTATCCGGATTTAATCCTGTAGGAATATCAATAGCGATCACATCGCCATCGAATTCCTGATTAATTTGATCTACTAATGTCTTTGCAATACCTCTTAAATCACTATTTAATCCAAATCCAAATAAAGCATCAACAATGACATCTCCTTCATTGAGATAATGATTTAGCTTATCTAAATTATTTTCATCTAATTGTATCATTTCTATCTCATTGGCTTCTTTTAAATAATAAGCATTTGCTTTTGATAATTTTTCAGGTTTTCCAGTTAAAACCAATTTTACCTTTTTACCTCTATTGTATAATTTTATTCCTAAAGAAATACCATCAGCACCATTATTTCCTGGTCCACACATAATAATAGGAACTTGATATTCTAAAAAATAAGGTAATAAAGCATCACTTGCTTTATCAACTAATTCTTCAATGGTATAACCATAATCCAATAATGCCTGATCATATTGTTTTAATTGCTTTGCTGTTGCTACATTCATCCTTAACACCTCTTTTCCTTATTTTAACATAAAAAAAAGAATTGCGAACTCGCAATTCTTTATCTTAATTTGTATATCTTACACCACAAGTAAATTTACCTGATGACATATTAGAAATTTTAACAACATCACCAGAAGTTGGAGCATGGATATATTGACCTCCACCTATATAAATACCTACGTGACCAGAACGCCAAACAATATCTCCTACCTGTAATTCAGATAAGCTAATTGTTTTACCAGCACTCTTTTGAGCACCAGATGTTCTTGGAATGGAAATACCATGTTGGCGGTATACCCATTGTGTAAACCCAGAACAGTCAAATGATGTAGGACCTGTTGCTCCCCACACATAAGGTGTTCCTAGTTTAGATGTAGCTGTTTTAACAAGTTGTTCACCGGAAAAAGTCACTTCAACTGTTAATGGTACGACTGCTTTATTTCCAGCTTTATCACTTACCGTATAATTGACAGTTTTAGAACCTGTTGAAGATGTATCTAAACTATCAATCTTCACTTGAGATTTAACATCACCATCTTTATTATCAATAGCTGATGTTAAATAACTGTTTAAATCAACAGTTGCCCCTTTGTCTACTTTGATTTGACTTTGACTCAAAGAAATAACAGGAGCTGAAATATCTTTTACTGTAACATTTAAATATGATTCAGCTTTATTTCCAGCTTGATCTTGAACAGTGACTTTTACTTTTTGTACTTCATTTTCTTTTGATGTATCAACTGTACCTTCTACCACTGGATTGACTGTTTCATCTATGTTATCAGTAATTGTCATATAGTCGTTTAGATTAAATTGACTACCATAATCACATACTACATCATGCCCAGATTTTAATGAAATAACTGGGGCTTCTAAATCAGATACCGCAAATGTAAATGTTTTTGTTATTTCATTTTCACTGGTATCACTTACTTTTAAATCAATTGTTTGCATACCAGCAACAGAAGCATCTAATTCTTTATTTGTTTCGATAAATGGTGTAACATCACCATCTACATTATCACTCGCATGAATATAACTTGTAACATCATTACTTCCGTTAATTGGTACTTCTACAACATATCCCTCTCCAGATCCTAATACTTCAAATTCTGGAGCGACTTCATCAACAACATCTACTTCAATAGTTTTTGTTGCTTGATTATTAAATTGGTCTACTGCATTCACTTCAACTTGATAAGTTCCTAACTGCTTAACATTTAATGAACTTGTATCAGCAGTAACTTGAATCATATCTCTTGAATCATGATTATCAGTAACATCTATGACATCTGTATCAAACTTTTCACCATAAGCAATACTTATTCGATCAGACACAATAACAGGCTTTTTTCGATCCACTGCAGCATATCCTACTAACATAAAAGTTGCTACAGCAACGATAGGCAAGAACATCATTTTACGTTTCATAATCTTTTCTTCAACATAATTTTTTATGTTCTTCTTAATATTTCTATCCATTCGTTTCCTCCTTTCAATAATATATCCATTGGCCATAGTAACATAAATAAAATAAAAAAGCAAATTTGCTTGAATTAAACAAAAAAATACTCAATCATAAATGACTGAGTATTTTTATTATATTAGTTTGGTCTAATTGCACAACTGAAACCACTGGCACCTGAAGCAATTTTTACAACATCTCCAGTAGTAGGAGCATGGATATATTTACCCCCACCAATGTAGATAGCTACATGCCCTGGTCGCCATAAAATATCTCCCGGTTGTGCTTGTGATACAGGAATAACACTTCCTGAACCTTTTTGTGCACCTGAAGAGTGTGGTAATGATTTACCCGCTTTTCCATAGCACCACATAACTAAACCTGAACAGTCAAATGAATTTGACCCTGATGCACCATAAACATATGGACATCCAAGTCTAGAATAGGCTGCTGCAACAACAGTTGAACCATAACGGTTACTACTTGATACATTACCAGAGAAAGCAATTCCTTTGCTTACAGCATTAACTTTAACCGTTAATGAAGCACTTCCTTGATTTCCTGCTGCATCACTTACTGTATAAGTAGCTGTATAACTTCCTGCTTTTGAAGTTTTAACAGTTGGAATATTAACTTTAGATTTTAAATCACCATCTTTATTATCAGTAGCTGATGCTAAATAACTAGCTAAATCTAATGAATCTCCAGCATTCACAGTCACTGATGATTTAGATAATGAAATTTGTGGTGCTTCTGTATCTTTTACAGTGACATTTAATTGTGCTTTAGATTCATTACCTGAATTATCTTTAGCAGTAATTGTTAATGTTTGCACACCATCATATTTTTTTGTATCTACTGATCCTTCAACTACAGGAGATACTGTATCAAAGTTATCAGTAACTTGTACATATTGATTTAAATCAAATGTACTACCGTAATTAATAGTAACATTTTCTCCATTAGTTAAATTAATAACTGGAGCTTCTGTATCTGCAACTGCAAACTCTACAGTTTTTTCAGTTTCATTACCAGAAGTATCTGTTGCTTTTAATGTAATTGTTTGCGTACCTAAAGCAGAAGTATTTAACTCTTTATCAGCTTCAATAAATGGTGTAACATCACCATCCACATTATCTGTAGCTTTTACATAACTTGCTAAATCTTTGCTTCCATTAACTGGAACTGATACGACATACCCTTGATTAGAACCAAGAGTTTCAATCTTAGGACCAACTTGATCCACTACTTTTACCTTTACTGTTTTTGTTGTTTCATTAGAATATTGGTCAGTTGCAGTGACATCTACATTATATGTCCCTAACTGATTAACATCTAATGAGTCTGTGTTAGCCTTAACTGTGATTTGATCACGGCTATCATGATTATCTGTTACGTCAACTGCATCAACGTCAAATACTTCACCATAAGGTACTTCGATTTGATCAGATGTAATGACCGGCTTTTCTTTATCAACTGCAGCATACCCAACTAACATAAATGTTGCTACGCCAGCGATTGGAATAAACATTGCTTTTCTCTTGATGACTCTCTCTTGAATAATTTTATTCAGTCTCATCTTAATATTTCTATCCATTCGTTGCCTCCTTTCAATAATATATCCATTTACTAATATACCACACTTCAAGCCATAAATCCACCCTTGCAACCGCCTCAAGCCCTAGTAAATCCGCCAAAACCCAGTCATAGCAAGCTCTTTAGAAAATTAAAATTTTTTGAAATTTTTAGTAATTTTTTCTTAATTTTAGTATATCCAAAACTATATTTTACTAAACCCTAAATATTATTTTCTTGTTAGTTTATGCTTACTTTTCATGAAAAAAGTGGAATTTTAGCATCTGTAAACTTTAAAAATTTGAATTATTTTACATATAACCAATAATAAAAAATGTTTGTTTATTTACATCATTTTATATTCAAAACATCATTATATTTCATTATTTAAAAAAAGCTGACACGAGATCAACTCGCATCAGCATCACTATTCAATACTCTTTAATGATTCAACCATATCAATATTCTTTAATACTTTTCTCATGACAAAATCAATAAAGAAAGTAAAAATAAAGGTTAAAATCATAGCGTAAATATAACTTGTAAAATGAACACTACGGATAAACATAGCCATATCGACTTCGACTGTTTTAATTAAATAATTATGAATGAGTTTTCCTAAATATAACCCCAAAAGCGAACCTATTAAGGATAAGATTGTATTTTCTCTAAATACATAATCATAAACTTCTTTTGGATAAAATCCTAAAACCTTAATCGTCGCTATTTCACTTTTCCTTTCTTGAATATTAATATTTGTCAAGTTATAAAGAACAATAAAGGCAAGGGCACCAGCACAAACGATAAGAATGAAGACAACACTGTTAATACTTTCCATTTGTGTAATAAATGATTCTGATATTCCTTTCACAAATTGAATTGAAGTCATGCCTTGATGATGATCAACTTGATAAGTTAAGTTCTTTTCACTTTGATGCGTATCTTTATCTAAAGTAAAGTATTGACTGTTATATGTCACCTCTTCACCTGTTATTTGTTTGTAATACTCAGGCGTCATATAAACATAATGTCTAAAATAAAGTTTATATACCCCTGCTATTTTAACGCTATACTCTTTATTGTTAAGAGTAAGTGTCATTTGATCACCTGTTTTTACATCTAATAACTCTGCTAATTTAGCGTTAATCATCACACCTTGATTATTTAAGGTTAAAGTTTTGCCTGTTTCAAAACTAGTCATTTTAATGAAATCTTTAAATCTCTTAGGATTTTGTGGTATTTCAATGGTTGCATATTGTTGTCCAACAGAAACCGTTTTATCAAAAATATTCATTGTTTCTTTAATATGCTTAAAATGTTTAAAATCACTTTGAGCCTGTTGTAATTGTTCATTATTTAAATGACTATCATAATTAACAACCCCATCATAGACCCACATCTTTTGATATTGTTCGCTTGCTAGTGGAGAAATAGATTGTTTTAAACCAAATCCAACTACCATCAAAGCACTACAACCAGCAATCCCTACTACTGACATAAAGAAACGTTTTTTATATCGGAAAATGTTACGCATAGTCACTTTTTGATTAAATGATAATCTTTTCCAAATAAAACCAATTCTTTCTAATAAAATACGCTTTCCATTCTTTGGTGCTTTAGGTCTAAGCAATTGAGCTGGAACTTCATAAAGTTCTTGCATACAAACCATAAACGTCGCTACTAACGTAATCAAAACAGAAATAGCAAATGTTTCAACACATGTTAAAGCATCAAATATAATACGTGTTGAAGCTCCTACATCAAACATCATAATACGATATAAATAAACAATAATACCTGGGAAGAAATATGTACCAAAAACAATCCCTAAACCACATGCAAAAAACGTTGCTAGAAAAGCATAAATTAAATATTGATTAATCACATCTTTTTTATCATACCCTAAAGCTCTGAGAGTTCCACTTTGTACACGTTGTTCTTCTACCATTCTTGTCATGGTCGTAAGTGAAACTAAAGCAGCTACTAAAAAGAAAATCATCGGAAATAATATTGATAAAGATTCTATAGATTGACAATTTGCTTTATAACTTAATATAGCAGCATTTTCATTTTTAGTTAATGTTACAACTTTTCCTTGAGGGATGTCTTTTATTTGCTCACCGCTTTGATCTAACTGCTTTTCAGCATTATTTAATTGTTCATTTGTTTGATCAAGAACAATTTTAGATTCATCTAATTGTTTTTTAGCTTGATCTAATTGTTGTTTTGAGGCATCTAATGTTTTTTTGCTCGTGTCCAATTTTATTTTGGCTTGTTCTAACTGTTGTTTTTTTTCTACAAAAGTCTTTTCCGTTTGATTAATTGTCTGTAAACTTTGATCTAATGTTTTCTTTATAGTAGGCAACTTAGCTCTTAAAGTTTCTATATTTTGACTTTGACTTGCTAATTGTTCGTATGATGCCATTGCTATTTCTAATTGTTTTAACTGTGCTTGATAGATTTGTAATGTTTGTTGATCCAAATTAGGATTAGCGATAGCTTCTTTTAATTGATTAACTTGATTGACAACATTTTGATAACTTCCACATTGATTATTTAAGGCTTGTAAAGCCTGATCATACTGACTTAATTGTTTACTATACGTTTGATAATCTTGATATCCCTTCTGATATTCCTTTTTCTTTTCTTGAAATAAATTAAAACCATCCTGATACTGTTTCAAACCACTTAAATATTGATTATATCCTGTTTGATATTGACGATAACCATCTTGATATTGTTTTAATCCTTGTTCATATTGTTCTTTTCCTTGTTGGTACTGACTCACACCTTGTAAATATTGGTTTAATACATTTTCATATGCATTTTTACCATCTGTCAATTGATCATTAGCGTCACTTACAAGTTGACTATAGAACGAGCGATATTGCTGATTCAGTACTTTTTTTATCTTTTTATTAACTTGTTTAATAAAATCATCATACTGATCAGTAAATATACGATAACGTTCGCTCCCTTTGATCTGTATTCGTAAATCATTATAAACAACTTGTCCATCATATAAATCATATAAAGACTGTGGTAATGCCATCATTTCATTACCAACTGTTTTCATTAAAACAAAGCCACTATTATTACCATCACCTAAGCTATTTGTTCCTCTTTCAAAGTTACAAGTATAACGCGTATCATTACATAGCCCTACAACTCGATATTCCTTTTTACCATATTGACTTTCTAAAGTCATTTTTTGATTTAAAGAAATATTTTTTTGTTTAGCTAGATAAGCATCTAATAATATTTCATTATCTTTTTTTGGCAATCTTCCTTTTGTTAATTCAGGAAGAGAAACACCTTTATCAAAATGATCACTTGTATAAACAGTAACTCCTTTAGTTTGATCTTGATATTTCATTAAAGCATCAAACCGCATACCATAATCAATTTGTTTTACTTCTTTAATATTCTTTACTTTTGAAATCGTTTCTTGGTCAAATCCTAATGTACCAATATAATTGAGATCACTCCAGTTATACTGGCGATAATAATGGTTCATGGTTTCTTGCATAATAAGAGGCGTTTGCCTCAATCCGGCAAAAAATGCAGCACCTAAAAATACAATACAGAAAATAGATAAAAATCTAGCTTTTGTCTTAGAAATGATTCTTATTTGATTTTTAACATAAGCTCTTTTCTTCATATCTACCACTCAATTTCCTGAATTGGTACTGGATGATCATTTTCTAACATTTTATCTACTCGACCATTTTTTAAATGAATAACACGATCAGCCATCGGTGCTAATGCACTATTGTGCGTAATAACAATAACAGTCATACCATAAGAATCACACATTTCTCTCAGTAATTTTAAAATAGCTTTACCTGTCAAATAATCTAATGCTCCTGTCGGTTCATCACAAAGTAATAATTTAGGATTTTTAGCAATTGCTCTCGCTATCGCGACTCTTTGTTGTTCTCCACCGGATAACTGTGAAGGAAAATTATTCATTCTTTGAGCAAGTTCAACGCGCTCTAAAACCATCTTTGGATCTAAAGGCTCTTTAGATATTTGGGAAGCCAATTCAACATTTTCTAATGCCGTTAAATTTTGAACCAGATTATAGAACTGAAACACAAAACCAATATCATCTCGCCGATATTGCGTCAATTTCTTTTCATCATACAAAGCTACATTTTCACCATCAACCATCATTTTCCCACTGGTAGGCTTATCCATTCCTCCAAGAAGATTAAGAATCGTTGTTTTACCAGCGCCAGAAGGACCAACGACAACGACAAATTCACCTTTTTCTAGAAAAAAGTCAACACCATCGCTTGCATGAATCTCAACATCTCCTACTTTATAAGTTTTTCTTACATTTTCAAATGATATAAAATGAGCCATCTCATCACTCGCTTTCATATATAAAAGATGATAATATTATATCATAGAAAGCAAATTCACGAAAGGAAATGACCTATGCAAGTATGTATCTTATCAGACAGTCACATGATTCCAAAATCACAGTTAGAATCTTTTTTTCAACAATTAAATGTTGACTATATTATTCATTGCGGTGATATTTATATGACTTATCAAGAAAATGATTTACCTCAAATCATTCATGTCCGTGGTAATAACGACCGTTATTCCCCATTAGAACAAATCATTGAAATTGATCAACTTCGCTTTTTTATTACTCATGGTCACCATTACCAAGTTGACCAATCTATTCACCTTCTACAAGACTATGCAGCTATTCACCAAATAGATGTTGTATGTTTTGGTCACACACATATTCCTTATCTTTACCAAGATGAACATACAACCTATATTAATCCTGGTAGTCTAGCTTTTCCTCGTGGCTTGTATCGTTATCCTACTTACTGCATCTTCGATAGTCAAAGTAAACAAGTCACTTATTATAATTACAAAACCAGAGAAGTTTGTAATCCTTTTAAAAAGCCAGAAAAAAAATCATTGTTCCATTCTTTGTTTAAAAAATAATACAAATTATATAATACTATAATGAAAGCAGGTAATAATATGAATGTAGTTGATTTTAATATGATTGTAGAAATTAATGAATTATTAAAAGAACACAATATTGATTATAATGTTCATACAATTGGGGGTTGTGCCTCATGTGGTTTAGAATTAAAACAATTGGGTAATGACTATCCGTTAGATGATATTATTACTCTTATCAATCAATATTTAAGTACCAAATGGCTAAAAGTCATTCCACAAGATGACAATCCCTTTTATTTAATTGTTTTATCAAAGTTCGATTAAAAAACCAATTCTTTATGTAGAATTGGTTTTTTATTATTCAAATAATTCTTGTGATTCATTAGAATTTAAATCAACAATCTTATAAAAGTATTCTTTTTGTGATAATCCTTCTCTTTTAATTTCACTATCAATCATCCCATCTTTAATATATAACAATTTAGAAGAATAAGAAGCAATTTTAGGATCATGAGTAACCATCAAAATAGAAACACCTTCTGTTTCATTTAATTGCTTGAACAAAGATAAAATCTCATGAGAATTTTTACTATCAAGATTACCTGTAGGTTCATCAGCTACAATGACTTTAGGATGTGTCACTAAAGCTCTTGCAATCGCCACCCTTTGGCGTTGTCCACCAGAACATTCACTTGGGTATTTATGTAAAGTTGCTTCAATATCTAATTTACGACTTACATCATGAACTCTTTGAGTAATTTCTTCATGATTCATATTAGCTAAAGTAAGTGGTACAGCAATATTTTCAAAGATTGTAAGAGAATCTAATAAGTTAAACTCTTGGAAAATAAAGCCTAAATTCTTATAACGAAATTCACCCATTTGTTTAGGAGACATTTGTCTTACTTCTTCTCCTTGAATATAAACTGTTCCTTTAGTAGGTATATCAATTGTTGATAAATTATTAATAAATGTTGATTTCCCCGCACCCGAAGGTCCCATGACACAAACAAATTCACCTTCATACATTAATAATGAAACATCATGAAGTGCCGTATAAGGATGACTTGTCCCTATACCATATATTTTCGTAACCTGTGTCGCATGTATAATTTCTTTTTTCATTTTTTATCTCCCTTGAATTGTATCAATTACAGATTTTTTATATTGAATATAAGTAAATATTGTCGATAAGATTAAAGGTATCATGTAAAATAACGTCATCATCAAAACAAACCATAATGAAATATGATCAAAATAAACAAAACGTCCTAATATAATTACAATATAAACAAATGGTATTAAAAATAAAGATAAGTAAAAATAAACAACTTCATTTCTAGCAATCTTTTTTAATTCACACTTTGTATAACCTACTTTCCATAAATTATAAAATAAACCTTTTCTCATTTGTGCTTCCATCAAAAACTTATAAATGACGCTTACCGTAAGTAGTACAATCACAACTACATATCCCATAATAGCAACAACAAACTCACGATATGAATTTCTACATGACATAATAATAGTCATCATAGACGTAATAGAACCCACTAATAAAGCAACAAGTAAATAGGCTTGTTGAATTGACTGACATAAATTAGATGTATAAATCAAAGCATATTTTTTAGTAAGTAATGGACCTTCTTTCAACTTTCTAATAAATTTAGCTAAAACATATCTAAGTAAACCTATCGCACCATAAATACCTAAAAATGTCGGTACAATATAAGAGGTAGATTGGTGAGGTTCTGTAAACATCATAACAATTCCACCTATATAACAAATCCCATAAACAACATAAGGAAATTTAATAATACGACGATCTTTAAACTCCATTTCCTTATTTTCCATTAATAAAGATTGTATATCATGTCGATAAATAAAACCACTTTCTAGTACACACAATAAAAACATCATCACCAATACAAAAATAACTGTTTGAATGTAAGTCATCACCGGTGTATAAAAAAGAGAAGCATGAATATTTAAATAATCATATATCCAATAATGCATAATAATCGTTAAACCTTGTCCTAAAAGTATACCTAAAGGTAAAGCTATTAAAATTAAAGCAAAGGTTTGATAAATTAAATATAAAGTTGATTGAAAACTACTTAATCCTGACATTGATAAAATAGCAATCTCTCCTGTTTTCTTTGATAAATAAAAATTATTTGCAAAGAAAATCATAAATCCACAAAACAAAATAATAACAAAAGATAATGAAGAAGCAAAAGGTAGTTGCATTGTTGCAAAGGTTGTTCCCCCATTTGCCTTTACTGTATCTTGTAGATGAGGATTATTAATAATATCAAAAAACACTAATGACATCGATATTGAAAAAAGCATAGTCAAACCAAATATAATACTTTTCTTAAATTCTTTTTTCAATATCGTCATCGAAAACTTAAAAGTACCCATATCTTCCTCCTGACACATATTTTCATTATATAATCATTTGTAAGCGCAATCAACACTAAATAAAAAAGACTATAATATGTTAAATTATAGTCTCATTATGTTAATCCATTTCTATTTTACCAGTATATAATTGGTAGTATTTTCCTTTTTCTTTAATAAGTGATTGATGGTTTCCTCTTTCAATAATATGTCCTTGTTCTAAAACCATAATACAGTCACTATTTTTAATTGTTGATAAACGATGGGCAATAACTAATGTTGTTCTGCCTTCCATTAATTTATCCATACCATCTTGTACTAATTTTTCAGTACGTGAATCAATTGATGATGTTGCTTCATCTAAGATTAATGCTGGTGGATTAGCAACTGCAGCACGAGCAATCGCCAATAACTGTCTTTGCCCTTGTGATAAATTAGCACCATCGCCACGTAATAAAGTTTGATAACCATCAGGTAGGTGTTTAATAAAACTATCTGCATTGGCTAACTTAGCTGCTTCTATACATTCTTCATCAGTAGCATCTAAGCGACCATAACGAATATTATCCATGACAGTACCCGTAAACAAATGCGTATCTTGTAAAACAACACCTAAAGATCTTCTTAAATCATCTTTTTTGATTAATTTAATATCAATACCATCATAAGTAATCGAACCATTTTGAATATCATAAAAACGATTAATTAAATTCGTAATTGTTGTTTTTCCTGCACCTGTTGCCCCAACAAAGGCAATCTTTTCACCAGGATTAGCATAAACATCTACATTGTGTAAAACCATACGATCATCAAAATAACCAAAGTCTACACCTTCTAAACGAATATCACCTTTCATTTCTACTAATTGTACTTCACCGTTGTTACGAGGATGACGCCATGCCCAATGTCCAGTTCTTTTATTTGTTTCAACCATTTGACCATCTACTATTTCTACACGACATAAAGTAACAATTCCTTGATCATCTTCACTTTCTTGATCTAATAAATCAAAGATACGTTTTGCTCCAGCTTGTGCCATGGCAACTGCATTAATTTGTTGAGAAATTTGTCCTATTGGTTGATTGAAACTCTTATTTAAAGTTAAAAAGGCAACCAAAGTACCAATCGTTAATGCAAAATGACCATTTAAGGCAAGAATCGCACCTACAATTGCACAAATAATATAAGAAATATTACCTAACTGTACTGTTACTGGCATTAAAATATTAGCATACTTGTTAGCTTTATAAGCACTTTGTCTCAATTCATCATTGAGTTGTCTAAAATCTTCAATTGCTTTTTCTTCATGATTGAAGACTTTTACTACTTTTTGTCCAGAAATCATTTCTTCAATATAACCATTCACTTTTCCTAAATCACTTTGTTGTTTAACAAAGAATTTTCCAGATAATGAACCTAGTCTACGAGAAACAACAAGCATAACACCCAACATGACAACACTTAATACTGTTAAAGGTATATTTAAGATAATCATTGAAATAAATGTTGTCAAAATTGTCATACAACTTGATACAAGTTGAGGGATAGATTGAGAGATTAATTGTCTTAAAGTATCAATATCATTTGTATAAACTGACATGGTATCACCATGAGGTGTACGGTCAAAATAACGAATAGGTAAAGATTCCATATGTTCAAACATATTTATTCTTAAATCTCTTAAAAAACCTTGTGTTACATAAACCATAATACGGTTAAATGAAAAGGCACAGATAACTCCACATCCATAAAAACATCCTACTCTTATTAAAGCATGAAGTAATCCACTAAAATCAGGAGAAGAACTCTTTAATAATGGGACAATGTAATCATCAATTAAAGTTTGCATAAACATTGTTCCTTGTACATTAAATACAGCATTTCCAACAATACATAAAAAGACAATAATTAAATGTATTTTATATTGACTCCATAACATTTTTAATAAACGTTTCATTGTTCCTTCTTTCATTATTCTTCCTCCTTTCCTTTCATTTGTGTTTCATAAATCGTACGATAAATTTCGTTTGTCTTTAATAATTGTTCATGACTATCAAAACCATCTACAACACCATCATTCAAAACAATAATACGACTTGCATTTTGAACTGAAGAAATACGTTGTGAAATGATAATTTTTGTTGTATCTGGAATACGTTGATTAAATGATTCTTGAATACTTGCATCAGTAGCGGTATCTACTGCACTTGTTGAATCATCTAAAATTAAAATCTTAGGTTTTTTCAATAACGCTCTGGCAATACATAATCTTTGTTTTTGACCACCAGATACATTTGATCCGCCTTGCTCAAGATAAGTCTGATAACCATCTTCAAATCGTTCAATAAATTCATCTGCACAAGCAAGTCGACATGCCTCTTTACATTCTTCTTCACTTGCTGATTCATTACCCCATCTTAAGTTTTGTAAGATTGTACCACTAAATAAAACATTCTTTTGTAAAACAACAGCAACTTCATCTCTTAAGAGTTCAAGATCATAATTTCTTACATCTTGTCCACCGACTTCTACACTTCCCTCATCTACATCATATAAACGAGAAATAAGATTAACTAAACTACTTTTAGCACTACCTGTACCACCAATGATACCTATTGTTTCACCACTTTTAATATGCAAATCAACATCTTTCAATACAGGTTCTCCACTACCATGTTTATAAGAAAAAACAACATGATTAAAGTCAATAGAACCATCTTTAACATCAGTTAAAGCATGATTTGGTGAGACTAAGTCAGACTGTTCATTAATCACTTCAACAATACGTCTTCCTGAAGCCAATGACATCGTAATCATAACAAAAGCCATTGATAACATCATTAATGACATCATGATATTCATAATATAACTAAATAAACTTGTTAATTCACCTGTTGTTAAATTACCAGCTACAATAGCTTTAGCACCTAACCATGAAAGCATAAGTATTGATCCATATACAGCGACTAACATAGCTGGATTGTTATAAGATAATACTGATTCAGCTTTTACAAATAACTTATAAATATTTTGAGCAGCTTTTTTAAATTTTTCATTTTCATATTTTTCTCTAACAAAAGATTTAACAACGCGAATACCTACAACATTTTCTTGAACACTTTCATTTAAAGTATCATACTTAGGAAAAACATCATTAAAGTATTTTGTTGCATGATACATAATAATAACAAGTACTGTTACAAGAAAAATAATGGCTACCACAAAAATCATACTTAATTTTAAATTAATCATCATAGCCATCGCTAATGCACATATTAAACTCATTGGAGCACGAATACACATACGAATAATCATTTGGTATGCATTTTGTACATTTGTTACATCTGTTGTTAGTCTTGTCACTAAACCGGCTGTACTGTATTTATCAATATTTGAAAAAGAGAATGTTTGAATATTGGTATACATTGCATCTCTTAAATTAGCAGCAAAACCAGTTGAAGCTTTGGCTGCATGATTTCCAGCAAGGAATCCTAAAGATAATGTTCCAATCGCAATAACAAACATCATTATTCCATATTTTATAACTTGATTTATATTTTGTGCTTCAATTCCTTTGTCAATTAAACTTGCCATTAATAAAGGAATAATAATTTCTAAAACAACTTCTAAAGCAGCATATAACATTGTAAGTAGCGAATCTTTTTTATATTCTTTTATTTGTCTTATTAATGTTCGAACCATATTATTCTCCTCTCTTTTCTCCTAAATAACCAAACTGTTTGTTAACGAACTATTTGTTGTAAACAATAATCAGGATAATCCTGATTATTGTTTTACATTTTCTATAATTTTATCTGTAATTTCAATAAATGTTTGTATTTCCTCTTCTGTTAAACCAATAACAAGTTTTTGATGAATATCTTGCATTGTTTGATCTAACTGTTTATTAAAATCACAACTTTGTTTTGTTAGTATAATTTTCTTTAATCTTGCATCATAATCAACAGGAACTCTTTTAATCATTCCTTTTTTACACATCAGTTTCAACATCTCTGATGTAGTAGAACGATTAATAGAAAATTCATTTTCTATATCTTTTTGAAAAGTATCTATTCCTTGTTCCTGCCTTTCCTGTACAAAACCAATAATCCACATATGCATCATTGTGGCATGATCTGGTCTTCCACCTAGCACTTTATCAATAGAGCGCTTAATAAGATTATTTAATGTTTTTATACGATGTCCTACGGGATCACGATACATGATTTCCACTCCTTATTGTTCGGTTACGAACATTATCCTACCAAATATTTTTATCTTTGTAAAGAAAAAGAATGATGTTTCCATCATTCTAATTAAATTTTGTTAAATCATAATTTTTAAATTTATTCTTTAAGGCATCTTCTACCTTTACAGGATCAGTTATTTTTTCAAATGAATCATCATATAAAGTATCAGCAAAAACAAATGGATCATCATCTTTTAAATAATCAGAATTAACACCACTTACATAACAAGCAACATAATAAGTTTCTGTTTCTGTTTCATCCAAGAATGTTGATGTTTCATCTACTTTATAAATACCAATAATATGATCACTTCTTAGTTTGCTTCCAGCAAAATAAACTGATTCTAAACTATATTGATATTGACTATACGAATCATTTTCATAACTATCTTTCATCTCTGCTTCAATATCTTTTTTAGCTTGTTTTAAAATCTTTTCTGGTACATCTTTAGCTTTAGCATAATTTTCAGTTAATCCTTTAACTTTTACTGTGACCGTATCATTTTTTACATCAAGTTTTAAATCTTTCGCTTTTTCTTTATCGTATACAGCGTGAACTTTTACTTTATCACCATTTTTTAACTTATGTGATGTATTATAATCATAAGTGATTGAATTAACGAAAGAACGAACATTATAATCATTGTGGTCATAATCTATCGTTCCTGGATTAACATCACTAATATAACCTGTTCCATCTTCTCCCCCATATTCTAATGAAACTTTAGGCATAATATTAATTGCTGTCTTATTAAAATAGTTATCATAAACCTTATAACCACCAAACAAAACAACAACAGCAACAACAATTCCTAAAACAATCTTACCGTTTTTTGTCTTAAGAAATTCTTTTACTTTTTCTAATCCAGCTTTAGCCTGATCGGCACCAGCTTGAGCTAATTCTTTTGCTTTTTCACTGTCTACAGAAATAGTTGGTTCATCAGTTGTTTCGATAAGCTTTGTTTCATTAAAATCAAAATCAACAAAATTAACCTTAATCACTTTTTTTGCCATTAAAATAGCAAAAACATTAATAATAAATACTAAAATAGAAATATAACCAAAATATTGAATATATTGTCCTGCGCTTTGCATTGCTCCTAGTGATGAATAAGCTGAAAATAATCCCGAGTAATTCCCATTTATAGCCATTTTAATCACTTTAATAGCCGCATTAAATCCCTCTAATGACAATAATAATAACAAAGTATTAATTGCATTCAAAATAAATTCAGTTAAAATTACATATTCCTTTTTATTCTTTTTAAAGAAATAATAACCAGATAGCACTGTGATAATGATAACCAAAACTAAATATAAATAAAAAATAATTTGAATCACAGTCACTACTGAACCAATTAGCGAAACTAAAGAAGAAGTATCAGATAAATTAAAATTTGAAGTTGATCCCGAAGTCTTTATGTTCCCAATTAAAATGCAAAGCGTAACAAATCCACTATAAATAGTAGAAATGAGTACTATTTTCTTCTTTGTCGCTAGTTTTTCTAGATATTTCATCATTTTTCTCCCCTCCTGTATTAAATTAACTATATCATACATTGCCTTAAAAAAAAAGAAAGTAAACGAAATATTCGTTTACTTAAGGTAGAGGTTTTTCGCTTGCTAAATATAAATCATACCATTCTTGTCTTGTAAGTTGAATATCACTTGCTTTTACAATTTCTCTTAGATGATCAACTGAAGTCGTTCCAACAATAGGCTGCATCCCCGCTGGATGCCTTAATAACCAAGCAATAGCAATAGCCGATTTTGTTGTTTGATACTTATCAGCAAGATTAAATAAAACATCGTTTAATTTTTGATAATTCGGGTGATCAATAAACGTTCCTTCGCTCCAAGAGGCTTGTAAAGAACTCCATGGTTGAATAGTAATTTCATTTAAACGACAATAATCTAATACCCCACCATCTTTATCTTGAGCAAAAGCCTCTTTCATATTCATATTTAAACCTGAATCAATCATCACAGAATGAACAATAGATAATTGTAATTGATTAATTATGATTGGATATTTTGAATATTTCTGTAATAGTTCAATTTGTAATGGTGTGTGGTTAGAAACACCAAAACAACGTACTTTCCCCTCTTGATACAGTTGATCAAATACTTCAGCAACAACTCGTGGATCACATAAAGCATCAGGACGATGAAGTAATAAAATATCAATATAATCCGTATGTAATCTTTCTAGCGAATCATGGACACACTGTAAAATATGTTCTTTAGAAAAATCATATCTTTTTCCCGGAACAATTCCACATTTAGTTTGAATAATCATTTTATTACGATATTCTGGATGTTTTTTCAAAACTTCACCAAATATTGCTTCTGACTTACCACCACCATAAATATCAGCATGATCAAAAAAGTTAATACCTTCGTTTAAGGCACATTGTACTAATTTTTCAACTTCTTCAACAGATTTATCAGCAATACGCATGCATCCTAAAGCAATTCGTGAAGCCTTTATATCTGTTTTTGGTATTGTAAAATATTTCATAAACCCTCCTACAAATCAAATAAATTTAATCCTGTTTCTTCATCATAAAAACGATCAATTTGACAGTCTACTATTTGTATAATCATCTCACAAGTTGCTGAAACAACAGCTCGATTAAGATGACCACCATATACTTTTCCTTGTTCATCCCCCGCTGCCATATGAAGGTGACTATAGTATTCACCGTTAAAAGTATTAATTGTTCCCGTAAGTGAAACAATTTCATAATTACCTTCAAATTCATTTGCATGATATTGTTTTTCATTTGTCTTAAAGACACCTACTGTAAATTGATTAACAGCTCCTAAAGCAGAAACATGAGCAAACTTAATATTTTCTTTTAAAGCAATATTTTTTACCTGCTGTGTAATTTCTTCACCTTTATCAATTCTAGCAACAATAGTGTGATCTACTCTTTTATATTTCAATTTATTCACCTCTTTATCTTTATTTTACACATTATCAATCATTTATGAAATAAAAAAAGCAATGTATTAACCTTGAATACATTGCCTATTTATATATTTATTATCTTAAGCTTCTAAAGCTTTTTTTGCTGTCTCAACGATTTGTGTAAATCCTTTTGGATCACAAATAGCGATTTCAGATAACATTTTTCTGTTGATTTCAACATTTGCAAGTTTTAAACCATGCATTAATTTAGAATATGAGATATCATTTAATCTTGCTGCTGCATTGATACGAGCAATCCATAATTTTCTCATATCTCTTTTAGTTTGTCTTCTGTCTCTGTAAGCATATGCCATTGAGTGCATTACTTGTTCATGAGCAGTTTTGTATAATTTATGTTTAGCTCCAAAATATCCTTTGGCTAATTTTAATACTTTTTTTCTTCTACGTCTTGTAGTATATCCACCTTTTACTCTTGCCATTCTATTTTCCTCCTATATGATAGATTATTTACATAATCTTGATTTAATTCTCTTATAATCTGAAGCACTTACTAATCCTGATTTAGCTAAATGTTTCTTTTGTTTATGAGTTTTGTTATGTGATAAGTGAGATACGTAAGCATGGCTACGTTTTAATTTTCCACTACCTGTTCTTTTTACACGTTTTTTAAGACCACTGTGTGATTTCATTTTTGGCATAATATATTTCCTCCACTATTACTTTTTCTTCTTTGGCGCTAATATAGCTGTTAAAGTACGACCTTCTAATTTAGCTGGTTTTTCAATTTGACCAACTTCTGCACATTCTTCAACAAAGTCATCAATAACCTTTTTACCTAAATCAACATGTGCAAGTTGTCTTCCTCTAAATCTAATAGCAACTTTAACTTTGTTACCATCACTTAGCCATTTTAAAGTTCTCTTTAATTTAACATTTTTATCATGAACATCAATTGTTACTGATAATTGTGTTTCTTTTAAAGCGACAACTTTAGAATTCTTTTTCATTTCTTTTGCTTTCTTTTGTTGTTCAAAACGATATTTACCAAAGTCCATAACACGACAAACCGGTGGTTTGGCACCTGGAGCAACACATACTAAATCTAAATTTGCATTATAAGCAATATCTAATGCTTGATTTCTTGACTTCACTCCTACTTGATCTCCGTTTTGATCAATGACTAAAACCTCTTTGAAACGAATCTTTTCGTTAACCAACTCATCAGGTTGTTTAGGTTTTCTGTTATCAAATCTGCTAATGATAGCCACCTCCATTTTTTGTAGTTTAAATAAAAAGTGAGCACATTAAGTACCCACACATTGACATTAAGATAAGTTATCTTAGCGACATTTGCCCATCGACATCATCAATCGGGCGAGAAGTAGGCACTTCTTCTTTCCACTACTTTTCATTTACTCATGAATAATATCACTATATAGTATGAAAGTCAATGTTTTTTATGATAAAATCAACGAAAAATATGATTGAATTGTTCAGGCATTTGTGCTTCAAACTGATAAGTCTTGTGATTGATTGGATGTTGAAAAGAAAAGATATGCGCATGAAGTCCCATTCGTTTAATTGGATTACTTGTTGCCCCGTATTTTTTGTCACCAGCGATAGGATGCCCTAGTGAGGAAAGATGCACTCTAATTTGATTTTTTCTTCCCGTATCTAAAAAGACTTCTAATAATGAATATTTCCCATTTGTCTTTACTTGACGATAATGAGTAATTGCCAGTTTACCTTGTCTGCTTATATAAACTTGCTGGGTCTTACTTTCGGATAAATAATTCTTAATAGTACCTTGTTTTTGTTTTAATTTACCCTCAACTAAAGCTATATATCCTCTTTTTTTAACAATCTTATTCCATTGTTCTTGTAATTGATTTCGTATCTTTTCATTTTTGCAAAACATTAATACACCTGAAGTGTCTCGGTCCAAACGATGAACAATAAAAATCTTATTCTTTTTATTTTCTTTTTTTACATATTCACTTACTAAATGATACGCTGTTTTCTCTTTTTCTTTACCATCGGACATACTTAATAAACCTGATGGTTTATTAATCACAACAAATTCTTGATCTTCGTACAATATTTTCAAATCTGAAGATTCCTCTTTTTTTATCTCCACCGTATCATCAACTTTTAATAAATAATCAAACTGTGTTATATTTTGATTATTTACATATACATTTTTATACTTTAAATAGTTTTTGACATTTTTACGATTATAATGAATTAACAAAAAATCCATTAAAACCATTTCTTTTTTTACTCTATATTTCATCTTTTCTCCATTTCCTTTTTTATAAAAAAGAAATCTCATTAGAGATTTCTAATATTCAATAAGACGATGTGTATTCAATAAAATAAGAATGATTTCTAATTCATAAGCGACTGTAGCTAACCACCATGGCATAAATTGAACAACACCACATATTACAATCAACAAACTTACAACCACACCTAAAATCATATTTTCAACAATAATATGTTTTTGTTTTCTAGAAATATTCAATAAATCAATAATTGTTTCTAAAGTAGAATCAACTAATAAAATATCACTATTTTTAATGACCTTTTTATCATGCACTCCTCCTCTAGAAATACCAACAAAAGCTTTTTGTAATAAAGCAATATCTTTATCACAATCACCAATATAAGCAACTTCGCCCATTACTTTTGCTTCATCCATCACTTTTAATTTATCTTCTACAGATAAATTATTGTAAATATTATATTGACTATTTTCCAAGTCAACAGGACCATCATTAAAAACAATAAGGTTTTTATGCACATTTTGAATTTTTTCAAATAAATCCAATTCTTCTTGTGTCACTTCCACACCATCAAATCGATCATAAATAATAGTTTGACATAAATTCAAATCATCAAGCCCACTATTTTCTTCAATAATGATCTTTTTAGAAAAGGCTTTTCCTATTCCTGCAAGGACACTAAATGAAGCTCCTTGTTTATATGCAAAACTTCCTGAGACAGTAAGCATAATCGCTCCTAAATATAAATAATGAATATTATCATGTAAATTCATTAATGGAATAATTGTACAGCATATAAGAGCAAGAACAACTAAAATACGTGTATATAATACTGACGCCTTTTCAATTAACTGGTGCGTACGTGATTTTGTAAGTGGAGCCATGGTTGCAATTTCAACAACTTTGCTCATTGCAGAACTTTCATATGAATATTCTACCTTAACCATGATTTCACCTTTTTCAACAACGGAACCACTAAATACTTCTTGTCCTATTTCTACATCTTGAAGAATCTCACTTCCATTAAGAGCATAAACATCTAACTTTCCTTTACCTGAAACAATTGTTCCTCCAAGAGGAATAGTTTCGCCAACGCGTACAACAATCGTATCTCCTATATCAATATCTTCTACATCAACCATTGTATCTTCATTATTGTCACGACGTCTTACCATCACCGGTGTATTAACCAAATCATCAATCTTATCCATAGTCCAATTCATTACACGAATACAAATTTGATTACCTACGTAGTATAAAACGCCAACAAATAAAGCTTCTTCATATGCTTGATATAACCATCCAGCAAAACAGGCAATGACTAAAATAACATTTTCTGTTAAATAACGTTTTCTCTTAATATCTTTTAAAGCTCTTTTAATTGTTGTTTCACCAATGACAATTAAAGCAACTAACCATCCTAACCCTCTTAAAAATCCATGATCTGTTTTACCAACAACGCCTAAAGCAATTCCTACTACTAATAAAGCAATACGAATATATTTATGTAAGTATTTTTCATTAAATAAATCTTGTGATTTAAAAGGTTTTTTCCATTGTTCTACTTTAATTTGAGGATTAACTTTTTCTACCAAACGATTAATTCTAACAATTGCATTTTTGTGGCTTGTTGTTAATTTTAATAACTTATTAGTAAAATCAACCTCTACATTTTCATAAACACTATACTTTGATAAAACATTTTTAATTTCTTGGGCTTCTTCTTCTGTCTCCAGATGAGTAAACATATAGATTTGTTCAACTTTTTTTTCTGGTGCAACATATTTTCTTTTTTTAGAGTTAATTTCTTCTTTTAAAACATAATCATAATTTAAATTATCTAATAGTAATTGTACACTTTCTGGACGTGCACAATTAAATGTAATACTGTTTTTAGCTACCTTAATATGAGAAACTTCTTCTAAGTCAGTAAGTGCTAAAGATAACTTATTCAGTTCATCTTCGTCACGAATTTGACCGATAAAAAACACACGTTCCATAATCTTTCTCCTTTTACATTTGTCTATTTTAACATAAATTATGATAATTTCAAAATCACATTAATAAAAGGGACGTAATGTCCCCTACTCTTGATAACATGTATAACCATTTTTGCCATGATCTTTTGTTTGATATAATGCTTGATCTGCTAAACTATAAAGGGTTTTAAAATCATAACCATGCAATGGATAAAGTGAAATTCCAATACTACAAGAAATATTTCCTTTAAATTTTGGAATTTTAATACTTCTAATATTATTACATAGTTCTTCTGCCTTTAATTTGACCACTGAGTCATCTTCTATATTTTTCATAAAGACAATAAACTCATCGCCACCAGCTCTTCCAACAATATCATGTTCATCAAATGAATTTTTTAAAATTGTTCCAAAATGTTTTAATACCTCATCACCAACAACATGACCATTTAAATCGTTTACTGTTTTAAAATTATCTACATCAATCATAAATAAAGCACCTTTGGTTTTTTCTTTATTACTCATTAAATATGTAGATATCTCACTTTTTAAAGTCTCTTTATTTTTTATTCCTGTTAAAGCATCCATCTTAGCAATATGAATCAATTTCTTTTGGTGCTTATTATTTAGTTTAAATATTGTAAATAATAATACCAGTACTGCAACAATAACAATTGCTAGCAATTGATATTCTGCTTGAATAATAAATGTATAAGGCTCTTTCGCTTTATTCACATCCACGCTATAACACATCATCCAATCATTTATTTTTAACGGATAATAAGCCATATAACTCTTCTTATTATTTCCTTCAATAACAACATAGCCACCTTTTTGACTAGTAAAATTATTCTTAAGTCGGCTCAACTGTTTTGAAGATAAAACTTGATATTGTTTAAAATAATCATATACATTTGATGAGTTAATAAATTTTTTGCTATTGATAGCTTCATAAGATATTAATTCACCATCTTTAGAAATAATACAAGCTGTTCCTTGACCATCATATACTTCTTTAAATATGATTTTATTAAGATCTCCTATATCATAGCTACCACCTAAAACACCAACAATTTGTTTTTGTTGATCATAAATAGGTACAGCTAAAATAACACGCGTCTTAGAAGAAACAGAACTAGAAAGAGGATCACTTAATACTCTGTTTCCTTTAATTGCTTCTTGAAAATATTGACGATGAGCCACGTTCTTTGTTGCACCATTGTCATAATGACTTTCACCATTAAGATCAATAATCGCTATATTTTCTAACTTTGTATATTCCTTAACAGATTTTAGCAACTTAAGATTATTATCACAAAATAAATCTTGACTACTCATATAATTACCAATGCCCTCTAAATAACGATATTGCACGTTAATATAAGACTTAAAACTTTCTGTTTGTTTTTCAGTACTCGTTACCACTTTGTCAACAGATTTTTCTTTAATATCATTTTGAACATAAAAGAAAAACGAAAAAGAACAAACAAGAATAAAAGCAACAAAAACAATCATTACTTTTAAATAAGATTTAAATGAAGTTCTATAAACGATTTGTCTTTTCATAACTTCCACCCCATTACATCTTTATTTTAACACTTTTGATTTACCTAAACCTTTATTTTGACAATTTTCATCAAAACCATCAAAAATATATACCTCTTTTAATCAAATATCAATAAAAATATAATATCTTAACTTAATTATTCTTAAAATCAAAAGCAGATTTTCACAAATTGATGAAATCTGCTTTTTACCTTATCTTAACAAATATATTTTTTCATTACAAAACAGTAAATTCCTAACAAGCTTATACTAAATAAACTTATAAACATCATACTATTAGTATTATCACCAGTTTGTACTTTCTTCGTTTCTTTTTTCTTTTCAACTGTTTCTTGTTTATTTGATGAATCAGTTGGTGTTTTATTATCCTTTTGTTCATCACTTATTGTTTCTTTATCTTTTATAGTCAAATAAGTTGTTACTGTTCCATCTATAAATATTATCTTAACAACATGCGTTCCTACAGTTAATGTATTTAAATATTCATCATTAAAAGTAACAATAGTTGATCCTTCTGTTATTTGATAATTTGCTTTATCTATTTCTTGTTCATCTACAGCCACTTTTATATTATTTGTAAATTCATGATTAATTCTAAGTGCTATTATTTTTTCACTCTTTTTAATAAATACAGAATTTGCTCCATCTATAATTTTGTAATCATTCTTTTTCTTAACAAGCTCATCAATGGCATTATTAATTGATTTTGCATAATCATCTACTATTGCCTGTTCTGTTATGTTTTTATTACGATCTACTGCATTGATAGCTTCTATTACTTTTGTAAAATCAACATAATCATCTTTGTTAAGCATATTTGCTTTTGCGATTGCTTCATCTACCTTTGTATAATCTGCTCCTTTTAAGATCAAATTATCAATAGCAGCATTGATAACCTTTGCCATATCATCAACTTCAGATTGTTGAGTAATCTTTTTATCACGATCTACTGCATTGATAGCTTCAGTTACTTTTGTAAAATCAACATAGTCATCTTGGTTAAGCATTTTTGCTTTTGTAATTGCTTCATCAACTTTTGTATAATCTGCTCCTTTTAACACCAAACCAGCGATAGCTGCATTGATAGCATTTGCCATTGCATCAACTTCAGATTGTTGAGTAATCTTTTTATCACGATTTACTGCATTGATAGCTTCTGTTACTTTTGTAAAGTCTACATAATTATCCTTATTAAGAGCATTGGCTTTTGTGATTGCTTCATTTACCTTTGTATAATCTGCTCCTTTTAATACCAAACCAGCGATAGCATTGTTAATCGCTTCAGCATAATTATTTACTGTTTCTTGTTCTGTTATGTTCTTTCCTTCTTTTACTGCTTTAAGTGCGTTTTGTAATACATTTACTGTTTCATCTGTATAGATACTTAAATCACTTGGTACTTTCTCTTTTGCTTCTTGCACCTTGCTATAATCCGCTGGTTTTAATTTCAATCCATTGATAGCTGCATTGATGGCATCAGCATAATTATTTACTGTTTCTTGTTCTGTTATGTTCTTTCCTTTTTTTACTGCTTTAAGTGCATCTTGTAGTACTCTTACAGTTTCCTCTGTATAGTTTTCTAAATCACTTGGTACTTTAGCTATCGCATTATTTACTTCTGTATAATCAGCCCCTTTTAAGACTAAATTTCCAACAGCAGCATTGATAGCATTTGCCATTGCATCAACTTCAGATTGTTGAGTAATCTTTTTATCACGATTTACTGCATTGATAGCTTCTGTTACTTTTGTAAAGTCTACATAATTATCCTTATTAAGAGCATTGGCTTTTGTGATTGCTTCATCTACTTTTGTATAATCCGCTCCTTTTAACACCAGACCAGTAATGGCCTTGTTAATGGCTTCGGCATAACTATCAACAATATCTTGTTCAGTAATATCTTTCTCTCTAATAACAGCATCAACTGCAATTTGTAATACATTTACTGATTCTTCTGTATAATTATTTAAATCACTTGGTACATTGGCTATCGCATTATCTACCTTAGAATAATCTGCTTTAGGATAGCTCATGCTAAATAAACCCTTTATAATATTACTGAATACTACATTCGCATCATTAGAATTTTTAACACCCATATAGTAACCGCTATCATTTGCTCTATCTCCTAATGTTTTATAGTCTACAGCATCTGGATAATTGCTAGAGACACCATGCATATAAGCATTGAATGCCACTTCTTCTGTCCAATTACCATTACCTTTAGGTCCTGTAATTGATGGATTTGTTTCAGTAAACATACCAATTGAATAAACTTCTGCATATTTTTTTATTTCTTTTGAAGCTTTAATAGCTCCATTGGCAACCTCGCCATTAAAACTATTAAAATCTGTTGGATTACCATCTGTTAAAAAGAGAACAACTCTTTTTGCGTTGTTTCTTGCATTGTCATTAACACTACCATTGATTAATGATTGCGCTAATTCCATACCATAATCACTACGTGTTGCTCCAGCTGGACTAATCGCATTTACTTTATCTTTTAATTGATTTTTATTTTCGTTTGTTACTGTAAAATAATGACTTACAATTTGAGTATAATTGTATCTATGTGCCCCATCAAGGTATGTATCATTTCCTTCTTTAGTTTCTGGATCACATTTCTTACCTGCAAATTTAATAATCGAAATTCTACTTTGTTTATTTTTATCACTTTTGTTTGAATTACTAGTTGCAAAGGCTTCAATAAACTGATTAATTGAATCTTGCAATATCTTAATTCTTTTAACACCACTATTACCTATAGGATCATCCATGCTCCCGGATACATCTAAAACAAGTACAATATCTAATGGTATTTTAGCTTCTTCATTATCCGCAAATACATTTACAGACACTTGAGCAAAAATCATCATCATTGTAAGTATGCTTGCTATTAGTTTTTTATATATTTTCATGTTCCTTTCCCTCTTCTTTTCTCTATATTTCAAGTTATTTGGTAAACATAAAACTGATTACACTCTTATTTTACTATCTACCATAATCATTTTTAATGATTGGCGCGAAATGTCGTTTTTAGGGTGCGAAATGCAAAAGAACAAAAGGAACAATCTATAATTGATTGTTCCTTCAGACTGTTGACAAATTGACTATCGACAGTCTTTTTAAAATTTGTTAGAAT
>NZ_QUIN01000017.1 GCF_003480255.1 Erysipelatoclostridium sp. AM42-17 | reverse complement strand
TTCTTTTTTTATTTATATATAGTTGATACTTGATACGTTCTAGTATCTTTTTTTATATTTACAGAAAAAATCGTGGCTTGTTTTAATAGAGGAAGAACACATGTAAAAATATGATTTATAAATAATGAGTTTTCACTAATACTTAATTAAATAAATTGTAATAAGAATATGTACAATGTTTCAATAAAATTATTTGAATGGTGATGTCTAATATATAGAAAAGAACTATTGATATTCAAGCCAATGTTGCTTGTTTCATTTTGACAAAGTTCATAATTGTGTCTTATTGATCTCATCATATAATGATCAATTATAAAACATAAAGTAATAGTATAAAACAGTATGAGTCAATTGATTTAATAATTAAACTAAAATCATAAACTTAATATCTTTGTTAGAAATGAGTGGTATGGATCAAAATAATAAATAACGGGTAATATATCTTAAATGACTAATATAAAACTATTTTATCCTCAAACGTGAATAATATACTTGCTTATAAATGTAATGATTTATAAAGATATCTTTTTTTAAACAAACCAGTTCTAGGGGTAATACAACCCATTTACATGAGAACTAAATACGTCGCTTCAATAGATATAAGACTTATTACATTGACAAGTTTATTAGTGTTAAAGACATAAAGATTTTCATAATAAATGATCATAAAATAAATAAAAAAAATTTAAAAAAATAATTAAAAAACCCTTGCATAATGGGCTTTTTTTCTATATAATGTCGATGTTGACTTCATGTTGATGTGCGAGGTTGCTGAAACACCGAAAGGCGTTGTCATGAAACGGCATGTTTCAGGTAATTTGCACTGAGTGAATCACATCCTAAGAAATTTGAAAGGAGAAAAAATCATGGCAAATAACAAAATTAGAATTAGATTAAAATCATTTGATCACAAAATTCTAGACAATTCGGCAGAAAAAATTATTGGTGCTGCCAAAAAATCAGGTGCTCAAGTAGTTGGTCCTGTACCATTACCTACTGAAAAGGAAGTATATACAGTACTAAGAGCAGTTCACAAATATAAAGATTCACGTGAACAATTTGAAATTAGAACTCACAAACGTTTAATCGACATTGTGAATCCTACACCAGAAACAGTTGATGTTTTAACAAGATTAGAATTACCAAGTGGTGTAGACATCGAAATTAAATTATAAGAAAGGTAAAAGGTGTAACTCATGAAAGGAATCTTAGGTCGTAAGATTGGAATGACTCAAGTCTTCACAACTGACGGTTTATTAATCCCTGTAACTGTAGTAGAAGCTACTGAAAACGTAGTGTTACAAAAGAAAACAGTTGCAAGCGATGGTTATGATGCTGTTAAAGTTGGTTTCGAAGATAAAAGAGAAAAATTAGCAAACAAAGCTGAAAAAGGAATTGCTGACAAAGCAAACACAGCTCCTAAGCGCTTCATTAAAGAATTTCGTTTTGACGAAATGATGAGTTATGAAGTTGGAGATAAAATTACTGTTGATAGCTTCGTAGCTGGTGAAGTTGTAGATGTAACTGGAACTTCAAAAGGTAAAGGATATCAAGGTGTTATCAAAAGACATGGTCAACACATTGGTCCTAAAGGACATGGTTCAGGAGCTCATAGAATTGTTGGTTCAATGGGACCAATCGCTCCAAACAGAATTGCTCCAGGTAAAAAATTACCAGGGCAAATGGGACATGTAACTCGTACAATTCAAAACTTAGAAGTTGTTGCAGTAGATGTAGAAAACAATTTATTATTAATCAAAGGTTCAGTACCAGGACCTAAAAAAGGATTAGTAGTTGTTAAATCTGCAATCAAAAAAGCTGGTCAAGTTAAAACAGCTCATGAATTAGTAGATTATACTCCTGCAGAAGAAAACACAAATGTAGAAGCTGCAGCTGAAGCTACAGCTGAGTAATTTTGGGAAGGAGGAACATAGAATGCTTAATATTAAAGTATTTAACCAAGAAGGTGCTGAAGTAAAAGATTTAGAATTAAATGAAGCAGTATTCGGAATTGAACCAAATAAACAAGCTTTATTTGATATGGTTTTATTACAAAGAGCGTCTTTAAGACAAGGTACACATAAAGTTAAAAATCGTACTGAAGTTGCTGGTGGTGGTAAAAAACCATGGCGTCAAAAAGGTACTGGTAGAGCTAGACAAGGATCAATCCGTGCACCACAATGGCGTGGAGGAGGAGTTGTATTTGGTCCAACACCTAGAAGTTATAAATTTAAATTAAACCGTAAGGTTAGAAGATTAGCTTTAAAATCAGCTTTATCTACTAAAGTTCAAGATAATGAATTTATGGCAATCGAAGGAATTAAAATTGAAGCTCCAAAAACAAAAGATATGGTTAAAGTTTTAGAAAACTTACAAGCTCCAGCAAAAACATTAATTGTTTTTGATGAAATTTGTCCAATCGTTGCTAAATCTGCTAACAATATCCCAGGAGTTAAATTATTAGATGCTAAACATGTTAATGTTTATGATATTTTAAACAGCAACAAGTTAATTATGACTGAAGCTGCAATTAAAGCTGTTGAGGAGGTACTTGCATAATGGCACACATTACAGATGTATTAAAAAAACCTGTACTTACTGAAAAATCAATGACTCTTCAAGCTGAATCAAACAAATACACATTTGATGTAGATGTTAATGCTAACAAAATTGAAATTAAAAACGCTGTTGAAGCAATGTTCAATGTAAAAGTTGTTAACGTTAATGTTATGAACGTAAGAGCAAAAACAAAAAGAATGGGTAGATATGTTGGTAAAACTAACAAAAGAAGAAAAGCTATCGTAACTTTAGCTGAAGGAAACGAAATCAATTTCTTTGATGAAGACTAATTGATAATTCGTAAAATATTGGAATAACTCGTTCCAGATAAGAAATTAGGAGGAAACTAAAGATGGCAATTAAAACTTATAAGCCAGTCACTAACGGTCGTCGTAATATGACTTCATTAACTTATGAAGAAATTACAGCAACAAAACCTGAAAAATCTTTAGTTGCTAAGAAAAACAAAAACGGTGGACGTAATAACAATGGTGTTATTACAACTCGTCATCACGGTGGAGGTCATAAACAAAAATATCGTATTATTGACTTCAAACGTAATAAAGACAATATCCCTGGAAAAGTAGCAACTATTGAATATGATCCAAATAGATCAGCAAACATCGCATTAATTAACTATGCAGATGGTGAAAAAAGATATATTTTAGCTCCAAAGGGATTAGAAGTTGGAATGACTATTATCTCTGGAGAAAATGCAGATATTATTGTTGGTAATGCTTTACCAATGGGAAATATGCCTGAAGGTACTGTTATCCATAATATCGAAATGCAACCTGGTAAAGGTGGACAAATCGCAAGATCTGCTGGTGTGTCTGCTCAAATCTTAGGTAAAGAAGATAAATATGTAATCTTAAGATTAGCTTCTGGTGAAGTTAGAAAAGTCTTAGCAGTTTGTAGAGCTACAGTTGGTGTAGTTGGAAACGAAGATCATGGTTTAGTTAACTATGGTAAAGCTGGTCGTATGAGATGGAAAGGTGTTAGACCTACAGTTCGTGGTTCTGTAATGAACCCTAATGATCACCCTCATGGTGGTGGTGAAGGAAGAACTTCAATCGGTCGTAAAGCACCAATGACACCTTGGGGTAAAAAAGCTATGGGTGTTAAAACTAGAAAGAATAAAAAAGCTTCGACTAAATTAATTGTACGTCGTCGCAACGGTAAATAATAAGGAGGAAAGAAAAAATGGCACGTAGTTTAAAAAAGGGACCATTTGTTGATGCTCATTTAATGAAAAAAGTTGAAGCATTAAATGAATCTGGTAAAAAAGAAGTTATCAAAACTTGGTCAAGACGTTCAACAATCTTCCCTCAATTTATTGAACATACATTTGCAGTGTATAACGGAAGAGAACATATTCCAGTTTACGTTACTGAAGATATGGTTGGTCATAAGTTAGGAGAATTCGCTCCAACAAGAACTTTCCATGGTCACGGTGATGATGATAAAAAAGCTGGTAAATAGAGAGAGGAGAGCATAAAACATGGAAGCAAAAGCATTAGCTAAAACGATTCGTGTATCACCTCAAAAAGCAAGATTAGTTGTTGACTTAGTAAGAGGTAAGCAAGTGAAAGAAGCTTTAGGTATCTTAGAATATACTAATAAAGCAGCTACACCTGCAGTCATTAAAGTCGTTAAATCAGCTGCACAAAACGCTGTATTCAACAATGGTGCAGATGCAGATAAATTATATATTAAAGAAATCTTCGTTGATGAAGGTCCAACATTAAAAAGATTCCGTGCTAGAGCAAAAGGTAGCGGAACAAGAATTTTAAAAAGAACAAGCCACATCACATGTGTGGTAGATGAAAGATAGGAGGTACTAGAATGGGTCAAAAAGTAAGTCCAGTAGGTTTACGAGTTGGTGTTAACCGTAATTGGGATTCAAGATGGTACGCAAATGATCAAGATTTCGCTGGGTTATTACATGAAGATATTAAAATTCGTGATTATATCCTTAAAAAATTAAAAACTGCTTCAGTTGCTAAAGTTGAAATCGAAAGATCAAAAAACCGTGTAACAATCTTTGTTCACACATCTAGACCTGGTGTAGTAATCGGTAAAGATGGAGAAGCAGTAGATGCTTTAAGAAAAGAAGTAGCTAAAATGGTTAGTGGAAAACAAGTTTTCATTAACATCGTAGAAATTAAAAATCCAGATGTTGTTGCTCAATTAGTTGCAAACAACATTGCAGAACAATTAGAAAATCGTGCTTCATTTAGAACAGTTCAAAAACGTGCTATTCAAAGAGCAATGAGAGCTGGTGCTAAAGGAATTAAAACAAGTGTTTCAGGACGTTTAGGTGGAGCTGATATGGCTCGTGCTGAAGGATACTCTGAAGGGAATGTCCCTCTTCATACTTTAAGAGCTGATATTGATTATGCGACTGCTGAAGCAGATACGACTTATGGTAAATTAGGAGTTAAAGTTTGGATTTGTATGGGAGAAATCCTTCCTGAAAAGAAGAAAGGGGATAAATAATCATGTTGATGCCTAAAAGAACAAAATACAGAAGACCTCATCGTGTTAGCTATGAAGGTAAGACTAAAGGTGGAGATAAAGTATCTTTTGGTGAATTTGGTTTAGTAGCAACTGAAGGTGCTTGGATTACTTCACGTCAAATCGAAGCAGCACGTATTGCCATCAACCGTTATATGAACCGTGGTGGTAAAGTATGGATTAGAATTTTCCCACATTTAGCTAAAACTAAAAAACCATTAGAAGTACGTATGGGATCAGGTAAAGGTTCTCCAGAAGAATGGGTAGCAGTTGTTAAAACTGGTCGTGTTCTTTTTGAAGTAGGTGGATTAGAAGAACCAGTACTTAGAGAAGCTTTAAGACTTGCATCTCATAAATTACCTATTAAATGTAAAATCATTGGAAAGGGTGAATAATTATGACAGCGCAAGAAATTAGAGAATTAGATAACGAAGCTTTATTAGCTAAAGTTGAAGAATACAAAAAAGAGCTTTTTGGATTAAGATTCCAACAAGCTACAGGTCAATTAGAAAACACAGCACGTATTAGACAAGTTCGTAAAACAATCGCTCGTATTAAAACAATTATTAGAGAAAGAGAAATGAACCAATAGGAGGAGATACAATGGAAAGAAATAATCGTAAAGTTTATACTGGTACAGTTGTATCTACTAAAATGGATAAGACTATTACAGTGCTAGTTGAAACACATGTAAAGCATAAATTATATGGTAAACGTATGAAATCTTCTACTAAATTTCATGCTCATGATGAAGAAAATGTTGCTCAAGTTGGTGACATTGTTAAAATCATGTCAACAAGACCATTATCTGCTACAAAACGTTTCCGTTTAGTAGAAATCGTTAAAAAAGCAGAAACAGTTTAATTAGAAACTCTAAAAGGAGGTAACCGAAGATGATTCAAAACGAAAGTAGACTTAAAGTTGCTGATAATACTGGTGCTAAAGAAGTATTAGTAATTCGTAACTTAGGTGGTTCAAATAGAAAAACAAGTAGCATCGGTGATGTTGTTGTAGCAACAGTGAAACAAGCAGCACCTGGTGGAACTGTAAAAAAAGGTGAAGTAGTAAAAGCGGTTATCGTTAGAACTAAATATGGTGTAGGTCGTGAAAACGGATCATACATTAAATTTGATGATAACGCTTGTGTAATTATTAAAGATGACAAATCTCCAAGAGGTACTCGTATCTTTGGACCAGTTGCAAGAGAGTTAAGAGATGCTGATTTCATGAAAATCGTATCATTAGCTCCAGAAGTATTATAGGAGGGGTGGCACATGAAAATCCGTGTAGGTGATACTGTTCAAGTTATCGCAGGTAAAGATAAAGGTAAAACAGGTGAAGTGTTACAAGTTCTTGCAAAACAAGATAAAGTAATTGTTGAAGGAATTAATGTTGTTACTAAACATGTAAAACCTTCTCAAGCTGATCCTGAAGGTGGTATTGTAACAAGAGAAGCTCCAATTCATGTTTCAAATGTTGCATACTATGATTCAAAAGCAAAAGCAGCAGTTAAATTAGGATATAAAGTAACTGTAGATGCTGATGGTAAGAAAACTAAAGTCCGTATTAACAAAAAAACTGGGGCTGAAGTTGATAAAAAGAAAAAGAAATAATTGAAAGGAGATAGCAGATGAATCGTTTACAAGAACGTTATGAAAACGAAGTAGTTAAGTCGTTAATGGAAAAATTCAATTATTCTTCTAAAATGCAAGCACCTAAAATTGAAAAAGTAGTTATCAATATTGGTGTTGGTGATGCTGTATCTAATTCAAAATTATTAGATGATGCAGTGAATGAATTAACATTAATCTCTGGTCAAAAACCAGTTGTAACTAGAGCAAAAAAATCAATCGCTGGTTTCAAATTACGTGAAGGTCAAGCAATTGGTTGTAAAGTAACTTTACGTGGTGAAAGAATGTATGAATTTGTTGATAAATTATTCAACGTTTCTTTACCTCGTGTAAGAGACTTCAGAGGTGTATCTAACAATTCATTCGACGGAAGAGGAAATTACACTTTAGGAATTAAAGAACAATTAATTTTCCCTGAAATCGATTTTGATAAAGTAAATAAATTAAGAGGAATGGATATCGTATTCGTAACTACTGCTAATAGCGATGAAGAAGGTCATGAATTATTAGCACAATTAGGAATGCCATTCCATAAATAAGAGGAGGACTCACAATGGCTAAAACATCAATGAAAGTGAAACAACAACGTCCTCAAAAATATAAAGTGCGTGAATACACTCGTTGTGAACGTTGTGGTAGACCACATTCAGTAATTAGAAAATTTAAACTTTGTAGAATTTGCTTCCGCGAATTAGCATACAAAGGTGAAATCCCAGGTGTAAAAAAAGCAAGCTGGTAATTAGAAATTTAAAATCCGTTTTGGAAGGAGGACTAGCAAATGGTAATGACAGATCCAATTGCAGATATGTTAACAAGAATCCGTAATGCAAATAGACAGTATCATGATGAAGTAACTGTTCCTGCATCAAAATTAAAAGTAGAAATCGCTGAAATTTTGAAAAATGAAGGATTCATTAAAGGATATAAAGTTGAAGGCGAAGGTGCCATTAAAAACATTAATATCACTTTAAAATATAGAGGTAAAGATAGAGTAATCACAGATTTAAAGAGAATCTCTAAACCTGGATTACGTGTATATGCAAAAGTTAATGAAATCCCTAAAGTATTAAATGGTTTAGGAATCGTTATCTTATCAACTTCTCAAGGTTTAATGACTGATAAAGAAGCTAGAGCTAAACAAATTGGTGGAGAGGTTTTAGCATATATCTGGTAATAAAAAAATTATACAGGAGGTATAACTGATGTCTCGTATCGGTAATAAATTAATCATTGTACCTGAAGGTGTAACTGTTGATATCGCTGAAGATAATACTGTTACAGTAACAGGAGCTAAAGGGACTTTAGTAAGACAATTTTCTCCAGTTATTTCATTTGAAAAAAATGAAAATGAAATTACTGTTAAAAGAAGTAGTGAAGAAAAACATGTAAAACAATTACATGGTACAACAAGAGCATTACTTGCAAATATGATCACAGGTGTACATGATGGTTTCAAAAAAGAATTAGAAATCGTTGGTATTGGTTACCGTGCTCAAATGAAGGGAAATACATTAGTATTAAATATTGGTTTCTCTCATCAAGTTGAAATTGAAGCTGAAGAAGGAGTAAAAATCGAAACTCCAAATGCTAACTCAATTATCGTATCTGGTATTTCTAAAGAACGTGTTGGTCAAATGGCAGCATTAATCAGATCTAAGAAAAAACCTGAACCTTATAAAGGAAAAGGTATTAAATATGTTGATGAAAGAATCATCAGAAAAGAAGGAAAAACTGCTGGTAAGAAGTAGTTTAGAAAGAGTAAGAAAGGAGCTATATTCATGGCTAAATTACAATCTCGTAATGATGTACGTTTAAAACGTCACGCTAGAGTTCGTGCAAAAATCAGTGGAACTCCAGAATGTCCACGTTTAAATGTGTTCCGTTCAAATGCTCATATTCATGCTCAAATCATTGATGATGTAAATGGTGTAACTTTAGTAAGTGCATCAAGCGTTGATATGAAATTAGAAAACGGTGGAAATATTGCTGCAGCTGCTGCTGTAGGGAAAGCTATTGCTGAAAGAGCAGAAGCTAAAAAAATTAAAAAAGTAGTATTTGATCGTGGTGGATATATTTATCATGGTCGTGTAAAAGCTTTAGCTGAAGCAGCTAGAGAAGCTGGATTAGAATTCTAGAAGGAGGTCAATATGGAACAACGTAAACCAAGAACTAACAATGGTGAAAGAAAATCTGGACCTAGAAGAAATGGTCAAAGAAGAGCACCAAGAAGAGAAGAAAAAGAATTTGAAGAACGTGTTGTTACTATTAACCGTGTAACTAAAGTAGTAAAAGGTGGACGTAGAATGCGTTTCGCTGCATTAGTTGTTATCGGAGATAAAAAAGGTAGAGTTGGTTTCGGTACTGGTAAAGCTAACGAAGTACCTGATGCAATTAGAAAAGCATGCGAAAATGCTAAACGTAATGTAATCAAAGTACCTTCAATCCATGGAACAATCCCACACGAAGTAACTGGTATTTATGGTTCAGGTAGAGTATTTATTAAACCTGCATCTCAAGGTACTGGAATCATCGCTGGTGGTCCAGTTCGTGCGGTTGTTGAATTAGCTGGATATTCAGATATCTTATCTAAATCTTTAGGTTCAAGAACACCAATTAACATGGTTAGAGCAACTATGGAAGGTTTAGCATCATTAAAAACAGTTAATGAAGTAGCTGAATTAAGAGATAAAAAAGTAGAAGAAATCTTTGGATAATAGGAGGCAAACACATGGCTAAGAAATTAAGTATTACGCTTGTTAAGAGTCCAATTGGTTGCTTACCAAAACAAAGAAAAACTCTTGAAGCGTTAGGTTTAAGAAAAGTTAATAAAACAGTAGAAAAAGAAGACAACGTTTACATTCAAGGAATGTTAAAAGTTGTTGGACACCTAGTTAAAGTAGAAGAAAAATAGGAGGTGTAACGATGAAACTACACGAATTACAATACACTGAAGGTGCACGTAAAGAAAGAAAACGTGTTGGACGTGGAACAAGTTCAGGAACTGGTAAAACAGCTGGTAGAGGTCAAAAAGGACAAGGAGCTAGATCAGGTGGAGGTAAAAAACCAGGTTTCGAAGGTGGACAAACTCCATTATTCATGCGTTTACCAAAACGTGGATTTACAAACTTTAATCGTAAAGAATATGCTATTGTAAATTTAGATAGCTTAAATAAATTTGAAGATGGTGCAACAGTGAACGCACAAGCATTAAAAGAAGCTGGAATCATCAAAAAAGAATTAGATGGTGTTAAAGTATTAGGAAATGGTGCTATTGAAAAGAAATTAACAGTTCAAGCTGCTAAATTCTCTAAATCTGCTGTTGCTGCTATTGAAGCTGCAGGTGGAAAAACTGAGGTGATCTAAGATGCTTACATTTTTGAAAAATGTATTCAAAAAAGGAGAGCTTCGTCGTAAGGTCGTATTTACACTTGGAATTTTATTTGTTTATCGTTTAGGATCAGCAGTTACAATTCCGGGTGTTAATATCGGATCTTTAAGTTCGAGTGATGCGAATTCTGGTATTTTTGGAATTATGAATTTATTAGGTGGGGGAACACTTGAAAGATTTTCATTATTCGCTTTAGGTGTTTCACCATACATTACTTCATCAATTATTATCGAATTATTATCTATGGATGTTATACCAGCACTTACTCGCTGGCGTAAAGAAGGTAATACTGGTAAAAAGAAGAAGGACCGTGTTACAAGAATTTTAACTTTATTCTTATCTGCTTTACAAGGTGGCGTGCTAACATATGCCTTTGATAGTGGATATAATATTTTAACAAATACTTCTATTTGGTCATACATTTATGTTGTTTTAATTATGATGGCTGGAAGTATGTTTGCAATTTGGTTAGGAGATCAAATTACAAATAAGGGGATTGGTAATGGTGTTTCATTATTAATCTTTACAGGTATCGTTTCTAACTTACCTAATTCATTTATTACAACATTTAACAATATTGTTAAATTCGACAGTGGAATGTGGTTAGATATAGCTTGGTATGTATTATTTGTAATTGTTTATTTATCAATTGTTATCTTCGTTGTATTTACTGAAGGTGCAATTAGAAAAATTCCAATTGTCTATGCTACAAGTACAAATACAACAATGAGAACAAAGGAACAGACTCATATGCCTATTAAAATTAATAGTTCAGGGGTTATTCCTGTTATCTTTGCTTCATCTGTACTCGCAGCGCCAAGAACAATTGTTAGTTTTATGAAAGCTAGCACTGTTACAAAATGGATTAATACAATATTTAATTATCAAGAACCAATTGGTTTCTGTCTATATATTGTCATGATTATTGGATTTACATTCTTCTATTCAAATTTACAGATTGATGCTGAAAAAATCAGTGATGATCTTAAGAAAAATGGTGGTTCAATTCCAGGTGTGAGAACTGGCGTTGATACTAAGAATTATATTAAAACTGTTTTAAATCGTGTAACAGTTGCAGGATCATTATCTTTATGTATTATTGCTGCAATTCCAATTATTACTCCAGTTTTATGGACACAAACTGAAAACGCAAGTTTATCACTTGGTGGAACAGGTTTGATTATCGTTACTGGTGTGGCACTTGAAACAGTAAAACAAATCAAGACTCACATAACAAGAAAAGAATATCACGGGTATATTCGTAAGTAGTATAGAAAGAAGGGTTACAATGAATATTATTTTAATGGGTCCTCCTGGTGCAGGAAAAGGGACACAAGCAGCAAATCTAGTTAAGGAATATGGAATGACACATATTTCTACAGGAGATATTTTTAGAAAAGCTCTTAAAGAACAAACTAAATATGGTGTTATCGCAAAATATTTTATTCAATTTGGACATTTAGTTCCTGATGACTATACTATTCAAATGGTTAGGGATTATTTAAAAGAAAATGAATTTCCTAATGGATTTATTTTGGATGGGTTCCCTCGTACTATTATCCAAGCAAGAGAACTTGAAAGTATTGGTAAAGAATTTGGTTTTACTATTGATGCAGTTATAAATCTTGATGTTAATTTTGATAAATTAACTAAGAGACTTTCAGGAAGAAGAACTTGTAAAGAATGTGGAGCTACATTCCATGTAGAATATAATCCACCTAAACAAGAAGGAATTTGTGATAATTGCGGTGGTGAATTATATCAAAGACCTGATGAAAATGAAGAAGCTGTAAAAGTAAGATTAGATACTTACAATAAACAGACTAGACCTTTAATTGATTATTATACAATGAAGGGTGAAATCACTAATATTAATGGTGATCAATCTATGGAAGACGTCTTTAAGGATATCAAGAAAAGCCTGGAGGTTAAATAATGATTGTTACTAAAGATAGTAGAGAAATAGAATTGATGGCTGAAGCAGGAAGAATTGTTGCTCTTGTACATCAAAAATTAAAAGAAGTGATTGTACCTGGAATAACAACATTGGAAATTGATCAAATTTGTGATAAAGTTATTCGTGATAATGGAGCAACACCTTCATTTCTTAAATTATATGGATTTCCTAATAGTGTATGTACTTCTATTAACGAAGAAGTTGTACATGGAATTCCTAGTCATCGTAAATTAAAAGAGGGTGACATTATTTCAGTTGATGTAGGTGCATGTTATAAAGGTTATCATGGTGATAGCGCATGGACTTATGCAGTAGGTAAAGTAAGCGATGAAGTAAAAAAACTTATGGAAGTTTGTGAAGCTTCGTTATATACTGGTTTAGAGCAAGTTAAACCGGATAATCGCTTATCTGATATTTCTCATGCTATTGAAACTTATCTATATGAACACGGATGTACAACACCACTAGATTATACAGGTCATGGTATTGGAACTGAAGTTCATGAAGATCCAGCTGTACCAAATTATGGTCCAGCAGGAAAGGGACCTCGTTTGAAGAAAGGAATGGCTTTGGCCATTGAACCAATGGCACATTTAGGTGCAAAAGAAACAGAAACTTTAAGCGATGGTTGGACAGTAGTAACAAAAGACCGTTCTTTAGCGGCTCATTATGAACATACTATCGTCATTACAGACGATGGTTATCGAATTCTTACAAAACTTTAATGAAGGAGTTGAGACCTATGGCAAAGAAAGACGACGTTATTGAAGTAGAAGCTACAGTATTAGAGACATTACCAAACGCAATGTTTAAAGTAGCATTAGAAAATGGAGTGGAAATTCTTGCTCACGTTTCTGGTAAAATCCGTATGCATTACATTCGCATTTTACCGGGGGATAGAGTTACCGTTGAAATTTCTCCATATGATTTAACACGTGGGCGAATTACATTTAGACATAAATAAAAAATCTTCCAAAAGGAGGTAGACAAGATGAAAGTAAGACCATCTGTAAAACCAATGTGTGATAAATGCAGAGTAATTAGAAGAAAAGGGCGCGTAATGATTATTTGCGAAAACCCAAAACATAAACAAAGACAAGGTTAATTTTTAGGAGGAAGAAATATGGCTCGTATTGCTGGTGTGGATATCCCACGTGATAAACGTGTTGTTATCTCATTAACTTATGTATATGGTATCGGAAAAACAACAGCTCAACAAATCTTAAAAACTACAGGAATTAGTGAAGATGTTAGAGTTAAAGATTTAACTGAAGAAGAAATCGGTAAAATCAGAAAAGAAGTAGAAAAAATTAAAGTTGAAGGTGACTTACGTAGAGAAGTTCAATTAAACATTAAACGTTTAATGGAAATCGGAAGCTACAGAGGTATGCGTCATCGTAAAGGACTTCCTGTACGTGGTCAAAAAACTAAAACAAACGCTAGAACTCGTAAGGGTAAAGCTAAACCAATCGCAGGAAAGAAAAAATAATAGGAGGTTGAAAGGAAATGGCTAAAGTTAAACAAACACGTGGTAAAAGACGTGTAAAGAAAAATATTGCAAAAGGTGTTGCACACATTCATTCAACTTTCAATAATACAATTGTTACTATTACTGATGAACATGGAAATGTGTTAACATGGTCAAGTGCTGGTGCTTTAGGATTTAAAGGATCAAGAAAATCAACACCATATGCAGCTCAAATGGCTTCAGAAGCAGCTGCAAAAGCTTCAATGGAACATGGAGTTAAATCTGTAGAAGTAAATGTTAAAGGTCCAGGACCAGGACGTGAAGCAGCAGTTAGAGCTTTACAAGCTGCTGGATTAGAAGTAACTGCAATTACTGATGTTACTCCAATTCCACATAATGGGTGTCGTCCACCAAAACGTCCTCGTGGATAGTATTGTTGTAGTGTTTGAAAAATTACAAATCATTCCTAGTGAGGAGGGAACATATGCATAAATTTGAAAAAGCAAATTTTAATATTGATCAATATGATGAAACAGATAATCATGGTACATTTACAATTGAACCATTAGAAAGAGGATTCGGTATTACTTTAGGTAATGCTTTAAGAAGAGTTCTTCTTTCTTCATTACCTGGTTCTGCTGTTTATGCAATTAAAGTTCAAGGAGCTATCCATGAATTTTCAGCAGTAGACGGTATTGTTGAAGATGTTACTGCTATTATCTTAAATCTTAAGAAGTTAGTATTTGATGTTGATGGTGAAGATTCAGCAACAATGATCATTGATGTTAAAGGACCTGCTACAGTAACTGGTGCAGATATTCAATGTCCAAGTAATGTTAAAATGATCTCAAATGATTTAATTATTGCACATGTTGCTGAAGGTGGACACTTGTATATGGAATTATATGCAAGAAAAGATCGTGGATATGCAAGTGCAGATCAAAATAAAAAAGATATTAACACTATTGGTGTAATTCCAACTGATTCAATTTATTCACCAATTGAAAATGTTGCATATCATGTTGAACCAACACGTGTTGGAGAAACAGCTAAGTATGATAAATTAACATTAGATATTGAAACTAATGGAACATTAAAACCTTATGAAGCAATTTCACTTGCTGCTAAAATTTTAGTAGAACATTTAAATATGTTTGTTGAAATGACAGATATGGCTTTAAATATGGAAGTGATGTCTGAAACACAAAGTGATACAACAAATAAAGTTTTAGATATGACAATTGAAGAATTAGATTTATCAGTTCGTTCATATAACTGCTTAAAGAGAGCTGGAATTCAAACTGTTCAAGATTTAGCAGCTAAAACTGAAGATGATATGATTAAGGTAAGAAACTTAGGTAAAAAATCATTAAAAGAAGTAAAAGAAAAATTAGTTGAATTAGGATTAGGGTTTAAACCTATAGATTAATTTAATTAAAATACATGGAAGGAGCGCTAATCTCATGGCTAAAAACAGAAAATTAGGACGTACTTCAGATATTAGAAAATCTATGTTACGTAGCTTAGCTACTGAAGTAATCGTTTATGGAAAAGTTGAAACTACTGAAACAAGAGCAAAAGAAGTTCGTAGTGTAGTTGATGAATTAATTACTTTAGGTAAACGTGGAGATTTACATGCAAGAAGACAAGCTGCTGCAGATATGCACAAGGTTGTTGATGCTAACACTGGTAAAACAGCTGTTCAAATTTTATTTGATGACGTAGCACCTAAATTTAAAGATGTTAACGGTGGATACACTCGCATCTTAAAAACTTATAACCGTAAAGGTGACAATGCTACAATGGCTGTAATCACTTTAACAAAATAATTAATTTTGACCATGATAGAGATATCATGGTTTTTTTTATTGGTTTGTTTGACATTAACTTATGAAAATAATAGAATAAAAAAGTATATGAAAGAAGGTGAAATAATGGATCATATGATAGAAGTTAAAAATTTATCATTTGAGTATGATGAAGGTCTTCATACAATAGATAATATTTCTTTTAATATTGATAAAGGAAATTATGTGGCAATATTAGGACATAATGGTAGTGGTAAAAGTACGATTGCAAAACTTCTTATTGGTTTGTTAGAAAAAAAATCTGGTGATATCATTGTTAATGGTTATGAACTCAATATGGAAAACTTATACAAGGTGCGTGAATCAATAGGTATCGTATTTCAAAATCCTGATAATCAATTTATTGGGGCTACAGTTAGAGATGATATTGCATTTGGGTTAGAAAATATGTGCATTCCTCACGAACAAATGGATGATTTAATTAGTACGTATGCTAAAAAAGTACATATGGAAGATTTTTTAAATCATGAACCCACAAAATTGTCTGGTGGTCAAAAACAACGAGTTGCCATTGCTGGAATTCTTGCTATGTCTCCATCCATTATAATTTTAGATGAAGCTACAAGTATGTTAGATCCTATAGGTAGACGTGAAATCAACACGTTAGTTCGAGAACTAAAAAAAGAAAAAGATATGACTATTATTTCAATTACTCATGATATCGAAGAAGCAAAATATGCAGATCAAATAATTTTACTAAATAAAGGAAAAATTGTAAAAACGGATAGGGCAAAAGATATATTGAGTGATATTGACCTTTTATCACAATTGAAATTAGATATTCCTTTTGCTTTAAAAATAACAAATGGTTTAAAAGAAAAAGGAATTAGTATAAAAAATACATTAGATAATAAAGATTTGGAGCAACAACTATGTCAATTACGTTCGAAAATGTAAGTCATGTTTATGGTGTGGATACACCATTTGAATTCCATGCACTTAAAAATGTACAATTAAATATTAAAAACCATAGTTTTACTGCTATTATTGGGCAAACAGGAAGTGGGAAATCTACTTTGATTCAGCATATTAATGCACTATTACTCCCTACTCAGGGTTCAATAAAAATCGATGATTATCTTATTTCAGTAACCAATAAACCTGAAAAACTAAAACAATTAAGACAAAAAGCAGGTTTGGTATTTCAATTTCCAGAATATCAATTATTTGAAGAAACAATAGAAAAGGATATCATGTTTGGTCCTTTAAACTTTGGTAAAACTGAACAGGAAGCAAAAGAGATTGCTAGAAGTATGATTAAGATTGTAGGATTAGATGAATCCTATTTAGATAAATCACCGTTTGATTTATCTGGTGGTCAAAAAAGAAGAGTGGCGATTGCGGGAATTCTCGCTATGAATCCTGATATTCTTATTTTGGATGAGCCAACAGCAGGTCTTGATCCTCAAGGAACAAAAGATATGATGAATTTATTCAAATCTATTCATGAATCAGGGAAAACCATTATCATCGTAACTCATGATATGAATCACGTATTAGAATACTGTGATGATGTTATTGTTATGAATCATGGAGAAGTAGAAAGACATGATACTGTAACTCAAATATTCCAAGATAGTGAATACTTAAATCAATTAGGTATTGATTTACCAATGATGACACGATTTATTTTAGATTTAAATGAACAAGGATATCATATTGATCCATCAATTAATTGTATTGAGGATTTAATAGAGGCGATTGGTGGTGAAATCAATGGATAATATGACTTTTGGTAAGTATATTCCTATGAATTCAATTATTCACCGTTTGGATCCAAGATTAAAAATTGTAACATTGTTTATTTTCTTAATTTCTGTATTTTTTGATGCAGGATTTATAGGATATGGAATATTGGGAATCTATGTTTTAATGTGTGCTTTACTTTCAAAAATAAAGTTATCACATATCTTAAAAGCAATAAAACCGATGCTGTTTATGATGTTGTTTTTAATGTTCTTTAATATTTTTTTATTGAAGACAGGTGATTTATTGTTAGTATTAGGACCGGTAAAAATCTATTCTGGAGCGATTTTGCAATCAGCTTATATTTTTATACGTTTAGTATTAATCATAACTCTTACAACAATTATGACATCGTCTACTAAACCATTAGAATTAACACTAGCGATAGAATCACTGTTATCACCATTAAAGAAAGTTCATTTTCCAGTACATGAACTTGCCATGATGATTTCAATTGCGTTACGTTTTATTCCTGATTTACTTGATGAAGCAAAAAGAATTATGAAAGCTCAAGCAAGCAGGGGTGTTGATTTCAATGAAGGAACTTTTACTGAAAAAATCAAATCAATCATCTCATTGATTATTCCGCTATTTATTTCTGCGTTTCAAAGAGCAGAAGATTTGGCTAACGCTATGGAAAGTAGAAATTACAATCCAGAAGCAAGACGTACCCGTTATCAAATTCTAACTTGGAATTTATCTGACACAGTTGCCCTTGCTGTAACTTTACTAGTATGTTTTGTTGTGATTGTAATGAGTTTTTTAATATAATGAATAGAATAAAATGTGTAGTGCAATATGATGGTACTAAATTTCATGGATTTCAAGTTCAAGATAAATTTAGAACTGTTCAAGGGGAAATTCAAAAAGCAATTGGGAACATATGTAAAGACGAAAATATTGTGATTCATGCAAGTGGAAGAACAGATGCGAAGGTACATGGTAGACATCAAGTTTTCCATTTTGATAGCAAAAGAGAAATGCCGGCTGCCCAATGGAAAAGAGCTATTAATCATTTCTTGCCAAATGATATCTATATTTTAGACGCATGTTTTGTTGATGAAACATTTCACAGCCGCTATAGCGCAACAAAAAAAGAATATCATTATTTATTAAGTATGAATGAGTATAGTCCATTTGAAACTAACTATATTTATCAATATGGTATGCCATTAGATATAGAGTTAATGAAAGATGCAGCTACAATCTTTTTAGGAGAACATGATTTTGCATCATTTTGTAGTTATGATCAATATGGAAATACAATTAGAACACTCTATAAATTAGAAATTACTGTTAGTAACGGAATTGTAAGATTTGTTTTAGTGGGAAATGGTTTTAGACGCTACATGGTAAGACATATCGTTGGTGGTCTTATTCAGGTAGGTGCTAAACGAATCAAAAAAGAAAGACTACAAGAACTACTTGATAGCAGAGGACAAGATAAATGTCTATTCAAAGCTAAACCCCAAGGATTATATTTACATGAGGTATACTATGAAGAAGACTAATTATCATTGTCATACATATCGTTGTGGTCATGCTACTGGTAACGAAGAAGATATGGTTGTAGAGGCGATAAGTCATCATTACGAAGAATTGGGCTTTTCGGATCACATACCATTACCGCATTTAAGAAGACAATTGATTAAAGCATTACCCTATGCTTTAAAAGATTGTCATTCTTTTTTGTCTTGTATTCAAACAATGATAAAAAATGGACCCTCAATGAGAATGCCTTACAAAATGAAAGAAGAACATCAACTACAAATAAAACAATTAAAAATCAAATATCCAGAAATCAAAATATATCAAGGATATGAAGCAGAATACTTTTTAGATTATTTACCTTATTACCAACAATTGTTAGATAATGAAGAGGTTGATTATCTTATTTTAGGGCATCACTTTCATCGATATGCTATTCATAATTGTTATTATGGAAGGGTATATTTGTCGGATGATATGTTATTAAATTATAAAAACGAAGTTATACAAGCCATTGAATCTAATTTATTTTCATATATTGCTCACCCTGATTTATTTATGATGGGCAGAATTTATTTTGATGATTTATGTAAAGAAGTGAGTTATGAAATATGCATGAAGGCAAAACAATACAATATGCCATTAGAAATTAATGGTGGTGGTATGCGAAAAGGAAGAAGACAAGTAGGAGATGAAATGCTTTATCCATATCCAAATGATCATTTCTTTAAAATAGCATCTCAAGTAGGCAATAAAGTCATATTAGGAATAGATGCTCATTGCCCTCAAGATATAAACAATGAAATCTACGATCAAATGTTACGTTATGCAAAGAGGTTTAATTTAGAAATTATAGATCATCTAGAATTTAAAAAAGGTAATCGGAAATAGAACGATGTATCATTTATTCAAATGATACATTTTTTTTGTTATAATACGAATAGGTGGTTATATGAAAGAAAAGAAACTAACAATGAAAGATATTGCCCAAATGGCTGGAGTAGGGAAAACAACTGTATCACGCTATTTTAACGGGGGATATGTCAAAGATGAAACAAGAGAAAAGATAAAAAAAATAATTGATAAATATCATTATCAGCCTAATACTTTTGCCCAAAGTTTAAAGGCAAAAGAAACAAAAATAATTGGTATCATAGCACCAACACTTACATCAACAACATCATCAAGAATGATGTCAAGTTTAGATTTATATTTAAAAAAAGAAGGTTATACACCACTGATTATTAATACCAATCATAATCAATTAGAAGAACTAAGAGCAATAGAAAAAATGTGGCGTATGAATGTAGATGGGATTGTTTTAGTTGCGACAGAACTAACAATGGCCCATCGTACATTGGCTAAAAAAATAGATGTTCCATTTGTTGTGTTAGGGCAAAAAATGGATGATGGTATTTCTATCATCAACGATGATTATGAGGCGGGATATGAAGTTGGAATTTATGCAGCAAAAATGAACCATCATCATATTGTTTATCTAGGCGTAAATGGAAAAGATGAGGCTGTTGGATATACAAGAAAAAAAGGTGTCTTAGATGGCTTAAAAGAAAAAGGAATTGAGCAAGTAAAAACAGTCGAAACTGATTTTACTTTTGAAAATACACGAAAGGTAGTTAGAGGTTTAATAAAAAGAGAATTACCATCACTTATCATTTGTGCAACTGATAATATTGCTTTAGCAACTTTTAAAGAACTTAAAGAAGCAAATATTAAAGTACCTGAAACAGTTTCTCTAATTGGTTTTGGAGGTTACGAAACATCTCAACTGATTACCCCAACCTTGTGTACAATTCGTTTTGATAATGAACAAGCTGGAATGATAACAGGTCAAACACTAATAAAACTCATAAAAAACGAAAATGTAGAAGCTACGCAAAAAATCCATTATCAATTTATAAAGGGTGCAAGTGTTTTTTTACAACAGTAATATGACGAAAAGTCATATTTTTTTAATTTATATGGGAACGATTTCATATTTTTGTTGACATCGCTTTCAAAATGAGATATATTATCACCGTAAGGAACCGGTACCATAAAAAGGAGGACAATATGAATTATAATCAATTAGCAAAAGAAATTATAGAAGCAGTTGGTGGTCAAGACAATATTATAAGTGCTATGCATTGTGCAACAAGACTTAGACTGGCTTTAAAAGATGAAAGTTTAGTTGATGAAGAAAAGGTTACTGATGTTGAAGGTGTTAAAGGAACTTTTCAAGCGAAAGGACAATATCAAATTATTTTAGGACCTGGTTTAGTTAATTTAGTTTGTCAAGAAGTGTGTTCAATTCTTGGTTTAAAAAATGAAGAACAAAAAGTAGAAGAAAAACAAGAAGGAAATTTATTACAAAGAGCAGTTAAATTGTTATCGGATATTTTTGTTCCGATTATCCCTGCTATTGTTGCAGGTGGTCTATTGATGGGATTAAATAATATTTTGACTGCACAAGGGTTAGTTGGTGCGGGGAAAAGTATAATTGATGTTTATCCTCAATTTAAAGATTTAGCAACAATGATTAATTTGTTCGCTAATGCAGCATTTACATTTTTACCTGTACTTATAGGTTTTAGTGCAACTAAAAAATTTGGCGGGAATCCTTATTTAGGTGCTGCTATGGGAATGATCATGGTACATCCTGATTTATTGAATGCATATAGTTATGGAAAAACAGGAGTAGATGTACCAACATGGAAAATACTTGGATTAACGATTGAAGCGGTAGGTTATCAAGGAACTGTTCTTCCAGTATTAGGTGTCTCTTGGATTTTAGCTAATATTGAAAAAAGACTTCATAAAGTAACACCTACTTGGTTAGATAACTTAACAACTCCAATGTTATCTATTTTAGTTACTGGATTTATTACTTTTATTTTTGTAGGTCCTGTATTAAGACAGGCAGGTATTTATTTAGCAGATAGTATTTCTTGGATGTATAACACACTTGGGTTTATTGGGGGAGGATTGTTTGGTTTCTTCTATGCCCCAATTGTACTTACGGGTATGCATCATAGCTTTATTGCAGTAGAAACACAATTATTAGCGTCTATTCAAACAACAGGGGGATCATTCATTTTCCCAACAGCATCAATGTCCAATGTAGCTCAAGGTGCAGCAGTTCTTGCAGTATTATTTCTAACAAAAGATAAAAAATTAAAAAGTATTTGTTCAGCTTCAGGAGTATCAGCGTTATTAGGTATTACTGAACCAGCTATGTTTGGGGTAACATTAAAACTTAAATATCCTTTTATTGGAGCAATGTGTGGTAGTGGTGTAGGAAGTGCTTATTTAGCTGGAACTCATGTTTTATCAAATGCCTTAGGTGCAGCAGGAATTCCCGGATTTTTATCAATTCCAGTAGGAAGTTACTTAAATTTTGCGATAGGAATGATTTTAGCGTTCGTAGTTGCATTTGTTGTAACAGCGATCTTGTTTAAACGTCAACAAATTACGACTCAAGATCAACATCAAACAAATAAAATGCTTTCACCTATGAAAGGAATTGTGAAGAATATTACAGAAATTTCTGATCCAACATTTGCTGGAAAAATGATGGGAGATGGAATTATGATTTTACCAGAAGAAGGGACAATCTATGCACCTTTTGATGGTGAAGTGATGATGGTCTTTCCTACAAAACATGCACTAGGTTTAAAATCTAAAGATGGTGTAGAAATCTTAATTCATTGTGGTTTAGATACAGTATCACTACAAGGTAAACCATTTGAATTATATGTACAACAAGGACAACACATCAAAGCTGGGGAAAAATTATTAAAAGCCGATTTAAATCAAATAAAAGAATCTGGATGTTCTATTGAAACTGCAGTTGTTATTACAAATGGAAAAGAATTTAATCTAATTCATGATGGAAAAACTCAAAATGGAACATGTATTATAGAAATGAAAGGGTAGTTATGAATAATATAGATCGATTATTACAAGCAATAAAACAACCAACAACAGATGATCCATATCGCCTTCATTATCATCTTATGCCACCAATAGGCTGGCTAAATGATCCTAATGGATTGTGTCAGCATGATGGAACATATCACATTTACTATCAATGGGCACCAGCCGATGTAAACAATGGTTTAAAAGGGTGGGGGCATTATGCAACAAAAAATTTTATTCATTATCAAGATTTAAAAATGCCTTTATTACCTGATCATCCTCGTGATCAAGGTGGTGCTTATTCAGGAAGTGCTATTATTAAAGATAATAAGATTCATTATTTCTATACTGGTAACGTTAAAAAGCCAGGTGATTATGACTATATATTAAAAGGCAGAGAACATAATTTTATGCATGTAGAAAGTTGTGATGGTCATATTCTAACAAATAAAGAATGTCTCATGACAAATGAAGATTATCCTGATGATTTAACACTTCACGTACGTGATCCAAAAATATATCATCGAGATCATGATTATTTAGTTATGGGCGCAAGAGATAAACAGGATGTAGGGCAAGTTCTTGTTTATCAAAGTGATGATTTAAAGAAATTTGATTATTGTTGTCGCTTAAAAACCGAAAAGCCATTTGGCTATATGTGGGAATGTCCTGATTTATTTGAACTTAATGGGCAAATGATTTTGCTTTGTTCTCCACAAGGAATTAAGCAAGATGGTTATTTATATGAAAATATATATCAAAATGGCTATTTCAAAGTTAATTATGATTTTGTTAATGATTCTATTGTTAAAGATTTTGAAGAAATTGATAATGGGTTTGATATTTATGCTGCACAAACATTTTTAGATGAACAAGGAAGAAGAATTCTGATTGGGTGGATGGGATTACCTGATGTTGATTATACAAATCCAACAGTACAAAATAATTGGCAACATGCTTTGACGATGCCTCGAATTCTCGATTATCATGATGGTCATTTATATCAAAAACCTTTACCTGAATTTAAACAATTAAGAATGTCACAAGAGTCATATAAAAAACCTCACCTCCAATTAAAAAACAATGTTTTTGAATTACAAATAAAAAATATATCTGACACATTATATTTAAAACTAAGAAATGATTTTATCATAGAATATCATAACGGACTTATGACACTTACAATGAATGAATCAGGTTATGGAAGAGATATAAGACATCTGGAATTAGAACATTTAGACTCACTCATTATTTATAGTGATACTTCATCTATAGAAATGTTTATTAATGATGGCTATCGTACATTTACAACACGTATTTATAGTGAAAATACCGATATAGAATGTTCAAATGAAATTAATATTTACTACTTAGATTCTTTCAAAATAGAATCAGAATAAAAGAAAGCTCAAATATTGACTTTCTTTTTTGTTTTATTCAATATATAAAAATGGTAAAATAAACCATGAGGAGGTGGTCATATGGCAAGAGAATGTATAGAAAAATATTTAGCCGAACATACCAGTAAATATATTGGAAAATATCGTTGTCACAGTTCAGTACAAACTAAGAAATTTGAACATAAGTTTCGATATTATATTTTAGATAGTCAATTTAGAGATATTAATGTTTTTCTTACAATAGATTATTCAGGGGAAGAAATTATTCCTACTTTTTCAGTAGAACTTCATGAACAGGAACAAGAATATATTATCAAGGACGCATTAAATAAAATTATTTATGATAGTCATTATAAAACAATATTGCATTGTCATATTATTGCTCATTTTATTGAAACACATCAAAAAGAGACCTTATTGGAGCCATTAGATTACCGTAATGTATTGGATTATTTAGAATATCATAATGGTACTAATCAAGAAACTGTAGATCAGTTTTATAGTTTCCTTATGCCTTATTTAAATCGCTTAATCTACAATAAAAACTATAAGAAATTTATGGATTCTATTACTTTATTGTTAGATAAGATTTTATATGAATATGAATGGGATGGCACAACAGCTAAATATCTAGATACTCAATATCAATACCATTTATATTATTTTAGAGAAATTATACGAATTGTTTATGCTAATTTAGATAAGTTTTATAAAGAAACCAAAGAACAATTATTAGAAGCAATCTGGAGATTGTGTAAACTACAAAGATTTGCTTTTGCAATCATGACTGATTTTGGATCATTAGTATTATCCCATTATCATATTACATTAGATATCTTTCATTATATTAATAAAAGAGCTAAAGATGAACACTATCAAAGTATTGTATTACCTTATATGGAAGCCATATTTAATAGTGATGATGAAGCATTTAAGGATGCTTGTAAAGATGTTATTCGTTTTGTCATGAATGATATGCTTACTTTTGCTAATCATGACTTACAAATAGCGATAGGTAATTCTATTGTTTTAGATGTAGGATATCAATTACTTATAGATTTATTTTCGCAAGATTATAATACTTTTGTATTTGTATGTTTCCCTATATCAACATTTCCTGAAGAATACCGTTGTACTATTAAAAAAGAATTGGAAAAAGCAATTCGCTTTTATGCAGCAAGAATGGAACATGATGAATATCGTTTAACATCGTTTGAACAAGTTGCCAATATTAATCGATTATTAATGGAAAATTACAGGGAGGATTATCGTAGTGAATAATAGAAAAAAAACATATCAAACTTTAGCTAGTGTAGCAGCAGTTGGGGGAAGCCTTTATGCAATGAATGCAGCAGCTACCAAACTAACAAAATCTTTACTTTATCGTCATCATAAAGAAGATGATCGACCTAGTTTGTTAGAAAGCCGTTATCAATGTGAAAATATATTAATTAATAACAATGAAGGGGTAAAGTTAAGAGGATTATTTATCAATCAAGATAATGCTCAACAAACTTTAGTTATTTTACATCCTTATGCTTTAGAAGCAAAAGATATGTCTTTATATGTTCCTTTTTTAAAGGAATATATTAAAGATAGTCATATCTTATTAGTTGATGCTTGTGCTCATGGACAAAGTGATGGATATATTAGAGGATTAGGTATTAAAGATGTAAATGATCTTGTTTGTTGGAATCAATATTTATTAGGACGTTTTGGAAAAGAACATCAACTTGTATTATTTGGAAAAGAGTGTGGTGCTAATACGATTTTAAATGCTGCTGGGAAACACGTTTTGAAGAATGTTAAAGCAATCATATCAGATGGTGCCTATACTTCACCACAACAAATATTAGGTTATCGTTTAGTTCAAGATTACAAAATCCCTAAAATGCCAATGCTTCTTTTATTACAAAGAAAGATTAAAAGAGCAGTACACATTAATATTAAAGAAGATACAACAAATTATGTTAAACATAATGATATTCCAACATTATATATTCATTTAAAAAATGATGATTTTGTTCCTTTAAAAATGGGTTACCCTTTATATAACGCTAATAGAGGAAAGAAAGAATTATTTGTATTAAAGGATGAAAAATACTTATATGAATTAGATTCAAAAAGTGAAATGATTAAAGACTTTAAACAATTTATAGATCAATATGTTAATTGTTAGTCGATTATTGCCGAGGAAATAATAAAGGAGGAGAAAAATGTACTTTAAAGAAACAAAAGGTTTTCCCAAAGATTTTCTTTGGGGAAGTGCTTCCGCTGCTTATCAAGTAGAAGGAGCATGGAACGAAGATGGAAAGGGTGTAAGCAATTGGGATAAATTTGTTCGTATTCCAGGAAAAACATTCAAAGCAACAACAGGTGACAAAGCAGTAGATCACTATCATCGTTATCAAGAAGATGTTAAATTAATGGCAGAGATGGGATTAAAAACTTATCGTTTTTCAATTGCATGGTCAAGAATTTATCCAAATGGAAATGGCGAAGTTAACGAAGCAGGATTACAGTTTTATGATAATTTAATTAATGAACTTATTAAATATCATATTACGCCAATGGTAACAGTATATCACTGGGATATGCCACAATCGCTCGAAGATCAATATCATGGCTGGGAAAATAGACAAATTGTTGATGATTATGTTCATTATGCAACAACATTATTTAAACGTTATGGTGACCGTGTAAAATATTGGATTACAATGAATGAACAAAATATCTTTACAAGTTTTGGGTGGTTAGAAGGAATGCATCCACCAGGAAAAGTAGATGATTTCAAAACTTTCTATCAAGTTAATCATCACGCTAATATGGCGCACGCTAAAAGTGTCATTGCATTAAAAGAATTATGGCCTGATGCTAAGGTAGGAGCTTCATTTGCTTATAGTCCAAGTTATGCTTATGATCGTAAACCTGAAAATGCAATGGCTAAAGCAGACTATGACGATTTACAAAATTATTATTGGATGGATGCTTATGCTTATGGACGTTATCCACGAGCTGCCATTCAATATCTACAATCTTTAGGTTGTGCTCCACAATTTGAAGAAGGTGATGAAGCTTTAATGAAAAAAGCAGCATCATTGATTGATTTTATGGGAGTTAATTATTATCAAACATGTGTTGTAGAATATAATCCATTAGATGGTGTTAAAACAACTCATGAAATGAATACAACAGGTAAAAAAGGAACAGCAAAGGTTCAAGGAGTTCCTGGTTTATACAAAAAACCACAAAATGAATTTTTACCAACAACAGATTGGGATTGGACAATTGATCCTATGGGACTTAGAATGTGTTGTCGAGAAATTACATCTCGCTATGATTTACCAATCGTTATTTCGGAAAATGGTTTAGGTGCTTTTGATAAAGTAGAAGATGGTCATATTCATGATCCATATCGCATTGACTATTTAAAAAGACATATAGAAGAATTAAAGAAAGCCTGTGATGATGGGTGTCGTGTATTAGCTTATTGTACGTGGTCATACACTGATTTATTAAGTTGGCTAAATGGTTATCAAAAACGTTATGGTTTTGTTTATGTTGATCGTGAAGAAGATGAAAATAGTGGAACATTAAATCGTATTCCAAAAGACTCTTATTATTGGTATAAAAAAGTGATTGAAACAAATGGAGAAGAATTATAGGAAACATATGTTTCCTTTTTCTTTAAGGGGGGGTAAATATGAAATATAGTTTTTTAAATGATTATAGTGAAGGTGGACATCCTCAAGTATTGGCTGCATTAAATCAAACAAATCTAGTTCAATCAGTAGGCTATGGACAAGATGAATATTGTCTGCAAGCTAAAGAAATTTTAAAAGAAAAAATGCAAAACAAAAATGTCGATATTCATTTTTTAGTTGGTGGTACCCAAACAAATATGATTATGATTGCGTCTGCTTTAAAAGACTATCAAGCAGTGATTGCTGTGGATAGTGGTCATATTCAAGTTCATGAAACAGGTGCAGTAGAAAGCACAGGTCATAAAATTCTGACATGTCCTCATCAAGATGGTAAGATAAATGTATCGATGATTGATGAAATTTATAGACAACATACAGATGAACATATGGTACAGCCTAAGATGGTATATATATCACAAACAACAGAATATGGTACTTATTATACATTAGAAGAACTAAAAACAATCTATGCATATTGTAAGGAACATCAGTTATACTTATTTGTAGATGGTGCAAGATTAGGAAGTGCTCTTGTTTTAGAAAATGCACCTACTTTAAGAGATTTAGCACAATACAGCGATGCCTTCTATATTGGTGGAACAAAGATGGGGGCTTTATTTGGTGAATGCTTAGTATTGATCAATGATGATTTAAAACCAGATTTTCGTTATCACATTAAACAAAAAGGAGCGATGCTAGCAAAAGGAAGATTGCTAGGATTACAATTTTTGGCACTATTTAAAGAAGATTTATATTATAAAATTGGTTTACATGAAAATAAATGTGCCCATATTATAAAAGAGGGATTAATCACAAATCACATTCCAATGTATATTGATTCACCATCCAATCAACTATTTCCTATCTTCGAAAAAAACATTTATCAACGATTATCACAAGATTATGCAATGACGGAAATGTTTAATGTAGATGAAGATCATATATGCGTAAGATTGGTGACGTCATGGGCTACACCGGAAGAAATATGTCATGAATTTATAAATGATTTAGCGCAATTATAATCTTTGATTATGTTGTAATATACCCATGAAAGTAGTAAAATAAAAACAGGTATTAAAACCTATATTATTGAGAAATGGAGATTATAATAATGAATAAAACAGAATTAGTAGAAGCGATTGCTTCAAGTACAGAAATGACAAAAACTGACGTAGATAAAGTTATTTCTTCATTTGTAGAAGTTGTAACAGATGCTTTAACTAAAGGTGATAAAGTTTCATTAAAAGGATTTGGAAATTTTGAAGTTCGTACTCGTGGAGAAAGAACAGGAAGAAATCCTAGAACTGGTGAAATGATGACAATTGCAGCAAGCAAAGCACCAGCATTTAAAGCTAGTTCAGCATTAAAAAAAGCTGTAAATGAAAAATAAAAAATAGACAGTTGATTTTATCAACTGTCTATTTTTTTTTGGAATTCAATTTTAATTGTATAATGATTTTTTATATTTGGTAAGGATTCTAAATATTGAGTTATTACTTTTTGAGTACGGGTTGCTGCTTTAGATAAAATACCATTTTCGATTGCTTCTTCTTCAACCTTACTTTTTTGTTTTTTTGCAAAGGCTTTGTAATCTTTAATACTTATTTGATTAAAGATATTCTTTGTTTCATCATAAACTTCTATACTATTTTCATCAATTTCATGTGATAAAAATGTAATTTCAGGAAGAGAAACAGTAATCGTAGAATCATCTACACTTATTTTTGCTTGATCTAGTTTTACACCTACTTTAAGTTCACCTTCATAAGATAAAAGAAATTTTTTTTGTGTAAGAGGGATACTCCATCCATTTAATTTCAGATTATTAGAGAATTGTCCAACTTTTGAATAATGATAAGAGAGAGTTGATAATTCTTCAATATTTTCTATCTGTTGTCCTAATGAAGCAGATGTAATTTCTGGCTCACTGCTTTTTCCACCAAAGTGCATTCCTATCAAAAAGATGATAACACCAACAACAATAATCGCAACAATCCCACCAATTGCTTTTTTAGCCTTACCTAAACCATCTAATAATTTCATATCATCACCAAGCAAATTATAGCATATTTTAGAAAATAACCCCATTTATTGTAAAAAAAAGAGAGGTTTCCCTCTCAATTATATTATTTTACAATTTTACCGTATACTTCACGTCCGCATCCAGCAGCATTGCTTTCATCAGTATCAATGTGCATAGCAGTTGCATAATTAGCACTTACACGACAAACAACATCACCGAATACTAAAGAACGTCCTTCAGTATCTAATTCTACTTTAACGATTTCTTTATCTTTAACACCAAATTTTTCTGCATCTTCAGGAGTTAAGTGAATATGACGTTTTGCAGCAATCACACCACATGTTAATTCAACTTCACCTTTAGGTCCTACTAATTTACATCCAGCAGTTCCTTCAATATCTCCAGATTCTCTTACTAATGCTTGTAATCCTAATGATCTTGCATCAGTTAATGAAATTTCAACTTGAGTTGCATTACGAGTTGGTCCTAATACTGACATGTTCATTTCACTTTTAGGTCCTACTACTTTTACTTTTTCAACACAAGCAAATTGTCCTGGTTGAGATAAATCTTTTTTGTTTGTTAATTGGTAACCTTCACCAAATAATGTAGCTAGATCTTTATCACTTAAATGAATGTGTCTAGCAGATGTTTCTACAATAAATTTATTTTCCATGATAACTCTCCTTTTTCATCTATATATCTTACTCTTTTTACTATTCTTTGCAATAAAATTAAAAAAATTTAAAAAATTTTTTATCATGTTTTGAAATAAATTTATTAAAATAGTAAAATAATATTATCATAAGTGCTAAAATTATTGCAAAATGATTAAAAAATGGCTTAAAATCAATGATTTTAAATCTTAGTATTTTAAAAAGTTGGGATATTCCTAAAAAAGATACAACACTTTACACATATTACTAAATATGTTATTCTAACTCTACATTAAAAAAGGGGGAACCATAATGAACAAAGAAAGTTATAGCGGTTTATATGACAAATCTTTTGAGCATGATAACTGTGGTATTGGGGCAGTTGTGAATATTAAAGGTGTTAAGACACATTTAACAGTACATAATGCTTTAAAGATTGTTGAACAATTAGAACACCGTGCTGGTAAAGATGCTGCCGGTGAAACAGGGGATGGTGTAGGAATTTTAACTCAAGTTCCTTATGCTTATTTTAAAAAGGTGGTTACTGAATTTACTTTACCACAAGAAGGAAAATTTGGAGTTGGAATGTTCTTTATGCCACAAGATGAAAAAATTCGTGCAAGAGTTAAAAAAATGTTTGAAACTGTTGTCGAAAAAGAAGGTATGGAATTTTTAGGATGGCGTGAAGTTCCAACTGTACCTAAAGTATTAGGTAAAAAAGCACTTGATGCAATGCCTTATATTATTCAAGCTTTTATTAGAAAACCACATGGTTTAGATAAAGGTTTAGCTTTTGATCGTAAATTATATCAAGCAAGAAGAATTTTTGAACAAAGTCAATTTGAAGATACGTATGTATGTTCTTTATCATCACGTACTATTGTTTATAAAGGAATGTTTTTAGTAGGACAATTACGTTCTTTCTTTAAAGATTTACAAGATGAAGATTATAAGAGTGCTATTGCATTAGTTCACTCTCGTTTTTCTACCAATACAATGCCTTCATGGCGCCGTGCTCACCCTAATCGTTTTATTGTTCATAATGGTGAAATTAACACGATTAAGGGAAATGCTAACAATATGTTAAGCCGTGAAGAAAACATGGCAACTGATCAAATAGATACCAATAAAGTTTACCCAGTTATTGATGTAAATGGTTCTGATTCTGCTATGTTAGATAATACATTAGAATTCTTAGTAATGTCAGGAATGGAATTACCTCGTGCTGTCATGATGTGTATACCAGAACCATATGAAAATGATAAGAGTATGTCACAATCTAAAAAAGATTTCTATGAATATAATGCAACTTTAATGGAGCCTTGGGATGGACCTGCTTCTATCTTATTTAGTGATGGTGATGTCATGGGAGCTGTATTGGACCGTAATGGTTTAAGACCTTCTCGTTATTATATTACAAGAGATGATTATTTAATCTTATCATCAGAAGTAGGTGCTTTAGATATACCTGCAGAAGACATTGTCTTAAAAGAAAGATTAAGACCGGGGAAAATGCTTCTTGTAGATACTAAAGCCGGTAAACTTATTAAAGATGATGATTTAAAAGAAATGTATGCAACAAGTCAACCATATGGGGAATGGTTAGAAAGTAACTTAGTTAAATTACAAGATATTCGTATTCCTAATGCGAAAGTAGAACGCTATAAGGGTAAAGAATTGACAAAACTTCAAAAAGTATATGGATATAGTTATGAAGATGTTACAGATTATATTAAAAAATTAGCATTAACAGGAAATGAAGGTATTGTAGCGATGGGAAATGATGGACCATTAGCTGTCTTATCTAAAAAACATCCACCTTTATTTAACTATTTTAAACAACTCTTTGCTCAAGTAACAAATCCACCAATTGACGCTATTAGAGAAGAAATTATTACTTCTACAAGTCTATTTATTGGTCATGATGGAAATATGTTAGAAGATCAACCAGAAAACTGTCATTTATTAAAAATCAATCATCCTATTTTAAGTAATACCGATTTATTAAAAATTAAAAAACTTAAAAAAGATGGTTTTAAGGTAGCTGTTGTCCCAATAACTTATATTAAAAATACTTCATTAGAAAAAGCTTTAGATAAATTATTTGTTGAAGTAGATAAAGTCTATCATGAAGGTGCTAATATTGTAATTCTATCAGATAGAGGTGTTGATGATAACCACTTACCAATCCCTTCATTACTAGCAGTAGCCGCAGTAAACCAATATTTAGTTAGCACTAAAAAACGTAATAGTTTAGCTTTAATTATTGAATCTGGAGAACCAAGAGAAGTTCATCATTATGCGACATTACTTGGTTATGGAGCAAGCGCCGTTAATGGTTATTTAGCACAAGATACGATCTTTGAATTAATTGATCAAGGTCTGTTAGAAAAAGACTACTATGCAGCAATAGATGATTATAATGATGGTATTTTACACGGGATTGTAAAGATTGCTTCTAAAATGGGAATTAGTACAATTCAATCATATCGTGGTTCACAAAACTTTGAAGCCATTGGATTATCAAGTGAGTTAGTTAATAAATATTTCCCTAAAACAGTCAGTCGTATTGAAGGAAAAACAATCAAAGATATTGAAGCAGATGTAGAATATCGTCATAACCAAGTCTTTGATCCTCTTGGATTAGATGTTGACATTTCATTAGACAGTGCCGGAGATCATAAAGAACGTTCAGGAAAAGAAGAACATTTATATAATCCTCAAACGATTCATAAACTACAACAAGCCACTCGTTTAGGGGATTATAAATTATTTAAAGAATATTCATCAATGATTGATGAAGAAGGTAAAAATATTAATTTAAGAGGTTTATTAGAATTTAAAAAACCTAAAAAATCTATTCCTTTAGAAGAAGTAGAACCAGTAGAAAGTATTGTTCAAAGATTTAAAACAGGAGCCATGTCTTATGGGTCAATTTCTAAAGAAGCTCATGAATGTATGGCTATTGCAATGAATAGATTAAAAGGAAAATCAAATAGTGGTGAAGGTGGCGAAGATCCAGATAGATTCATTCCAGATGAAAATGGAGATAGTCGTTGTTCAGCTATTAAACAAGTTGCTTCAGGACGTTTTGGAGTCACAAGTGAATATTTATGTAGTGCTAAAGAAATTCAAATCAAAATGGCACAAGGAGCAAAACCGGGTGAAGGTGGACATTTACCATCAGGTAAAGTTTATCCATGGATTGCTAAAACAAGACACAGTACACCAGGTGTAGGTTTAATTTCACCACCACCTCATCATGATATTTATTCTATTGAAGACTTAGCGCAACTCATTTATGACTTGAAAAACGCTAATAAAGATGCTCGTATTTCAGTTAAATTAGTATCTGAAGCAGGTGTTGGAACAATTGCTGCTGGGGTAGCTAAAGCAGGTGCCGGAGTTATCCTCATTTCTGGATATGATGGTGGTACCGGTGCAGCACCAAGAAATTCAGTTTATAATGCCGGATTACCTTGGGAATTAGGCTTAGCTGAAGCTCATCAAACATTAATAATGAATGATTTAAGAAGTCGAGTTGTCATTGAAACAGATGGTAAATTAATGAATGGACGTGATTTAGCTATTGCTACATTATTAGGTGCTGAAGAATATGGATTTGCAACAGCGCCACTTGTAACAATGGGATGTGTCATGATGAGAGTATGTAACTTAGATACATGTCCAGTAGGAGTGGCTACACAAAATCCAATTTTAAGAAAGAGATTTAAAGGAAAACCTGAATATATTGAAAACTTTATGCGATTTGTTGCTCAAGAGTTAAGAGAATATATGGCGATGTTAGGATTTAAAACAATTGATGAAATGGTTGGACGTAGTGATTTATTACAAGTTAGACCAGGACATGAAAATGTTGATTTAAGTCGTATTATTCATAATCCTTATACTAAAGCCAAACATGTACATCATGATCCTAAAAATGAATATGATTTCAAATTAGATCAAGTTAAAGATACAACAGTATTAGAAAAACAATTAAAAGATGCTTTAATTAATAAAGATTCTAAAGAAATTCATGTTGATATTACAAATATTGATCGTTCTTTTGGAACAATGTTTGGTTCTCAAATAACAAAGATGTATGGTAAGTTACCAGAAGATCAATTTAAAGTAAATTGTTATGGATCAGGTGGTCAATCATTTGGTGCCTTTATTCCACAAGGTTTAACATTAAATCTTCATGGTGATAGTAATGACTACTTTGGTAAAGGATTATCTGGAGGAAAACTGATCGTAGTACCACCAGAAAACTCAATTATTGATCCAGCTAAAAATATTATTATTGGTAACGTTGCGCTTTATGGAGCAACATCAGGAGAAGTTTATATTAATGGTATTGCTGGTGAAAGATTTGCCGTTCGTAATTCAGGAGCTCATGCTGTTGTTGAAGGAGTTGGAGATCATGGTTTAGAGTATATGACAGGTGGACTTGTTGTTGTTCTTGGTCCTACAGGACGTAACTTTGCTGCTGGTATGTCAGGAGGAATTGCTTATGTTTATGATCCTGATAATAAGTTATATGCTCATATTAATAAAGAATTAGTTAATTATAGTAATGTAAGTTCAAGATATGATGAAGCACAGTTAAAGAAATTAATTGAAAAACATTATGATTATACAAATTCACAAGTAGCTAAAGATATATTAGATGACTTTGAACATCAAGTCACTTTATTTAAGAAAGTTGTCCCTCATGATTATGCTCATATGATTGAATTAATTAGTTCATATGAACAACAAGGTCTTACAAATGAACAAGCAAAAGTAGAAGCATTTAACGCTTTTAAGAAGGGAGTGTAACACCATGGGTAAACCTACAGGATTTTTAGAAATTGAACGTCAAGTAAGTAAAGAAATAGAACCTAAAAAACGTATTTTAAACTTTAAAGAATTTCATAAACCTTTATCTAAAGAAGAACAAGCATGTCAGGGTGCCCGTTGTATGGATTGTGGTGTACCTTTTTGCCAAAGCGGTAAAATGATTGATGGAATGGCCTCAGGGTGTCCACTTAATAACTTAATCCCAGAATGGAATGATTTAGTTTATCATAATAATTATAAGCAAGCTTTTATAAGATTGCGTAAAACAAATAACTTTCCTGAATTTACTTCAAGAGTGTGTCCTGCCTTATGTGAAGCAGCATGTACTTGTGGTTTAAACGGAGATCCAGTTACAGTTAGAGAAAATGAACATGGTATTATTGAAACAGCATATAAAGCAGGATGGATGAAACCTGAACCACCTACTCATCGTATTGATAAAAAGATTGCGATTATAGGATCAGGTCCTGCTGGACTTGCGAGTGCTGATCAGTTAAATAAAAGAGGATATCATGTTACAGTCTTTGAAAAAGATGATCAACCAGGTGGATTATTAATGTATGGTATTCCTAATATGAAACTTGAAAAAGAAGTTATTCAAGCGCGTGTTGCGATAATGAAACTTGAAGGTGTAGAATTTAAAACTAATACACCTATTGAAACTAAAAAACAAGCCAATGAATTACTAAAAGAATATGATCGTATTATTTTAGCGTGTGGCTCAAGAAAGCCAAGAGACATCGTTGTTCCTGGAAGAGATGCCAAAGGAATTTACTTTGCTGTAGATTATTTAACAGGAATTACAAAATCACTTATGAAAAGTGATTTAAAAGATGAAACTTATGTGCCAACAAAAGGAAAAAATGTACTTGTTATTGGTGGTGGAGATACTGGTAATGACTGTGTTGGGTCAGCTATTCGTTTAGGATGTCATTCTGTAGTTCAATTAGAAATGATGCCTGAATTACCAACTCAACGCTTAGATTCTAATCCTTGGCCCGAATGGCCAAAGGTGAAAAAGACAGATTATGGACAAAAAGAAGCTATTGCAGTGTTTGGACATGATCCTCGTCTTTATACAACAACAGTAAAAGAATTTATTAAAGATGATAAAGGAAACGTAAAACAAGCTGTTATTGTTCAAGTTGAATCAAAGAAGGTAGATGGACGTTTTCAAATGGTACCAGTAAAGGGAACTGAAAAAACAATAGATGTTGATTTAGTTTTAATTGCTGCTGGTTTTGTTGGCTGTGAAAATGCAACAGTACAAGCATTCCAAGTTGATCTAACAAAAAGAAATACAGTTGTTACAGATACTCAATACCGTACTAATCAAGAAAAAGTCTTTGCTGCAGGTGATATGCGAAGAGGACAATCATTAGTTGTTTGGGCTATAAAAGAAGGAAGAGAAGTTGCTCATGCTATTGATGAAGATTTAATGGGATATTCAAATTTATAAGAGTCATGATTTATCATGATTCTTTTTTTATGCTTAAATAGAATAAAGGAACTGTTTTTGACAGTTCCTTTATTTTATAAGAAGTATTGTTCAAATATGGTTTTAGTATGTTTTTCATGACTTCTACTGATTGGTACACGTAATCCATTAGACATAATGAAATATGTACGATGATATTCTATTACCTTTGAAAGATTGACAATGAAACTGCGATGGCACTCTAAAAAATAAGGGCCAGTCTGTTCATCGTATTTTTTTAGATTCTCATATGTTTTTATTGTTTTGTCCTCTAAATGAATAATAGTTTGTCTTAAATCACGTTTAAAGAAAATGATATCTGAACAAGGAATGAGTGAAGTCTTTCCTTTATTTACAATAGCGATTCTTTGATTATTCTTAGATGCTTTATTTAAAGCAGCAAACAGTTTATCTTTCAAATCAGGCTCGTAAATAAAATAACAGTGATTGACATCATAAATATATCTTGATGCTTGAAGTGATGAAGAAACAAAGATAATAGAAGTTTCAAAGAAATAATGCATAATTGTCTTTGCAATATGAATACCATTAGAAAAAGGCTCACTTAAATATATAAAGAAAATAGTTTGTTTATTAAAATGAGTTAATTCATTTCTTAAATCAATATTTTCATTAAATACTGAAATATTTGCTGTTGAATCAATTTCTAATATGTGCCGGTTTAATATTTCCTTACTTTTTTTGTCATTACTTATAATGACGATATTCATAATAACACCTCTCATCTCTTATTACATGATTATACAAAATTAAACATAGTGTTCAATAAGAAAGCATAAATAGCACTTTTAGCGACATAAAAGGCATTGTAGGTTTCAAAAAATGGGAAAAACGTACTTTTTTATACATATAAAATAATAACACATATAATTAATATGTGAATAAAAATTTATGCTTGTTATATGTTACATTCAATGTAACAAAGAAGTATACATAGTAATGTTATACTGTCAATAAGGAGGAAAGGAAATATGTTGAAAAAAGATTTTTTGTGGGGTGGTGCCTTGGCGGCCCATCAATTTGAAGGAGGTGTTTTAAATACTTCTAAAGGGTATTCGGTAGCTGATGTGATGACAGCTGGTGCTCATGGTGTTCCAAGAGTGATTACAGATGGTGTCATAGAGGGGAATTATTATCCTAATCATATAGGTATTGATTTTTATGGTCATTATAAAGAAGATATTGCGATGTTTGCTGATATGGGATTTAAATGTTTTAGAACATCTATAGCGTGGACACGAATTTTTCCATTAGGTGATGAAGATGAACCTAATGAAGAAGGATTACAATTTTATGATGATGTTTTTGATGAATTATTAAAATATGGGATTGAGCCAGTTATTACTTTAAGTCATTTTGAAATGCCTTATCATTTAGCTAAAGAATATGGTGGTTTTATGAATCGTAAAACAATCGATTTCTTTGTGAAATTTGCTAAGGTTTGTTTTGAAAGATATAAAAATAAAGTTAAATATTGGATGACATTTAATGAAATTAACAACCAGATGAATTTTAAAAATGACATTTTTGGTTGGACTAACAGTGGGGCTCATTTTGGTAATTATGATAATCCAGAAGAAGCAATGTACATATGTGGACATCACACATTAGTAGCAAGTGCTAAAGCGGTAAAAATAGGTAAAGAAATCAACCCTGATTTCCAAATAGGTTGCATGATTGCCATGGTACCTATTTATCCATTTAGTTGTCGTCCAGCAGATCAAATTTTAGCACAACATCAAATGCATGATCGTTTTTTCTTTGCTGATGTACAATGTCGTGGACATTATCCTGCATATGCATTAAAGATGTTTGAAAGAAAAGGATTTAATATTGATATTACAGAAGAAGATAAAGAAGCTTTAGCTCAAGGAACTGTTGATTATATTGGATTTAGTTACTACATGACAAATGTTGTTGATTCTACAGTAACAAAAGATGTATCTAAGGCAACAGATGGATCAAGTGAACATTCTGTTAAAAATCCTTACATTAAAGAATCAGATTGGGGTTGGGCTATTGATCCAGAAGGATTAAGATATGCTTTAAATCTATTCTATGAAAGATATGAAAAACCATTATTTATCGTAGAAAATGGTTTTGGAGCTATTGATCAAAAAGAAGCAGATGGATCATGTCATGACCCATATCGTATTGATTATTTAAAAGCACATATTAAGGAAATGAAAAAAGCAGTTGAAGAAGATGGTGTTGAATTAATGGGGTATACACCATGGGGTTGTATTGACTGTGTTTCATTTACAACGGGTGAAATGAAAAAAAGATATGGTTTTATCTATGTTGATAGGGATAATGATGGAAAGGGAACATTACAAAGAAGTAAAAAAGACTCTTATGAGTGGTATAAAAGAGTCATTGCATCGAATGGAGAAGAGTTAGATTAATAAGCAATGGCATCACGCCATTGCTTTTTCAAGGAAAGAATCGGGGGAATACAAACTTGAAAAAAACAGTTAAGAAATTAATATTACTTTCTATTGTCTTTACGATGATGATAACAGGACTTGTTCATTATGAAATTATTGGTCATGCTGTTGATTTACCAAGTGTAAAAGATTTTGCGACAATGGAGCAATTAAAGACACTAACAACAAGTGATGATGTAAGTCTATATTATGGTAAAGATGATACGAAATGGGATATTGTAGGAAGTCAAAATGATAACATTGTACTCATGGCACAATCACCAATTCAAACTAATACAACATTTAATAATACCGGAAATGAAATAAGTGATAGTAGCTTATGGGATGATTGCTTTTATATGAGTGGAGATGTTTCTTCAGTATATCCTAATCACTATGGAAGTAGTGCTATTCGCCAAACTTTAAAAAATCTAAAAAACACATATTTCAGTGATTTTGAATCAAAAGGGATGGTTTCTACTTATTTATATAATAAGGATGAAAAAAATAATGGTTTATATGGTATGAGCGATTATTTGTATTTACCATACGGAGATATTAATAGTGATACTATTAGTGTTGGTGAAAATAGTAGTGATCAACTTGATAGTGGAATCAAAATAAAAAAATCCACTTTAAAAACGAATAATTTCTTTTTAAGAACACCTGCTAGTGCATCAGGTCAAGTGTTATCGGTAAATACAGATTTATCAACAGTGGCAACTTGGGTTACTGCAAAATTAAATATTGTACCAGCGTTTCAATTAAAAGGAGATCGTTACTTATTTGCATCAAGAGTACCTGTAACAAGTACAAGTGGAAAAGTAGCGTTAGATGATACGATGACGCTAAGATATAAGTCACAACTACAAGGAACTGCAACAGTTTCAACAGACAAACAATCAATTACTTTTGATAATGTTCCTTATGGTGTAGATGTAGTTATTCAAAATAGTGAAGGTGCTTATCGCTATTCTGTAGCACATGGAAATAGTACAAGAACGGCTAAAGATTATAACTTAAGCAGTTTTGATAATAGTCAAATATGGTTAGAGAGTACTGATACTGGTGAACGTTGTCATTATGCTACAATGGCAGTTCAAGAAGAACCAGAAAATGATGTCAATTTACCAGCAAAGACAGATTTTGCATTATGTGAAGAATTAAAAAAATTTAATACAGCCAGTGATAATGATAAAAACATGGAAGAAACAGTACAAGTTTATTTAGGAAATTATAAACAAAAATGGATTGTTACAGGTAGTCAAAATGATCATTTGGTGTTATATGCAATGTCTTCTTTACAAGATTGTAAATTTAATAATGACAATTCAAATAAAGATGTCTCATTAAATGATGATATTGGTGTTTATCCAAGTGGAACAAGTATTTCACAAGTTTATCCTAACCATTACGGTAGCAGTTTAGCACGTAAAACATTAATCAATTTATCACTTACATATTTTACAACAGAAGAACAAAAATTAATTTTACCAACTAAGGTTTATACAAAGGATTCAAAAAATAGTGTAACTTATTACACAAATGATAAACTTTACTTACCTCATGAAGCAGAGGGTGCTTATGGAGCTTCTACTGATACTCTATCAGTTGGAGAAAACAGCGAAGATAATTTATATGCAGGGTTACCTGTTTATAAAAATTATTGGGCAACCGATACATATAAGTGGTTCTTTTTGACAGCACCTGCTAGAAATACTTCGGTAAAAGGATTTAATTACTCGCCTACATCTAAGTTGGCTAACACAGGTAGAGTAGATGTAACAAGTGAAAGTGGACTTAGTCCTGCATGTCAAATTGATATGTCCAAAGTGTTGTTTGGATCAACAACACCTGCTGTAAATAAAGAAGGACAATTAGATAAAAGTGAAGCAATGACTTTGCGCTATCAATCGGACAATATAGGTACAGTGAATGTAACAACTGATTATAAAAAAGCAGTTCTTACAAATGTGCCAGCAGGAACTTATTTAGTAGCTCAAAATAATCAAGGTTCTTGGTCAAAAGCTGTTTCTGGTTCTACTTCTATTCAAGCTAGTGATTTAGGATTAACAAGTTTTAAAGGGTATCAAGTGTGGATAGAAAATACGAATACGGATCAACGTATCACTTCAGCTTCATTAGCGGGTACACAAGAACCAACTAAAGAAAGTTACCATGTAGAAATTAAGGAAAGTACAGGGTTACAAATTACTTCTCATAATGAAAGTCAAGATGTAGAAGAAGGTCAAGCTATTTCAACTATTACTGTTGAATTAAAAAAAGGTTATACAATAAGCGATGATGATTTAAAAAATATTCAAGGATTAAATGGTTTAGTTGTAAGTAAAACAGATAAGGGTTTAACAATATCAGGAATACCTTCAGGTAATGTTGATTTGACTTTACCACAGGCAACACGCAAAAAGGCAAAGACACCGGAAGTGACAGTAAGTGAAGATAATCATCAACTTGAAGTAACAGTCACTAATAAAAATGATGCTTATGGAGACGAGGAATATAGTCTAGATCAAAGTCATTGGCAAACATCAAATATATTTGATCAAATACAACCGGGACAAACTTATACTATTTATGTTCGTTTTAGCGAAAGTGAAGAATATGGGGCTTCAGATATTACAACAGTGCAATATACAACAAGAGCAGCAACATATGTAGTAAGTATTCCTAAAGAAGTGAAAGCTGATGGAAGTATACAACAAATAAAAATCAACCAAAATGAAGATTTCTATTTAGGAAAGAATGGTTATGTTGATGTAATGATTGAAGATACTGGAGATATTAAAAATGGAAATATTACATTATCTCGATTAAATGATGCAAAAAAGACAACCGTGAGTGCACAGTTATTTATTAATAATCAATTATTTACTAATTTAAGTCAAAGTGTCATTCAGATTGTTAATAAAACAGATTATGCGTCATTATCAGTAAAGAAACCTGAAAACCAGTCTATTTTAGCTGGGCAATATAAAGGACAGATTACATTTAAAATCAGTTATAAAGAAAAATAACGGAGGTTCAAATGAAAAAAACAAAGAAAGTCATTTTATCAATAGTGATTGTATTCATTCTTTTAGGAGGTGGTGTTTTTGTAGGAATGAATTGGTCTCATTGGTTTTCTAATCAAACAATTTCTAATGTAGATAAAAATGCTCAAGATTATAAAGGGAATAAAGAAACATATACTGGTAAGAAAAATACAGATACGATTGATATACCGGGATTTGATAAGCTTACATTTAAAGCAGGAACTAAAAAACAGAAGGTTAACTTTTATAATCCTAAGCAAAATACATGCTATTTTAGACTTTCAATGTGTCTTCAAGATGGAACAAAGTTATGGCAAAGTCAATTAATTAAACCAGGGAAAGCTATTTATGAAATCACATTGAATAAGGGTTTAAAAACAGGTGAGTACCAAAATTGTTTATTAAAATATGAGTGTTTTCAACTCAATGATGAACAAACACCATTAAATGGATCACAAATAAATTTTAATTTAAGTGTATTAGAGTAATAGGGGGATTTAAAAATGAAAAAAATGATAAGTAGTGGGTTAACATTCATGATGTTACTTTCAACAGTAGTAACACCAATTTGTGCAGCAGAAACAACAGATGTTATTTATACACAAGGAAATAACTATACAATTAGTATTCCTAAAACAGTTAACTTAAAACAAGGAGAAGAAGTGAATACTCAAATTCAAGCAACACAAATGAATGTTTCACCAACAGAAAAAGTACAAGTAAGTGTAAATAGCGGACTTACAAATGGACAAGTAACATTAACTCATGATAATGGAACTGATCAAACAACATCAAAAGTGAGTCTTACTTCAAATGGAACAGCTATCAATAATAATAGTGTTGTTGCTTCATTTGAAAGCCAAGATTTAAATGCAAAAGAAGGAGGAACTCTTTATTTTGCAGGATTAGCTAATAATTTAAAAGCGGGGACTTGGAAAGGACAAATGACTTTTGATATTAAAGTTGTTAATAAATAGGGGGAAATGAAAGTGAAAAAAGGTTTAACAGGATTATTATTAGTATCATTGATGGCTACTTTAACTGTGCCAGTACAAGCAGCAGAACAAACAACATTAATTCATGCTAATGTGGGATCAAGTTATACATTGACGATTCCTAAGGAAACAACAATTGATGTTAATGCACTTACAACACCATTAAATGGAACAATTAAAGTAACCGGAAATATTTTATCAACTGAAAATGTAGTGGTATCTGCAGTTACTCAACCATTACATAATGATGATCAAAATGCTGATTTACCTTATACATTAAAAAATGGTAATCAAGCTTTCACGTCAGTGAATTTCAATCAAAATGATTTAAAATCTACAAAAGAAGTACAGCTTCAAATCGCAATCAATCAAGAAGATTGGAATCAAGCACCAGCAGGATCATATAACGGAAGTATTGTTTTTAACGCAGAGTTACAATAAGGAAGAAGTAAAACAGTGAAATTAAAAATAAAGTTTAAACAACTATTTTTAATGATAATCATGTTGATACCTTTAATAACACCGGTTTATGCAAGGGAACAAACATCGTTAAAAACAACAATACCGACACAACATGATACTAGAATTGTCATCAATGGAGAGGGAACAATAGTTATTGATGGTGTAGTTTATCATCAGGGGGATACAATTCGTTTAAAACGAGGTCAAAGTTATCAATTTATTTTTAATGCTAAACAAGGTTATCAGATTAATCGAGTTATATTTAATGGGGAAGATGTGACTCAACGTTTAAATGGTAATACTTATCAAAGTGATGGTATATATCAAGATGGGACATTAGAAGTAGAATATGGTTTAATAAATAAAGTCAAAAAGGAAAATGTGAACTCAACAAATAAAGTGAAAGCAGTAGCAACAGGGGATCAACGATTTATATTTGTTTTTTGTGCAATGATCATGTTATCGTTTGTTTTAATTTTAGTATTAATAAAAAGTATGTATTAAAATAAATACAATTCATTGACATCATGATAAGAGTTTGATATTCTTTTCAAGAAAAATAAATAAAAGATAGAGGTGCATGAATCATCAGTATTTAATGATAATGGTTGGTGACAGTTATTAAAGAAAGGGAAACATGCCGAAGGAAATAGAAACACCAATTTCTATTTACCTGGGAGATAATAAAAGATATTATTTCTTGTCACATATGTGGAGAGCTATCATGAAGTAATAAGTACTTTGATTGTCTCAAAGTACTTATTTTTTTGGAGGAAAAAATGAATTATGTAAAAACAGGGTGGGCATTACTACCACCTATTATTGCGATTATATGTGCATTAAAGACGAAAGAAGTTTATTTATCTTTATTCATTGGTATTATTTCAGGAACATTATTGTTAAGTCAATTTGATATCATAAAAGGTATGGATTTGTTATTTGATACATTTATTCAATGTTTAAGTCAAGCTTCTCATATTAGTATCTTATTATTTCTAGTGATGCTTGGGATAGTTGTAACCTTAATGAGTAAAAGCGGGGGTAGTCAAGCTTATGGAAAGTTTGCTAAAAAGAAAATAAAATCATCTAAACAATCATTGTTTGCTACATTTCTTTTAGGTGTTTTTATTTTTATTGATGATTATTTTAATTGTTTAACAGTAGGAAACGTCATGTCAAAGGTAACAGATGAATTTAAAGTATCGAGATCGATGCTCGCTTATATTATAGATAGTACAGCAGCACCAATATGTATTATTGCACCTATTTCATCTTGGGCAGCAGCTGTAAGTGGTTATACATCAGGTGATGGTTTTCAATTATTTTTAAATACGATACCATTTAATCTTTATGCTTTACTTACTATTGTCATGGTTTGTTATGTTATTTATAGCGAATTTCATATTGGGAAAATGAAAGAACATGAGGCAGCAGCTAAAATGGGAGATGTTCATTATGGAATGAATCCTTATGATGACAAGGAAGATGAAGTTCAAAAAGATGGTCAAATGCTTGATTTGGTATTACCTGTTTTTATCCTTATTGTAAGCTGTATGATAGGGATGATCTATACCGGAGGATTCTTTTCAGGTGAAAATTTAATCACTGCTTTTAGTCAGTGTGATGCTTCTAAAGGATTAGTATATGGAACATTTTTTACTTTAATTTGTATGTTTGTTTTGTATTTATCTCGAAAAGTGTTGAGTTATGATGAATTTGTAGAATGTATTCCGGAGGGATTTAAAACGATGGTGCCTTCTATTTTGATTCTGGTTTTAGCTTGGGTATTAGGTGATCTTGTTTCTAATCAGTTAAAAGCAGGAGCATTTGTTTATCAAATGTTGCAATCTGCTTCGATTTCTACTGCTATTTTACCGGGATGTTTATTTATTGTAGGAGCAGGCTTGTCTTTTTCAACAGGAACATCATGGGGAACGTTTGCTATTCTTATTCCAATGGCAACTTCGTTGTTTCCTGAAGGCTCAAATATGTTAGTGATTTCTATTTCATCTATTTTAGCAGGGGCTGTTTGTGGTGATCATATTTCACCAATTTCAGATACAACAATTATGGCGTCAACGGGCGCAAAATGTCATCATTTACATCATGTTACAACCCAATTGCCATATGCCCTTATTGTGGCTTTAGCTTGTATAGTAGGGTATTTATTTGCTGGATTTACACAAAATTTACTTTTAACTTTATGTAGTGCTTTTTTTACTTTAGTCATCATTATTGGTGGCATACGAATTTATCAAAATCATATTGTTAATGATTAAAGGGTGGATGCCCTTTTTTGTTTTAAAATAATTTTTTATATTCTATCCTATCTTTATCAGTTTTGGTATAATATGAAATAAGAAGGTGGTTAGACAATGTTTAATATTTCAGCGATACAATTTAATTTATCGTTTATTGTCAATATTATAAGAACATTATTAGATGTTTTTATGGTTTGGTATGTTTTATATTTACTAATTGGTATGTTTAAACAAAATATGCGTACTATGCAATTATTTAAAGGGGTACTGATTATTCTTATTTTAAAATTTGTAACATCTATTTTAGGACTCACAACAATGTCATATTTAGTAGATACAGTTTTAACATGGGGAATTATTGCGATTATTGTGATTTTTCAACCAGAGATTCGTTCTCTACTAGAAAAAATGGGACGTACGAAATTGGATTATAAGATGAATGATTTGTCAGATGATCAAAAAGAGCATTTAATTGATGAAATAGTTGATTCTGTAACAAAGTTATCGGAGACTCAAACTGGAGCACTGATTACTTTTGAAAGAACACAATCATTGATTGATTATATTAATACAGGAACAAAGATTAACGCTGATATTAAATCAGAGTTATTCAATACAATCTTTTGGGAAGGAACGCCATTACATGATGGGGCTGTTATTATCAAAAATGACCGTGTTGTATGTGCTGCTGCTTTCTTCCCGCCAACAAATCAGGATTTATCACCATTATATGGGGCACGTCATCGTGCCGCATTAGGAATTAGTGAAATCACTGATTCGCTTACGATTGTTGTATCTGAAGAAACAGGGACGATTTCTTTTGCGATAAATGGTAAACTTAGAAAGATCCCTCGTAAAGAGTTAAAAGCATCACTTGTCAATGAGTTAGATTGGTTTAATTCTAATGAAAAGGATGGTGATGAAGATGAATAAAAAAGATTCATCACGTCATGATTCAACTACTGATTTCTTTTTAAAATTTATTAATAAAGAAAAAAGTGAAGAAGATAAAAAATCAAAGCCAAACAATCATCGTGGTATTAGCGAAGAATATACATCTACAAAAGAAAAATTTGCGAAAGCTTTATTTAAAATGATTAATTTGCTTAATACAACATTTGATAAGATGTTACAATCAAATTTATCAATTAAAATATTATCGTTTTTATTAGCTGTAGTTTTATTGTTTACTGTAAGTGGAGGTTCATTAGAATCGCTATTTTCTACACCAAATGGCGGAGATTATATCAAATCTGTACCTGTAGCAATAGAAGGTTTACAAGATGATTATGATGTTGCTGGAGTACCAGAAACAGTGAATGTAGGATTAATTGGACCATCACTAGATATTTATTCTACAAAGCTGACTAAGAATTATGAAGTTTATGTAGATTTATCAGGTTTAGGTGAGGGTGAACAAACAGTAGAACTTAAATCACGTAATTTTCCTGATAGTGTAGAAGTGATGATGGTACCTCAAACTATTACTGTAACAATTACGAGAAAAGTGACAAAAACATTTGATTTAAATTATCGCTTTATTAATGAAGATAAAATTGATAGTAAGTATTCTGTTTCGGTTAATTCTTTAGAACATGATAAAGTAGAAGTGCGAGGTAGCCAAGACAATATTGATAAAATATATTCGGTTGACGCTGTTATTGATTTAAAGGGAATTACAGATTCGTTTAGTCAAAAATGTAAAGTAAAAGCATATGATCGTAGTGGTAAAGTATTAAATGTGAAAATTATTCCTTCAAGTGTTGATGTTGATTGTTCTGTTAGTTCATATAGTAAAAAAGTAAGCTTAGAACCTGAATTTACTGGAACAATTGCATCAGGATTTGCGGTTGAAAAGGTTGATTTTTCTAAATCACAAGTTAGAATATATGGTGACGCAGCTAATATTAAGGATATTGATAGTGTTAAAGTATTAATTGATGTCAATAATCTTTCTTCAACTCAAAGTTTTAAAGATTTAAAATTAGTCAAAGATTCTAACGTTAATAAGATGTCTTTTGCCAGTGTTGATGGTACTGTTACCATTACAAATGCCATTTCTAAGGCTTTTTCAGATTTACCTATTCATGTAAAGAATAACAATCAAAAATATCAAGTTAGCTTTCTTAATACAAAGGCTGTACAGGTCACTGTGACAGGAGCTGAATCAAAGGTCAATAAACTAACAAATAATGACATTACAGTATATGTTGATGTCGAAAATTTAAAAAGAGGTCGACATTTAGTTCCGCTTTCAGTAGAATTAAGTGACAAATCATTAAATTATCAAATTGATGATATTCAAAATGTAAGCATTTTGATTAAAAAATAGGAGGATATTATGGGAAAATATTTTGGAACGGATGGATTCCGTGGGGAAGCCAATGTTAATTTAACAGTGGAACATGCCTACAAAGTAGGTCGTTATTTAGGGTGGTATTTTAGCCATGGCAAAGAAAAAGCCAGAGTGGTTATTGGAAAAGATACCAGAAGAAGTTCTTATATGTTTGAATATGCACTTGTATCAGGATTAACTGCCAGTGGTGCAGATGCCTATTTATTACATGTGACAACAACACCTTCAGTTTCTTATATTGTAAGAACAGATGGATTTGATTGTGGGATTATGATTAGTGCTTCACACAATCCTTATTATGATAATGGAATTAAAGTTTTAGACGGTAATGGTCATAAAATGGATGCGAAAGTAGAAGCGTTGATTGAACAATATATTGATGGTGAAATTGATGAAATTCCATTCGCAACTAAAGATAAAATTGGTTGTGCTAAAGATTATTCAGTAGGACGTAATCGTTACATTGGATATTTAATGTCTATTCCTACACGTGCATTTAAAGATATTCGTGTTGGTTTAGATTGTGCTAATGGTGCTTCTAGTGCCATTGCAAAAAGTGTATTTGATGCTTTAGGTGCAAAAACTTATGTTATCAATAATCAACCTGATGGTTTAAATATTAATACTAATTGTGGATCAACACATATTGATGTATTACAAAAATATGTAAGAGATCATGCTTTAGATATTGGTTTTGCTTATGATGGAGATGCAGATCGTTGTATCGCTGTTGATGAATTTGGACGTGTTGTTGATGGTGATTTAATTTTATATGTATGTGGTAAATATTTAAAAGATCATGGTGAATTATCTAATGATACAATTGTTACAACAGTCATGTCTAACTTAGGATTATATAAAGCTTTAGATAAAGAAAATATTCATTATGAAAAAACAGCTGTTGGAGATAAATATGTTAACGAAAACATGGTTAAAAATGGTCATTGTTTAGGTGGAGAACAATCAGGACATATCATTTTCTCTAAACATGCGACAACTGGTGATGGTATTTTAACATCATTAAAAGTAATGGAAGCTGTTATTGAAAGTAAACAAACATTAGCCCAATTAACAGAACCAGTCACAATCTATCCACAATTAATGCAAAATGTAGCAGTAAGAGATAAAAAGGAAGCACAAAATGATCCTGAAGTACAAGCTGTTATTAAAGAAGTAGAAGCATCACTTGGTGATGAAGGACGTGTTTTAGTGCGTGAATCTGGTACTGAACCAGTTGTTCGTGTCATGGTTGAAGCTGATAGTGATGAAAAATGTAGTGAAAATGTACGAAAAATCATTGATAAGATGAGAGAGCGCGGATTTGTCATTAAAAGATAAATAACATAATATCACATAATATTGCCATATAATATGGCAATATTTTATATATAGTAAAAAGTGAGGTGAAATATATGCAATTTAAAATAAATATTATAGATGATGAAAAAAATTTAAATGATTTAGTAAGAACATATCTAGAAAGAGAAGGATATGCAGTTTGTTCATTTTATACTTATGATGAAGCTTTGTTGCATAAAGAGGATGATGTTCACCTTTGGTTGATTGATATTATGCTTGATAAGGCAAGTGGCTTTGAATTATTTAATGAAATAAAGGAAAAGAAACCTAAAATGCCTATTATCTTTATGTCAGCAAGAGATCAAGAATTTGATCGTATCATTGGCTTAGAAAAGGGTTCAGATGATTATATTACAAAGCCTTTTAATATTAAGGAAGTTATTTTAAGAATTAATAATTTACTTAAAAGATCTTATGATGATCCATCCAAAATTCAATTAGATGGTTATGATATTGATTTAGAAAAAAGAAGAGTCTTCCGTAGCGGTGAAGAAATCACACTTACAACTAAGGAATATGATTTATTAGTATACTTTATTACAAATAAAGGACTTGCGATATCAAGAGAACAAGTCTTATCTAAAGTTTGGGATGAAAACTATTATGGTAGTGATCGTGTTGTGGATGACACACTTAGACGTTTAAGAAAGAAAATGCCAGAAATAAATGTACGTACGATTTATGGCTTTGGTTATCGACTAGATTAATGTTAAAAAAATTATCATTACAAAAGCAGTTGATTGTTATTTTTTCACTCATTGCAATCACTGTTTTTGTTATTCTTTTTCCCTTAATTGATAAGAACTTATCTCATGTAATTGATGAAGAAATGTATGATGTTTTAGATCGTTCACAATCTGCCTTTTATTCATATCATTACTCTCCAGAATATCGAGATACAACAAAACAAATTTATCATATGACATATGATGTATCATCGAATACTCTTTATCCATCTCAAGGAATGAGTACCAAAAAAGCAAGTGTTCTTGCACCTGTATTTTCACAAAAACTTTATCAAATGATTTCTAATAATAAAGAGAAAATACAAGAAAAAGGAAAATGTGGTAATGATGATGTTTATTATCAAATTGAAAAGTATGATTCTAGTACATATGTTATTTCTTTAGTATACAGTGATTATTCTAAAACGTTAATTACAGCACTAAGGCAGCAAGTTATTTATATTTTTTATGGGGCTTTTTTGATTTTAGGTGTTGTCATTTTTATATGGTTATCTAGTTTAATTAAACCTTTAAAGAAGATACGTCAATATATTAATGATATTAAAGAAGATAAAGAGAGTGAACTGAATATAGATCGTGAAGATGAAATAGGGGTTGTTTCCCGTTCATTAATTGAAATGAAAGAAGAGTTAGATAAGCAAAATGAAATAAAAGAAGAAATGATTCATAATATATCTCATGATCTAAAGACACCGATTGCTTTAATTCGTACCTATGCTCAAAGTATGAAAGATGATATTTATCCTTATGGGGATAAAGATTCATCATTAGATGTGATTATTGAAAATAGTGATCGTTTAGATAAAAAAGTTAAAAGTTTACTATACTTAAATCGTTTGGATTATTTAAGTGGTGAAGAAACAGATGATGTTTGTAAGATGAAAGATTTAATTGAACATATTGTCATTCAAATGCAGGGGTTACATTCAGATATTGATATTGTTGTTGATTTACAAGATGTTATTTTTAAAGGTAAGGATGATTATTGGCGTATATGTATCGAAAACATTATTGAAAATGCTTGTCGCTATGTTCATCAAATTATCAAGGTTACATTAAAAGAAGATTATTTAGAAATTTATAATGATGGTGATCCTATAGAAAAAGATGATCCTCAGTTATTATTTCAACCATACGAAACTGGAACTAAAGGACAATTTGGTTTAGGACTTTCTATTGTCTATAAAACAGTGACAATGTATGGTTATCAAGTCAAGGCTGTTAATCAAGAAAAAGGAGTAAGCTTTATTATTGATAAAGCGGTAATTTAAAATAACTTGTGGTTGAGATTGTTTCGGCCAATAAGACAATTTG
>NZ_QUIN01000016.1 GCF_003480255.1 Erysipelatoclostridium sp. AM42-17 | reverse complement strand
ATCTCTTTCCTAATTTCTAAATACATTATAGTTCTCTCTTTTAGCACTGTCAAGAGGTGAGTGCTAATTTTTTATTTTTTTCCTATCTTTGCATCAAGTGCCATAACATTAAGAATATTTGTTATAAATGCAAGTAAGATAACCAAAACAAAGATGATTAAATCATGAAGCGTATTTAATGGTAGCATCGCTAATATAGCCACGGCTATAATTCCTGTCATTAACAATATGACTATTAATCTCTTTTTATATTTTTTATTTTCTATTTGTATTTCTTTTAATACTTGTGTCATGTTTTCTTCAGCAACTTCTTTTATATTTTCATCTAGAACTCGTTTCCCTGATAAAATTTCATTAATACTGATTTTGTAAAAATCGCTTAATAAGATAAGACATTCAATAGGTGGCAGATAATTTCCTGTTTCCCATCTTGATATGGTTTTATTGGTTACTCCTATTTGTTGTCCTAATTGTTCTTGAGTTAAATGATTTTCTATTCTCAATTGTTTTAAAAAAGATCCTATCTTTTTAGTATCCATAAAACATCCTCCTTTAAATTGCCTTCATCATAACAATTTAACCATGATGCGTCTTTACCATAAATAGCGAATCTTCCTTTTATTAAAATTGAATCATCTTTAAAATATATGATTCATTGTCTTCTTTAATAGAATTATTGATACTAAAGTCGATACTCCTTCTGCAAAGATAAAAGTAAACCATAATATCCAATATGGCATATTATATACCATGACAAGTTTAGCCAGTATGTAAGCCACCGGTATAACAAGTACAAATTGACGTAGTAATGAAATAATCAATGATGAAAGACCATTTTCTAACGCTTGAAAACATCCCTGCATAGCAATATTAGCGCCAGCAAACATAAAACTTACTGATATGATTTTCATGGCACTTTCACACAATGATGCAGTTTGACCAGATAAACCAAATATTGTAGTAAATACATGGGCACTTAATTCTAGTGTACCAAAACCAATGAGCATAATAATCAAGGTATAAATCAAACCATATCGAATACCATCTTTAATTCGATTGTTATTTTGTAAACCATAATTAAATGACACAATAGGCGTAATGGCATCTCTCAAACCAAATGCAGCAAATAAAACAAATTGTTGTATTTTATAATAAAGCCCATATGCCGTTACAATTCTTTCATCAACCATACCAAAAATAACATTTAAAGCATAAGTCATAATTGACATCAATGCTTGAGCAATAATAGCCGGAAAACCAATAGCGTAAATTTGTTTAATGATTCGTATATTGGGTTTTAGGTATCCTAAATCATTGCTGATTTCATGATCATATTGATAATGAAAATAAAAATCTAAAGCAAAAGAACATATTTGACCTAGAACTGTTGCTATAGCTGCACCGTTTACTCCTAAAGCTGGTAATCCACATAAGCCATATATCAAAACTGGATCTAAAATCATATTTAACACTGCCCCACTTACTTGCGCAATTGTCGTATACATAGACCGTCCAGTAGCTTGAATTATTTTTTCATACAAAGAATAGAACACGATACCAAATGAAGCAATACAACATATTTTTAAATACTGACTTGCCATTGTGACAATTTGGGGATTATGACTTTGGCTTCTGACATAAAAATCCGTTCCAAATAAACCAAATATCAAAAAAAACAAAATAGATAATAAAACCTAAAAAGAGTGCATTGCCAGCACTATGACTCGCTCTTTGACGATCATTTTGTCCTAAACATTGAGCAATCAGTGCATTCACGCCTACTCCCGTTCCTATCCCTATCGCTACCATAAGCATTTGCACTGGAAAAGCAAGTGTTAATGCATTTAAGGCTACTTCACCACAACCCTTCATATTAGATACAAAAGCACTATCTACAATATTATAAAGTGCTTGTAACAGCATCGAAAAAATAATAGGTATTCCCATTGATAATAATAGTTTTTTTACAGGCTCATCTGCCATTTTATTTGTACTTTCCATATAAGTCCTCCTCTATAACAAAAACGCCCAACCTTGTGAATATTTCACAATAGATTGCGCGCTTGATTGCTGGACTTACATCTAATCGGTTAACACGATTTTCCTCGACATTATAACAAAAAAATATTTTTCTTGTAAGTTAAAAAAAGAAATTCTCTTATATTTTTTATATATAAATAGTGGAGGTGTTTTATTATTGAAACCAGGTATCGATTTTAAAAATGATCTATTCTTTAAATATCTGTTACATGATGATCAAGATCCTGACTGTTTATATTTGCTTCGTCTTTTGATTGAAGGTATTTTACACATTCATCCTCATCATATTCAAGTCATGAATCCTGAACTTTATCCCCAAAACAACAAAGATAAAAACATGAAACTTGATCTTACAATTGTTGATGATAAAGGTCAAATCATTAATATCGAAATGCAAAATTCGATGTTTAATCAATATCATTATTATCGTTTTCAAGGTTATGGTGCTAAATTATTAGCCAATCAAATTAAACAGGGGCAAAGTTATATTGATACAATGAATCCGATTTTTCAAATGATTCTCATTGATGATATGGATTCACGTCATCCTAAGTTATATGACTGGTATACTTCTAAAAATGATGAAAATCATCAAGAAAGATATAATTTAATTCATCGTGTCTATGTTCAACTCCCTTATATTAATGTGATAAGTGAAACAAAAGGAATTGAAAACTTAACGGAATTAGAATTACTTTTATACATATTTAAAAACGGATTATCAGATGATATAATGAGGATAGAAAAAGAGGTGATTAAGATTATGGAAAGAAAATTTAAGCGTTATAATCGAGAAGATATCTTATTATCAGATGAAGAAATGATTGAATTTGAAGAATGGTCTAAAGCCTTAGAAAGAGGTCTTGCAATGAAGGAAAAACAAAAGGAATTAGTTTTGAAATATTTTCATAAATTTTATTCTGGATATAATGATGACTTTTTACAAGAACTCACATCAAATGAGTATGATTTAGTTTTAGATATGATTATTGATCGTCAGGATATAGAAAACATCAAAAAAGAAATTCTGTAAACGAATTTCTTTTTTTAGTTACAAACATAAATATATCGTCCAAATTTAACATACTCCGTCTTTTTTCTAAGACAACAATCAATAATTTTATATCCAGCATTTATTAAAAAGGAATCCTATATAAAAAGATTCCAAATAATTTTCACTTTAATTTTTATAACAAACTCGCCTGTTTACTAAACTCATCATAACTATCAACAAAATGATATGGCTCGTATTCACCATATGCCATTGGTCTACTAATAGTTATAATTTGTGTATCGTATCCAAGTTTTTCCTGTAAAGCATCAGCGAATTTTGCCATTTTTTCTCCTGGTTCAGTTTGTAATGCAATACACCCGGATTTTTTAAATTTTTTTGCAATTAAATAGCACATTTGCTAACACCTCCTCAAACTCTTTAACTGATTTTATTTTACCACCCTCATATAGTTTACGCAAGATTATACCAATTTGATTATCATAACCTCTTTTATAAAATTTATCATGCATCCAATCATTAAACTGTCTATCATAATATGTATTAAACTGTATTTCTATTGGATAGTGGAAATTATCTTTTTGATAATATACATGAACACCTCGATATCCATCGTCATTGTTTTTTCCCTTAGACATATCAACAATTCTTATCTTTTCTTCAGTTTTAAGTGATAAAACTTCCTCATAGTTTGAACAAATTGATCTAAACCCCAGAATATCATTAAAGACACGAGAAAAAATTGCTGTAGGATATCTGTCAAACTTCATAGCCGCTGATCCAATACTTTTAATTCTTAAATCAACGGGTAACCTATATAATATATCTTGCATATTATACCATTGTCGCGCATTTCTTATATCATTTAATACTTCATTTTTATCAAAATGTCGCAAAGTTCTTTTCATGCTTACTGACAATCCAGTTTTATATGATAAGGAATCCAATATTTCTATACTTAACCCAACTTTATCTAATATATACATTTATAAGCACCTCTTAATATATCATTTTATCATCTTCCGCAAATAATAAAAATATTTTTCACTACAATGTACAAATTGATTGTACAAAATTGAAATCCTATAATGAATTTCTTTTTTTAGTTACAAACATAAATATATCGTCCAAATTTAACATACTCCGTCTTTTTTCTAAGACAACAATCAATAATTTTATATCCAGCTTGTTCTATTTCTTTAGTCATATCCTCAAAAGTGACCATGACCATTTTCTTGCAGATTTTTCTAGAAGCTTGAATCATAGAACATTGTTCTTCATAAGTGATAGGTGTATAGAGGTTATAAGGGATATCCATAATAGCCACATCATAAACCTTGGTATGGTCATGAATATCTTTTCTTTGAATCAGTTGTCCATCATAGCCATAATACTCTAGATTCTTTCTAGCATGCCATGATATTTCCCTGGAAATATCATAGCCTTCTATATTCAATCCCAAAGCTAATCCTTCTAATACGACTGTACCCATCCCGCAACAGGGATCGATGATAGTTAAATCTTTATTTCCTCCACTTGCAATATTTACTAATGTTCTTGCTAGACGAATATCTAAAGAATTAGAAAAAGTCCACGGTTTATCGTCATGTTTTTTCCATGTCGGGATACCATGATGATAATAACCACATATCCACATATTATTTAAATAAGTTAAAGCAATAGTATGTAAAGGCTGATTGAGTTTAACCGTTCCTTCAATCATCCATGATAAATCTTTACATTTTTTCAAACTATCACGATATTCGACATGATTCATTTTATTTTTCACGTAAATCACTTTAAAATCAGGGTATTCATAATTCAATGCTTTGACTTCTTTTAATAGTTCATCAAAATTTTCACTCATCGCAAAAATATCAATCTTCGCCTTAATAAAGACACTATCATCCTGACAAATATCTTGATTTGTTAAATAATACTGTCCTTGATATTCTTCGTGAAAGAGATACTTAAACTCTAAAGCACATAAATCATGATCTTCTGGGGGATAATTAAAAATATATAGATACTTTTTCATAATAACTCCTTTTTATGTTATAGTTATCTTACCATGGAGGTAAAATATGAAATATTTACAAATTTTAAAAGATAAATTTAATCAAGATCAACTATTGGTTTTGTTTTCTTGCTTTGTTTTGACATTTCCCTTCTATATTAGTGGACCTATCTATGTCATAGAAGCATTATACTTATTGTACACAAAAAAAGGAATAGACGCTTTTAAAAATACTCCTAAAATTAAATATTTGTATTTATTTTTAGGGTTATCTTTGATTGTTTCTGTGATATCTAAAAACTTGATTGGTGTAGGTTGCGTTGTCGCTATCGCTATTTTCATAATGTTAATGCTTTATTACCGTGAACATATTACACCTGAATTATTTGAACTTATTGTAGACTTATTGATTTTTTTATCTATTTTTTGGGCTATTTATGGGTTGTATGAACAAACTGTTATTTTACATCGTTTAGGTTATTCACACTTTACTTTAAAAATCTTTTCACGAAGAGAAAATAGGTTAAACAGCGTTTTCTTTAACGCTAACTACTATGCTATGATGATTGAATTTTTAATCATGATGATTACCTATAAATTTTTTACAACAAAGCACAATATTAAAAAATCTATTTATTATGTATGTGTAGGTTTACTTAATGTCTTTATGCTTTATATGACAGGATGCCGTACTGCTTTAATTGCGATTGCCGGTGCGATGATTATCTTTTTGATTATTAATAAAAATTATAAATTATGTACTTTAATAGGGATTGGCTTTTTAGCCATTGTTGCCTTTTTCTTCATTCATCCAGATAAGTTTCCTCGTATAGAATATCTTCTTTCTAACTATGCAGTACGTATAAAGATTTGGAAAGCAGCTATTCAAGGAATAAAAGCGCATCCTTTATTTGGACAAGGTCCAATGACTTATATGATGATTTTTAAACAATATGGTGGTCATGCTACTCAACATGCTCATAGTGTTTATTTAGATCCTATCTTATCATTTGGTATTGTAGGAATTGGTTTGTTAGTGCCTTATGTTATTGATAACTTCAAAAGATTATTTATCGTTGTTAAACAAAATCTTAATCGTAGCTACTTGGCCCTTGTTATCAGTTGTATTGTTGTCATTTTATTACATGGTACTTTAGATTATACTATCTTTTGGTTACATACTGGTTTGTTATTCTTATTTATCGCCAATAGTTTTGCAATGTATCCACAAACACATTAAAAAAGCAGGTTCCCCTGCTTTTTTAATTGTGATGATTTTCCATACAGTAAAGAATAACCATCCATATAAATGTTCCAATAATTAAAATAATAAGCCAATATGGCGGATGACTACTTTCATTGACTGCTTGATTTGTTAATGCGAAACATGATTGAACTGATGTCAAGATAACCCCTATCATTGTTATCATTGATAAAACATATTTTTTCATGATATCACCCCTTATTTATTTCTAATTCTATTTTACTGCCAAATTTTGGTAAAAATGTGTCAAAAATGTAAAGATTTTATTATATTTTCTAGTAAATTATTATTTTTTATTACCAAAAAATGCAAAAAACTTGACAATTATGACGATAGTAATAATATTAATCTATAGAATAAAAAAGGAGATAATATGACACGTACTGCAAAGAATTTTTTTAGAATAGAAATGGTTTTATTAAAAATTATCGACTCTGGAGAAGAATGTTATGGATATCAAATTGTACAAACTTTAAAAAAACAATCTGATGGTCATATTAATATTGCAGAAGGAACAATGTATCCAATTCTTTATAAATTAACAGATCAAGGTTACATTACAAGTGAACGCCGTCTTATTAACAAAAGACAAACACGTGTTTACTATAAAATCACTCCAGAAGGAAAACAATATTTAGAACAACTTTATCAACATTATTTAACAATAACAGGTTGTATCAAAAATATTATGTCCGATTAAGCCCAACTTGGGCTTTTTTTATGTATAATAACAACGGAGGTATCATGATGAAAATATTAGTATGTGCACCTTTACAAGATCAAGAAATAAAAGAAATTCAAAATGCTTTTATTGATGATACCTTTATCATCAATAAAAAGCCTACACAAAAAGATATTGATAACGCAGATGTGATTATCGGTAATCCTTCTTTATCACTCCAATTAAATCAAGAACATCTTCAAGCTATCTTTTTAAATAGTGCTGGAAGTGATGCTTATATTAAAGAAGGTATCCTTCACAAAAACACCCAGTTAGCAAATGCAAGTGGAAGTTATGGTAAAGCCATAAGTGAACATATTATCGGCATGATGATTGCATTATGTAAAAACTTTAAATTCTATTCTTTGCAAATGACAAAACAACAATGGCATCCGTTAAAACAAGGAAAAGAAATCTATCACAGTCATGTTTGTATTGTAGGTTATGGTGATATTGGTTATGAAACAGCAAGAAGATTAAAGGCATTTGATTGTCATATATCTGCTGTAAAAAGAAGAAAACAAGATCATCTTCCTTATGTAGATGATATTTATACATTAGATCAATTAGATGAACTCTTGCCACAATGTGACTTTGTTATTCTTGCTTTACCTCAAAATAAACAAACAATTCATTTATTTGATTATAAAAAATTATCTAAAATGAAACCTGATGCTATTATTATTAATGTAGGTAGAGGAAGTGCAATCGTTAGTGATGATTTAGTTCAAATTTTAAATGAAGGGCATCTTTATGGCGTAGGACTTGACGTTGTTGAAAATGAACCATTAGATTGTTCTTCGCCATTATGGAACATAGACAGAGTCATGATTACCCCTCATAGTTCGGGTGGCTTTGTTTGGGATAGTGTGAGAAATGCATATTGTCAATTAGTTATGCGTAATCTTCATCATTTAAAAAATAGTGAGGTATTAGAAAACGAAGTTGACTTTAATACCGGCTATCGTCGTGTTGTTTCTTATAAAAAATAAAAAAGCATCTGACGATGCTTTTTTATTTGCTTGTGTTTTGCCAATAGTTTTGAATGTTTTTCACTTCATTATCATTAATTCTCAAGATATGTTCTTTTCTATCGTTAATATAATTATCTCTTGCACGAATACTGCTAAAGTATTTAGAACATCCTTGAATATGATTTTCATCGAGTATTTCAATAAACATTTTTGATTCTTCTACTCGATAGACTTTCTTTGGATAATTATTATGATCTTTATTATCCATGTCCTTAAAATATAATGCACATTCCATAAAAAATTCACCTCATGAATATCATTATACCAATTAGATTTTTAAATAACAGTCTTGACATATGTATTATTCACAAAACAATATTTTTAATATCTCTTCTAAACCATTTTCTCTAATAGATTTACAAATAATGTTGGCTTTTTCTTTTAATAGAGAACAGGCATTGCCCATTGCAACTCCTACATGACAATATTCAACCATTTCTAAATCATTTTCGCCATCACCAAAGGCATAAGTCGCTTCTTGATCTAGATGATAATAATCTAATACTTTTTGAATTCCTGTTGCTTTGGAAATAGTAGGTGAATAAAACTCAAATGCATTATCACTACCATGTTCATCATAGTTAATCACATATCCAAAATGTTTTTTGATATATTCTTCTATTTTGTCTTTATCTTGATTTGTTACATTTGCTTCTATTTTCAATACTTTTTTTAACACTTCATCACGATTAAACTTTGTTGTAAATAAATCATCATTATGTCTTAAATTAACAAAAAATTGATAAAGTTCTTGATGACGAGGATCAATATAAAGATGATGGGCTGTTGCAATCATATAATCACATTTTAACTCTTCTAACATCTTTACTGTTTGCATAGATAAATCATAATCCATTCTATTTTCATAGATTGATTGTCCATCAATTTCTACATATGCACCATTAGTAAGAATATAACCATCAAATGTTCCATCACACCATTTATCTTCTAACATAGCTTTAGGTCTGCCACTACAGATAAATAATTTATGTCCTTGTGCTTTAAGTTTCAATAATTGTTCTTTTACTCCTTGAGGAATGTCCATAATTCCTGCTTGCGACCATATTAATGTTCCATCAATATCAAAAAATAATACTTTTTGTTTCATACTTTCACCTCAAAAAAAGTATATCATAATGTTTTTTTATCTCTTTATATTTTCTAAATTAAAAAAACAAGATAAAAATATCTTGTTTATTTTAATTTATATCCATGGTCCATAGGTCCTTGACCACTACCCAAATCTAAATTTTCTTGTAAACATCCAGAAATATAATCTTTAGCTTTTTTGATTGCATCATGTAAGTTATCACCTTTGGCTAAGTTAGAAGCAATGGCACTTGATAAAGTACATCCTGTCCCATGGGTATTTTGGTTATCAATTTTTTTCCCTTTAAACCATGTAAAGTGATGACCGTCGTATAATAAATCATTAGCGTCATTAATTTGATGTCCACCTTTAACTAAAATGGCACATTGATATTTTTCACTCATAATTTGAGCTGCTTTTTTCATATCTTCTTCATTTTTAATTTCTATATCAGACAAAATCATTGCTTCGGGAATATTAGGAGTGAGAACTGTTGCTAAAGAAAATAAGTAATCTTTAAGTACGTTAATTGCATCATCATTAAGTAATTTTGCCCCACTGGTTGCTACCATGACGGGATCAATCACAATATTATAAACGGGATATTGGTGTAATTTATCAGCAATAACCTTAATGAGTGATCCTTTGGACACCATACCTATTTTTACTGCTTCAGGATAGATATCTTGAAAAATACTATCTAACTGTAAAGCAAGAAAATCAGGTGTCACATCTAAAATACCGGCTACTCCTGCTGTATTTTGAGCAGTTAAAGCCGTAATCGCACTCATACCATAAACATGATGTGCTAACATGGTTTTTAAGTCTGCCTGAATGCCTGCACCACCACTACTATCACTTCCAGCTATTGTTAAAGCACTATGAATTTGGGGATGAACAATTCTTTGTGTTTTTTGTTTTAAAATTTCACTACTACCTTGAATATCATCACTCGCAAAAATAGCACTGACAATAGCGACACCATCAATACCACTACCGGTTAATGATAAAATATTGTGTTCATTAATACCCCCAATGGCTACAACAGGAATATCAATTTGTTGACAAATCTCTTTTAATGTTTTTAAAGAAACCGCATCAGCATCATCTTTAGTTGCGGTTGTAAAAATAGCACCAACACCTAAATAATCTGCTCCCCCATCATAAGCCATCTTAGCTTCATTTAAATCATGAGCCGATACACCAATAATCTTATCAGGTCCTAAGATATCTCTTGCCTTCTTTAAATCTAAATCATCTTGACCAATATGTACACCATCAGCATCAATTTCCTTAGCTAATTGAACATCATCATTAATAATAAGTGGCACTTGATATTGTTTACACAATACTTGAATTTGTTTTGCTTCTTGTAAAAAAGATTCATGATCTAAATCTTTTTCACGAATTTGTACCATTGTTGTTCCCCCTTTAAGGGTTTGTTCTACCTGTTGATACAAAGTTTGATTTTTTAACCATCTACGATCAGTTACCGCATATAATAATAAATCATTCTTATTTAATTTCATATTTAGCTCCTGCTTGTAAAATATATCCATCCATATGATTCACTGCATCAATAATACGATTACGATAAGTGGCATTTCCTTCAAATGACTGTAGATGTGTTTTAGCGATTTCACCTGCTAATCCCATTTGGCATACTGCTGCGACACATGCTTTTAATGGTGTTTTAGGATTAGCTGTAATATAAGCTGTCATTAACCCTGATAATTGACATCCAGTACCTGTAATCGCACTCATTTCTTTTTCCCCGTTATAAATAACATAACATTCTTTTCCATCACTTACTAAGTCAATTGCTCCTGTGACAGCGATAATGGCATTCATTTTTTGAGCATATTCTTTTACGAAAGCAACGTTTTGTTCTAGGTTATCTTGAGTAACGGCATCCATTTCACTCGCATCTACACCATGGGTATTTCCTTGGTTTAAAGCAAGTGTTTTAATTTCTGAAATATTTCCTCTAATAACTGAAAATTGAACTTCTTCGATTAATTTTAGTGCAGTTTGAGTTCTTAAAGTACTGGCTCCTACTCCTACTGGGTCTAATAAGACAAGATGATTTAATTCATTTGCTTTTTTTCCTGCCTTGATCATAGATTGAATTGTTCTATGATTTAAAGTTCCAATATTAATATTTAAACCATTACAAATGGAAGTAATTTCTTCGACTTCCCCTTCATCATCAGCCATAATAGGGCTTGCCCCTACAGCTAAAATCATATTGGCCACATCATTAACAGTTACATAATTTGTAATGTTATGAATAAGTGGTCTTTTTTTCTTTACGTTTTCTAATTGTTCTTTCATTGTGTTCTCCTTTTATTTATAAAAAAACAGAGAACCTGAAAAGAATCTCTGTCCTATGTATCGTTCCTACGTTGGCATTATCCAAATCAGGTTATGGGTCTAAGTTTACAACTTACTCTCAGCCTGTCTACAAGCTCCCCTGTTTATTTATATTGTACTCTTATTATAGGGGCTTTCCCTTATTTTGTCTAGGCACCCAAGATAAATAACATGATAGGAATTGTTATCAATGATAATAATGTAGAAAGAGCAACACCTGAAGAAGCTACTTGAACATTACCATTATATTCATTTGCTCCCATGGCTACCATTGAACCTACTGGCATACCGATTGAAATAGTCGCAATTTTAATAATCATCATATCTTGCGTTAAAAAACTTGCGAGAAAGAAAACAAATAGGGGTGCTGCGACTAATCTTAACACTGTAATAAAATATAAACTTTTATCTTTTAGTACCTCAAGTATTGGATAATCACCAATAGATGCACCAATAGAAATCATAGATAGTGGGGTAACAAGTGAACCAACAAAGTTAAGAGATTCACTTATAGGGGTTGGTAATGAATAGGCTGTAAAATATAATACTATCGCTAAAATAGATGAAATGACACCTGGGGTAACCAATTGTTTAATTTCAAATTTAAAATCTCCTTCACCATCTTTAGCCAGTAAATAAGCTCCCAGTGTAAAGAATAAAAGATTATAAGGCATATGGAGTAATGTATTATAGAATACAGCTTGATTGCCAAACATTGATTGTAAAATAGGCAAAGCCATAAAACCACAATTAGAAAACATAAGCATACAAATATATGTTTTTTGATAATCAGCTTTTAATGGTAATACTTTAACTAAAATAAAACTAATAATGGGCATCGCAATATAGATAACTAAACCTACTGTTAATAATTCTATCGCTAAATGATTATTTCCACTTTTCATTGAAGCAACTGATCCAACAATTAAACATGGATTGGCAATTTGAATAATTAAAGAAGAAATACTTTTATTTACTTTCGTATTTAAAATATCTTTTTTATTTAATACAAAACCAATAATAATCGCAAAAAACAATTTACACATTGTATTTAAAATCATGATTTCCACCCCACTAATAATTTTTTATTACATTATAACTAAATTGTAAATTTATGTAAATAATTGAGTCATGATAAGCATAAATTCTTTTAGTTTGTAAAAAATAAAAGAGGAGGTGAGAGAATGAAACTTTGTTTAACATCTGGTAATTATCATGTTTTTTCATTGATGATTCAAAATCATCAAGATTCCCGTATTAAAATTAAAAACAGTTATCAATTAGATTATGATCTCATTTTAGAAATTGATACGACTTTAAAATTAGAACATGTTCTATCTATTTTAAAGCATGAATTACGTTATTCTCCTTTTATGTATCTTTGTCCTTTATTTCAACTAATCCCTTATCATCAAAGAGCTAAAATAGGTCTTCAAATTCCTTCTTTAACATCTAAAAATCAACTTGCTTTTCAATAAGACTTACTCGTGTAAGTCTTATTGTGTAAGCGCTTAATCAGTGGTATAATAGTGGTATTCGGAGGTGATTTAAAATGAAGAAACGTCCTCGTGTTGGTCTCCTTATTTGCTCAGATTCTCATTATTTATCTAAGATAACACGTGGAGCCCATGCTGCCTGTCTTGAAATGGATGCTGATTTTATCATTTTAAATGGTGGAAAGATAAAAGAAAACCAAGAACTTGATCATTATCAAAAATCTATTGTTTATCAATACGCTAATGTTATGGATCTTGATTTTTTATTAATTCCCTATTCATCAATATGTCCAGAAAATAATGATATAGCTAAAGCATTTTTAAAATCATTTGAAGTACCTATTATTATTTTAAATCAACCTTCACCACTATATAGTTCTGTATCATATAATAATTTTTCCGGAACCAAAGAAGCTGTTGATTATATGATTGAAAATTGTGGATGTCTTCATCTTGGGATGATCAGTGGTAAAAAAGACTCACATGGTTCTATTGAAAGGGTTGAAGCCTTTAAAACCTCTTTAAAAAACCACACTTTGGCTATTCAAGATGATGATATTCTTTATGCATCCGATTATACGAAAAATCATAATGAACTTATCCGTGACTGGCTTATTTTACATCCCTATATAGATGGGATTATGTGTGCATCTGATGAACTGGCACTTTGTTTGTATCAACAGGTTAATGCTGTGACAAATAAAAAGATTGGTCGAGATATCTTTATTTGTGGCTTTGATGATGAACCTATTGCTGCTCATTGTATCCCTTTATTATCTTCATGCCACACTGATCCTTCTTATTTAGGTTATATGGGAGCGATTGAGGGATTATCCACTTTAAAAAAAGATAAACACTTTCATAAAACAATTGATACGTTCTTTATTCCTCGAGAATCTGTTGGTTATAATGCGCAAACTGAAGATTATTTATATCGTTTTTTACTTGATTGTAAAGAATCTCACTTACCAGTAGATTATGTCGCTAGTGGTATTACTAATTATGTATTTGATAATCGTTTAGTTTATCATTTGCCAATTAAAGATAATGTCAATCAATTATTTACTTTATTACTCACTGTTCATGAAGATCAGTTAGTTGATACTTCAACAAAAAGAGATATGAGTCAAATAATTGAAGGTATTTTTACTTATGATTTACTTAATTATATTGATATTGAAAGGTTTTTAAGTGCAACTTCTTTTGTTTTAGATTGTTATCATTCACATCAAAAAAATGTTCATCTCTTTTATCGAAAAATCTATTCAAAAATCATTACTTCTTATCATATGATTATTTCTAAAAGAGAATTACATTATCATGAAGAATTTACTAATTTAAATAAAGTAAATCGTGAAAGCGCACTGGTGAATAAATACAATCATATTTTTGATGTACTCGCTAATAACTTACAACATTTTGGTGTAAAGAATGCGAAGTTATATCTTTATCAAGAAATGATTCCTTACTATCATAATAAACCATTTGAGCTACCTGATAAGGTATATTTAAAACTTAAAATAGAAAATCAACAAGTGATACCTTGTTCTCAACAAGCTTATTATCTTCATAATATATTTAATGATATTAAACCTTATCAGTTAATTTCTGCTATTTATTCTAACGACTATCAAATTGGTTTCTTTATTTCAGATTTATCTTTAGATCAATCTGAATTGATTGATTATATTTCAAGTCAAATAGGTTCTTCTTTGCATTTCTCTGCTGCAGTAAATAAATTAAAACAATTCTCTACTACTGATACGCTTACTGGTTTATTAAATCGTAGAGGTCTTATAGAATCTGCACATCGTCTTTTAAATTCATTAAACGAAAAAGAAAATGCTTATTTCTTTTTAGCTGATATTGATCGACTTAAATATATTAATGATAATTTTGGACATAAATATGGTGATGAAGCCATTAAAGTAGCAACACATATTATTAATCGTATTTTTAAAGATAATAGTGTTATTGGTCGTATTGGTGGTGATGAATTTGTAGTTATCTTTAAATGTGCAGGAACATCATTTATCAATCACTTTAAACAGACAATTGAAGATGTCACCTTAAGTGAAAATCATCATCATCATTTACCTTTTAAAACAACTGTTTCTTATGGTATTTCAGTCATTGATGTTAATCATTCCCAATTAGATTTAACCCAAATGATTAATGATGCGGATGCTTTAATGTATGAACGTAAGAAAAAGAAAAAAATGAAAAATCCTATAACAAATTAAGCTTATTGAAAATAATCAATAAGCTTTTCATTTTTTATTTTTAATTGTTGATCACACATTGAAGCTAATGTGAGTGAGTGACTAACAATAATCACACATTTATTTTCTTGATGTGCTAATTCAATAAATAATTTCATGACTTCTAATGCATTATCTTCATCTAGATTACCAGTAGGTTCATCAGCTAATATCAAATCAGTATCCTTGACAATCGCTCTAGCAATAGCGACTCTTTGTTGTTGTCCACCTGATAATTTTCTCACATCTCTTAAAGCCATATCTTTAGAGATTCCTAATTGATCAAGTATTTGTAAGCAATACTCTTTTTTATTTTTTATTTTTTTATGAGCGATATCTAAAGCTAACATCACATTATCCAAAGCATTCATATAATAAATAAGATTATAAGACTGAAATACGATCGTCATTTTTTCTTTACGATACTTAGTTAAACCTATTTGACTTATATCTTCTTGTTTATATAAGATTTTTCCTTCTTGAGGACTATCTAAACCTGAGGCTAATGCCAGAGTTGTTGTTTTCCCACTCCCACTAGATCCCACTATAGCATAGACCTTCCCTTTTTCAAATGAATAAGAAGTATCTTTTAAAACAGGATGATCATCTTGTCCATCAGGATATGAATAACTTACATTTTTGAATTCTAATAAAGATTCCATACTATCCTTCCTTTCTCGTTAGTATTTCTCTTGGTGAGAGTCTTAATATGTAGGTTGCTGGAACAATGATTGAAACAACACATACTGCTCCAGTAATCGCAAATAATTCAATGACATTATCTGATGTAATGGATACATCCAGTTCTTTTTGTTGATCTTGTTTATTATTATCCATATGTTGAGGACCACCATTTTGTTGAACAGTTTGACTACTTTCCATGACTTGATAAATAGAATTGGCTGCTACTTTACCAGTACCCAACGAAATAACAATGGCTATCACTGCAATCACTAATATTTCTAATAATTGTTGTAAGATAATTTTAACCTTAGTTTGTCCAAGTGATAATAAAACACCAAATTCATAATAACGATTTCTAATCGTTAAAGCTAAAATTAAACATAAAATAGCACTTCCTCCAATAACAATAATCCATACAAATAACTGAGCATAAGATTTCATATTTTCTAATGAAGAAGCATTTTGTTTATACATTTGATCATTTGTTTCTAAAGAATAAGTATTAAAATCAATACTTGTTTTCTTTTTAGCTAATTTAACAAAACTATCTGCATTTTTAGGATCATCTAAATAATAAGTGGCTGATGTTAAATTCTCACTACTATTAGATAAGGTTTGTCCTACAGATAAACCGGTATAAATGGTATTAACAGGATTATTAAAATGAGCATCTCCTATTTGCATATTGTCTGATGATTGTATTTCATAAATACCTATAACTGTTAATTCTTGACTTATCTTTTGATCATTCACTGTTGTATATACTGTAAAAGTATCACCCACACTTAAGTTATTATCACTTGCCAGATTCTTTTCAATTACACAGTTTTGACTACTACTATCCTTTGCAGTGAGTAATCTACCTGATGTTAACTTGTATCTTTCATTAGTAAAAGAATCTAAGTATTTCATTGTCGTATTCGCACTAATCGTTAAATCTCCTTCGTCTTCTTTACGTCCTGGCATATTATTAGAAGATTCACTTTTAATGGCACTTACACTATCACTATTAGCAGAAGTAGAAATGGTATAGTTATAGTTTTTTACATATTTTAAATTCTTCACACTATCTGCCATCTCTAGTGTTATTTGATTACTTTGTTCATTTACTGCTTCTCCAGGTTGTCTATCTTGCATCATATTTTTAAAGTTAACTGTTAATGTCACATCATTACCTAGTTGACTTTGTAGCTGTTGCATTTCTTTATTAGACGCTGATTGAATTGACAGTCCAGCAATCACAAGATTTGTAATAAGTACAATGATAAAGAATAAGAGAATCGTTCTTCCTATATTCTTCTTTAAACTTAATAAAGCATTTTTTATCATATATTTTTACCTCCATCATCAATATACCAACCAATTCAATCAACAATACGGTACGAATATGGAAAAAATTGGTAAAAGAAAAAACGGTATCTCAAGATACCGCTTTTTTACATTATTCGTATTTAGCTAAGATTTTATCGTATTGACCATTTTTCTTTAAGTTAGCTAAACCTTTATTAAATTTCTTTAATAAATCAGCATTTTCACCTTTTAATACTGCAAATCCATAATAAGCAGGATTTTCATTACCACAAGGAGTATCAAAATCTAATTCACCTGTTTTAATCATATATTTTAATACTGGTGTATCTTCAAAACATGCTACAGCTTCACCAGATTTTACTTTTTCAAACATGAATGTTGATTCTTCAACAACTTCTAAGTTAAATCCATATTTATCTTTAATCTTTTGTGCATAAGCTAAACCAGCAGTACTTGTTTTAGCTACAACTGTTTTACCTTTTAAATCATCATAACTTTTAATACCCGAGTCTTTTTTAACACCCATTGAAACACCTGTTTCATAGTATTGTTTTGAAAAATCATATTTTTGTTTTCTTTCATCAGTAATTGTCATACCAGCAATAACACCATCTGCTTCCCCTGCTTCTAAGGCAGTACATGCGGCATCAAATCCTAATGAATTAATCTTAATTTTAAATTTTTGATCTTTAGCGATAGCACGAATTAAATCCATATCTACCCCTATTAATTTACCTTGATCATTTTCCATTTCAAATGGAGGATATGTTTTATCCGTAGCAATGATATATGTTTTTTCGCTACTTCCACTTGATGAACTACTTCCACAACCTGTTAATGAAATAGCCATTAATCCAGCTAACATTAACGCTCCTAATCTTTTCATTTTCATATTTCTCTTCCCCTTTCAATATATATCAACACATTTGTGTGATAACCTATAATACTTTATTTAAGAAATCTATCGTTCTTTGTTGTTTTGGATGATTAATCACTTCATGAGGATCACCTTGTTCTACAATATATCCCCCATCCATAAAGATGACTTTAGATCCTACTTCTCTAGCAAAGCCCATTTCATGAGTCACCACAACCATTGTCATTCCTTGACTTGCTAGATCTTTCATAACGGCTAATACTTCCCCTACCATTTCTGGATCTAAGGCACTTGTTGGTTCATCAAACAACATGATATCAGGATTCATTGCTAGTGATCTAGCGATAGCCACTCTTTGTTTTTGACCACCTGATAATTGACTTGGATAAGTTTCGGCTTTATCTTTTAAACCGACTCTATCTAATAAAGCTAAAGCTTTTTGTTCAGCTTCTTCTTTAGTCATTTTCTTTAATTGAACTGGTGCTAACATAATGTTTTCTTTCACTGTCATACGTGGAAATAAGTTAAAATGTTGAAATACCATTCCAATGTTTTCTCTTACTTTATTGATATCTAATTTTTCATCAGTAAGGTCATGCCCATCAATAATGACCTTACCGCCTGTGATTTCTTCCAAGCGATTTAAGCATCTTAAAAATGTTGATTTTCCTGATCCTGATGGACCAATTAAACAAATGACTTCCCCTTCTTTTATTTCTACTGAAATATCTTTTAAGACCTCTAATTGACCAAACTTCTTATTAAGATGTTGAACTGATACTTTTACATTATCTTCCATATGACAACCTCTTTTCTACAATTTTTGCGACTTTAGCTAGCACTGTACACATCACTAAATAATAGAGAGCCATCAAACAAAATAATGACATTGTTTGGCTTGTCCATGTGGAGGCAACTGTTTTCCCAACATTTGTAAGTTCAGCAAGCCCAATTGCTGATAATAAAGAAGTATCTTTAATTGAAATAATAAATTGATTAATAATGGATGGTAACATTGTTCTTAATGCCTGTGGTAAGACAACTTTTGTCATTGTTTTACTATATGGTAAACCAAGCGATCTTGCTGCTTCAATTTGTCCAATATCAACAGCTTCAATCCCCGCTCTAACGATTTCTGCCATATAAGCACCGGCATTTAATGATAATGCTACAACCCCAGCTCCAAATGTTCCCCCTAATCGAAGCCAAGAAAAACCAGTTGGTCTTAAGACCTGTGCAATACCGAAGTAAATAATTAAGATTTGAACTAACATCGGTGTTCCACGAATGATTACGATATAAATGTTACTGATAAATTTTAAGATTTTCATGATGATTGATTTACTTTTTGAAGTATTAATCAAACCTACAACGATCCCAATAATTGTCGCAAGAATTAAAGAGATAATTGATAATTCAATTGTAACGACAAAAGCATCATTAAATCTTGAAATGTATTTACCAATATTTTCAAAAAATACTGCCACGTTGATTCTCCTTTCCATCTATACCCATAATTTACACTTGTTTTTGTTATTTGTCAAAACTTTATATTGTTTTAATAAATTATTATTGAATGTATACAAAAAAATAAGTAACCTTGTTACTTATTCATTTCATTAAATAATTCAATTATTTTTTTCATAATAGCTGTTTGGGGACGATTCTTTTTCCAGGCAATAACTGTATTGGAATAAATAGGCGGTTCAATAGGAACGAATTTAATTTGTGGATAATATTGATTTGCTGATGTTCCTTCTACACATAATGCAGCCCCTAAATTCTTTTCAATAAAGGATGTCATGTTGGTACTCAAATTGAACGAACCAATAAAATGATAATCTTTATAATAATCTTGAGCCCAATGTCTTATTTCATCTTGAATTAATACTCTTTTCATATTAAAGAATAAGGGAATATCAATAAGATCTTGAGGATGTAATACATCCTTTTTAGAAAGTGGATGATCTGCATTAATCATAATACCCCATTTTTCTTTAAAAGGTAAACGAATATAATCAAAGCCATCTAAATCAACAGGTTCTAATAATAAACCGATATCTATTAAACCTTGATTGAGTTTTTCAATCACTAATTTAGCTTCAGCACAATAAAAATCAAATAAGATATGAGGATATTGTTTTTGACAATGACTTACTAATTGCGATAATAGTTCATTTGACGCCTGACAATCAGCCGTACCAATAGAAATCGTCCCTACTAATTCTTCTTCATAATTCAGTTCCGCAGTTGTTTTATCAATGAGATCTAAAATATCTTGCGCTCTTCTTTCAAATAGTTTACCAGCTTCAGTTAACTGAATTCCCTTTTTTCCTCTAATTAAAAGCTGTTGTCCAATACTTTCTTCTAATTGTGTTAATTGTCTAGAAAGCGTGGGCTGGGTAATATGTAATAATTCAGCACTTTTAGTAATATTCTTTTCTTTAGCGACCGTTAAAAAATAGTATAATAAACGTGTTTCCATAAGCCCTCCTTATTGAATATATTGAATAAAAGAATGAAAAAACTGTTGAAGTTTAAGACTGGTTTGTTGCATCAGTTCTTGATCAATCTCAGGAAATTCTTCCTTTCCAAAATATCTATCAGCAATATAACTCTTATATCTCATTTCTATTTGTAATGTTTCGACACTTTGACTAGCATGACTTTGTGTTATATAGCCTCCTTGAAATGGCTCATTATCAGTGACTTTCAAACCTTGTTTTTCTAATTCTTGATGAACAAAATTAAATAATGTTTTATTCATTGTTGTTTGTCTACGATTACCTAAGATAATATCACATCCTAAATCTGCTCCAAAACTATGTAAATCAATGAGATAAACATGATCAAAATACTTTTTCTTTTCACTTAAAGCATCTTTGATGGCTTGATGATAAGGCTGATAGTATAAGTTTATTCTTTGTTCAATTTCATCTTGAGATAAAGGATGTAAATACATGGGATCATCTAAAGTTGTATGCGTATAAATAAGATTCGTTTTATAACTGTCATTCAAACAATCTTGAAGTGAACGATTGGGATCAATGACATAGCGTGATATATGATTTTCAATGACTGTTATCTTCATTGCTTTTAAAAAATGATACACCTGCGGAATATACCAATCATTATTAGGCAAGATAACATCTTGAATAAGTTGATCTTTCATCTTTTGGGTAAGCCATGTGCCACTATGGGGCATAGATACAACAATAGGATAAAGATGTTGATCTTGATTATAAATAGTAAAAGGTTTTTGATGTAAGATAACAGGTAATTGGGTCATATTTTACTCCTTTAAATGTGTCTTTTTAAAATGACGATAATAGAAAATAAAAAGAATAGATGTAAAGGTCCAAGTAATTGGATAAGAAACAAGAACCCCTTTTAATGATGGAAAATATGGTGAAACAAAAGTAATCCAAATAACCCTTAGTACACAAATACCTAAACAAACTAATACCATTGGTTTAAACGATTCCCCACTTCCTCTCATTGTTCCTGAAAAGATTTCTACACAACAATATGTAAAATAAAATGGCATTAAAAATAACATGATACTTTGACATTCACTCACAATCTTCATATCACTAGAGAATAATCTTGTAATATAAGGACCTGAAAAACATAAAATTAAACTTAAAGATACTGCCATCGTTAAAGCAATGACTAATGCTGTTCTGGCTCCCTGTTTAATACGAGAATATATTTTAGCTCCATAGTTTTGTCCAACAAAGGTTGTAATCGAAGCCCCGATGGCTGCCATCACCATCCAGAATAAAGCATCTATTTTAATATAAACAGCCCAAGTTGCGATAATCATCGTTCCAAAAGCATTAATTTTTGTTTGTAATAATATATTAGCAATACTATACATCGTAGATTGAATGCCTGCTGGAGCACCAATTTTAATAATTTTCTTTAAAATAGGAAAATTAATTTTTAAGAGTTTTGTCTTTAATTGAAAACTTGTTTGACTTCTTAATAATTGTACAGTGACACAGATAGCACATACAGTTTGGGCAATAATCGTCGCAATGGCTGCTCCTTTAATACCCATATGTAAAACCACAACAAAAATATAGTCAAAAACAACATTGACAATACTACAAACAATTAAATAATATAGTGGTCTTTTAGAATCCCCTACAGCTCTTAAAATACCTGAACCAATATTATAAACAGCACCGGGAATCATGCCTAAAAAATAAAGTGACATATACATTGCAGAATCCCCTAAAATATCTTGAGGTACGCCAATCATGGATAAGCATGCTTTTGAACAAAATAGTCCAAATAACATCATGAAAATCCCACTAATAAAAGCCATCATATAAGATGTATGCACTGCCTGTGATACTTTTTGATCATCATGAGCCCCATAAAACTGCGCAATGACAACTGAGGCTCCCGTTGATAAACCGACATAGAACTGAACAATTAGATTGGTTAAGTTTCCTGTGGACCCTACTGCCGCAAGAGCATTCGTTCCACATGCTTGACCAACAATAATCGTATCAACTGTATTATAAAGTTGTTGAAAAAAAGTTCCTATTAAGATAGGAAAAAAGAAAAATAATAATTGTTTCCATATTACACCATGGGTAAAGTCTTGTTCTTTATTCATCTTCATCCTCCCCTGTTACATAATATTGATTAAAGACGTCTTGACCAAAATAATCTATGACCATCTCAAAGTATTCTTTTTTACTTACATAGCCTTGAAAATATAACATTTGATAAATCACTTTATTTTCAATTGTTTGATAATCAGCTAATTCAAATCCATTCTTTAAATAGAAATCTCTTCTTTTTACTTGTTCTTCATCATCACCGGCTTCAATATTTAAAATAATACGATGATATGGATAATGGTTTAAAACTGTCTTTAATATTTGACTGCCTAGACCACGTCCTCGATATTCTTCTTTTATCGCTAAGTAAAAAATAAAAACAATATCTTGATATTCGATTAAATAAATTAAGCCTACTTTTTTATGATGATGCAAAGCATAATAAAAATAAGCGTTGCGATGACGAGCCTGTTTTAATAAATGAGAAAAGGAAACCCGTTCATTTTCAGGAAAAGAAGCTTCATAAATAGCTTGTATTTCTTTTCTAACTTGACGATTGACATATTTTAATTGCATATTAAACCTCTTTTTTCATCCACATATGAGGGCATCCCTCATCATCTTCAATTTCTCCATAACCTACATATCCATACTTTTGATAAAAAGGCATCGCTTGAACTTGAGCATGTAATTTGATGACATGTCCCCCTAATCTTTTTATTTCATCTTGAGCATATTGTAACACTTTTCCCCCAAGATGTTGTTTTCTTAGTTCTTTTATTACTGCAACTCTGCCAATAATGTAAGCTTCATTTTCTTTATAAAAGCGACATGTAGCGACATGTTGATGATCTATAAACAATACAAGATGAAAACAATGATGATCTAGATCATCAAATTCATTTTGAAATCCTTGTTCTTGCATAAAGACTAATTCTCTAATTCTTTTGGCTTCTTGAGGTAAGTCTTGATATAACTGATATTCTATTTTACTTCCTCCTTTATTATGCGTATCATAACATATTTTGCGATATTTAAACGAAATAATTACATCAAAAAGTTAAATTCAATTCACATTTATTCTTTATTATCATAGGTGAAAGGAGATGAACCAAGCAATATAAAAACTATTCATAAATTTTCCCTTCCCTTAAATATATATAAATAGTTGAAAAAAACAGTTTCAAGCACCACCTTGAAGCTGTTTTTTTATTTAAAATATAAATAATATCATATGATAAACCACAAAAGAAGCCAACCAGGCAATCGCACATTGCCCAAAGACAACAATCAATGCCCATTTACCACCTAGTTCTCTTTTAATGGCGGCAATGGCTGCCACACATGGTGTATAAAGTAAACAAAAGATTAATAATGAAATAACAGCAGGTAAAGTTAAAGATGCAAGTAAGACTTGTGTTGATCCATATAAAATAGATAATGTCGATACGACACTTTCTTTAGCCATAAATCCTGATATTAATGCTGTAGAAATACGCCAATCACCAAATCCTAGAGGTTTAAATAATGGCGCAATATAACCAGCAATCAGTGCTAAAATACTATCTTTAGATTGCGTTACAATATTAAAACGCACATCAAATGTTTGTAAGAACCAAATAACCACTGTCGCTACAAAAATAACCGTAAATGCTCTTTGTAAGAAATCTTTTGCCTTTTCCCATAATAATTGACTTACATTTTTAATACCAGGCATACGATAATTAGGTAACTCCATGACAAACGGAACAGGTTCTCCTTTAAAGTATGTTCCTTTTAAAATCAATGCAAAAATAATTCCCATTACAATACCAAAAACATAAAGCATGATCATCAATAATGCACCTTTCCCCGGAAAAAAGATAGATGCAAAGAAAGCATAGATCGGTAACTTCGCTGAACATGACATAAATGGAGTTAAAATAATGGTCATTCTTCGATCTCGTCTTGATGATAATGTACGACTTGCCATCACTCCTGGTACAGTACAACCAAAACCAATTAACATTGGTACAATGCTTCTTCCTGATAAACCAATCTTTCTAAGTAACTTATCCATAATAAAAGCAACACGCGCCATATAACCACTATCTTCTAAAATAGATAAGAAAAAGAATAAAGTCACAATAATCGGTAAGAAACTCAAAACGGTTCCTACCCCATTAAAAACACCATCAATAATTAATGAATGTAAAGCTTCATTAATTTTCATACTTGTTAGAAACTGATCAGCGCATACTGTAACATAGTTCACACCCATCTCTAATACATTTTGTAAAAAGGCTCCAATAACGTTAAAAGTTAAACAGAACACAATCGCCATAATGCCAATAAAGGCTGGTATTCCGGTGTATTTTCCGGTTAAAATTTTATCTATCCTTTGACTTCTTAAACGTTCTTTACTTTCATGTGGTTTTTTGACAGTTTCTTTGCATATTTCACCAATAAAACCAAAACGCATACTGGCTATGGCAGCTGAACGGTCTAAACCACTTTCTTCCTCTAATTGAATATTAATATGTTCTAAAGTTTCTTTTTCATTTTGACTTAAGTTTAATTGATCAAGTAAGAGTTGATCCCCTTCTGCTAATTTAGTCGCTACAAAGCGTAAAGGAATCCCTGAATCACGGGCATGATCTTCTATTAAATGTTCTATCGCATGAACACATCTTTCTACTGCTTGATCACGTTTATTTTGATCATGTTTGAAGATTTGTGGTCTTTCTTGATAACGGGCTACATGTAAAACATGACTAATTAATTCTTCTATTCCTTCTCCTTTAGCGGCTGAAATAGGAATAACCGGAACACCTAACAAGGCTTCTAGTTCATTAATAAGCACTGTTCCTCCATTACCTAGCATTTCATCCATCATATTTAAAGCTACAACCATCGGCATATCTAATTCAATTAACTGCATGGTAAGATATAAGTTTCTTTCAATATTTGTAGCGTCAACAATATCAATAATGGCTTTTGGTTTTTCTTTTAATAAAAAGTTTCTCGTTACAATTTCTTCACTACTATAAGGAGACATAGAATAAATACCCGGTAAATCGGTAATTAAAGTTTGGGGATAACCTTTAATTATCCCATCTTTTCGATCTACAGTAACCCCAGGAAAGTTCCCTACGTGTTGGTTAGATCCTGTTAATTGGTTGAATAATGTTGTTTTTCCACAGTTTTGATTTCCTACTAACGCAAATGTTAGTTTTTCATTTTCACCATAAACAGGTTTTTGATTCTTTTTTAATGATTCATTACTTTCTCCATATCCTGGATGTTGTTTGATTAATTTATTTTCATTAATCACATCTTCAATTTGATTTTCATCCGTTATTTCTTGAACTTCTATTTTTTGAGCATCATCCTTACGAATAGTTAATTCATAACCATGGATTTTAATTTCAATAGGATCCCCCATAGGGGCATATTTCACTACCGTCACTTTGGTTCCTTGAATTAATCCCATATCTAAGAAATGTTGCCTTAATGCGCCAGTTCCCCCTACAGAAACAATAGTCGCACTTTTCCCTATTGCCAAATTTCCTAATTTCATCTTTTCACACCTTCCGCTATAATGGTAACTTTGTCCACTTCAAAAAGCAACAAAAAAAGGCATGAAAGCCTTTATTTTGCTGGAGTTAAAATACCTCCATTTGATAATGTGATTGTTTGACCATTTAACCAACTATTAGCACTGCTATCATAATAGATTGTATGCCCATTATCTTGAATTAATGACAAGTCATTATTTTCTAAAGTAAGGGTTGTTATATAACTATCACCTGTTACATTCCATGAAGATGTACTATCTAATGATATATTCACATCTTTAGCTGTGTTTTGACTATTGACCGTTCCTTTTAACGTACTGCTTTTTAATACTAAATCTACACTAGAAATCGCATCAACTTCAATATTACCAGTTAATGTTTGATTAGTTGCATTAAAAGTAACCGTTCCACCATTACTTCCTTGTTGTCCCCATTCACCATCATTGCCACTTACTTTTAATAAAGTACCACTACCATAATTTAACTTCGTATTTTCTAAATTAATAACTGCATTCGTATTGGTTACAAAAAACATCGGGGAAGATTGATAAACACTTGATTTTTTAGATATTGAAAGAGTTGTATCTTTAGCACTAAATGTACCGGTACCACTACTTGCATCACCCGACATACTTTGATATATCATAACCCCACAATTATCAATACCATCATCTGTTCTTCCCATACCATAACTTGTGAGTTTTGTTTTATTTAAAGTAATACTGTTTTTCCCTTCAATGACAGCACAAGAAGAATTGGTTGCTAAACCTTGACTATTTGTCACTGTAATCTTACCAGTTGAATAAATACAAGGTGATCCTTTACCGGCAGTATTTAAAGTAGAGTTTTTAGCCGTAATCGTTCCTTCACCACGATCTGTCGCTAATGCAGCACAATGACTCCCTTGAGTTGAAATAGAGACCTTATTGGCGTTAATCGTTCCTCCATAAGTTGCATCTAATCCTCTAGAAGAATCTCCGGTTGTTTTAATTGTGGTATTGCTGACAGTAATTTTGGCATTTTCACCTGTAGCAAAAAGGGCATTAGCACCACTGGCACTTGTTTCTATAGTTGTATCTTTAATTGTAGCACTGCTTCCTTTTTGTACTAAAACACCAGCATTAAGACCATAAAACTCACTATTTTCAGTGTTAGAAGTATCACCGGTTTTCTTTAATTTTAAAGAGGAGGCTGTTAAGGAGCCTCCATCACTTACCGTAATTGTTGATTGGTCACTTGATGAAGATGTAATCGTCTTATGAGTTAAATTCTTTTCATTCGTTACATCAACAACACCATCGCTATCTATCTGCGTTATTTGACTTTGTCCTTGATCTCCATTATTCATTATCATGGAATTACTTGTAAGCACAATTGCTAGAACTAAACCAATTGTCCCAATTACATTAATAATTGCATAAAGAGCAGTTGGTTTTGCCCCTGAAAAAGTTTGTCCTAATGTTTTTGTTCCTGCTTTAGACATAATCAAATAAGTTAAAGCTAACATAAAGACAGCACTGCTTACACTAATTAATACAATTTGTAGCACAGATAATGATGCACTTTGACTTGCAGCCTGTCCATTACTTGGTTGCATACCATTTTGTTGACTTTGTCCTGGCATACTAGAAGGACTGTTTTGATTAGTTTGATTGTCTTGATTTTGACCATTTTGATTTGATTAACTATCTTGACTACCATTTTGACTATTTCCTGGCATTTGTGGAGGTGTTCCATTTGTATTTTCACCTACACTTACATTTTGATGCTGACTTGCGTAATAAACAGTTCCACCAATAGTAGAAATTGATGCAATCATACAAATAATACTTATTATGAGTGATATTCTTTTTTTCATATTCACTTCCTCCTTACAAACAACATTTTACCCATCATATAACACATTATGTTGTGAGCATTTTGTTAAAGTAAAGGTATAATATCTTAAAATAAAACAAATGTTTTACCCTCTTTATAAAAGCGCTTACATATGGTAAAATGGCATTATTGGAGGAAAATACATATGAAAAAATTAGAAAACAAAGTAGCCATCATTACAGGAGGAAATGCCGGGGTCGGTAAAGAAATTGCGAAGTTATTTGCAAGTGAAGGCGCAACAGTCGTTATTTCTGCAAGACGTCAACAAGCATTAGATGAAGTAGCCAAAGAAATTGAGGAAGCAGGAGGAAAAGTATTAGGGGTTCCTACTGATATTTCTAAAATTGATGATGTTAAAAACTTAATTAAAACAACTATAGACACATATGGTCAATTAGATATTTTAATTAATAATGCTGGAGTCTTAGATCAAGGATTAAATGCCATTGATCGTATTGATTATGATGATTTAAATAAAGTAATTGATATCAATCAAAAAGGAACCATGTATTGTATGTCAGAAGCTTTAAAGGTGATGACAAGTGGCGCTTCAATCGTTAATATTTCAAGTGTCGCTGGACAATATGGTGCTGGTGGTGCTGTTTATGTTTCTACTAAAGCCGCTATTATCGGGGTAACCAAACATACAGCTATGCGTTTTGCTAAAGAAAAAATTAGATGTAATGTGATTTGTCCTGGTAGTATTACAACAAGCATGGCAGCAGGTTTAACACCTGATACTATGGATATGAAAATGATGGGTGCTATGTCTGCTCATAGCGATTTATCATTACAACCTTGTAGTCCTTTAGACGTCGCTAAAGTTGCTTTATTTTTAGCAAGTGATGATGCTGCTCCATTAACTGGGCAAGTGATTGTTAGTGATTACGGTGTAGATTTATAATACTAAAAAAGATATCTTAGATATCTTTTTTTAAATATATGTATTCTAATAGTTGCTTTCCTGTTGCTGTTTTAAAAACTTGATCATACATATTTTGAATGGCTTGTATTGGATATTGACTTTCATCAGCATTAACAAGATAATCTGCTTCTATCAAGATTTGATAATCTATACCATCAATTTGATTAAGCGTATGATGATGTCCTACCAGATAAACAATTCTTTCTACCATTTCTTCAGGTAAAGCAAATTCTTCTAAAAATGTACGGGTTAAAATCATTCCTTCTTGTTCTTGATACTTACCTAAAGTATTTCCATATTTTTCTCTACATAATGGACAAGCAATATCATGAACAATCGCTGCTAACTCTAATGTATCTTGTAATTCTTGAGGTAAGTTTTCTTTTAATCCTATTGTTCTAGCAAAACTATGCACTTTCATAAAATGATTAATATCATGGTGATGACCATGAGCTTCTTTTATCATTTTTATCATTATTGGTGTTATATCCATCATGAATCCCCCTTATTACTATTATTGTAATACAAGTGTCGTTTTTTTCATATAAAAAAGAATTCAAACCTATTTATAAGTTGAATCCTTTTTCATTATTATCCTACTACCATTAATCAACCTGTTTTACTTTTCCTGCTTCTTTAATTTAAAATCAGCAGTTTTATCATTATGCGTAATCACAAAACGATAATTTTCTTTTAAATCTTTATCTACTTTATCAGACGCTTTTAAATTTTGGAAATTATAGTCTTTTTTCTCATCAACAATAACACGAACAGCTTGGTTTACTATTTCTTTTTTGGATTTTATTATTTTTACATTAACAGTATCTCCATCAGATAAAGTAAAGCCATATGTTTTATCAAAGGTTTGACTATTATATTTTAATAAATAAGAATTCACTTTTTCATCAGTAAAATGCACACAATATAGCCATATATCCTTATTCTTATATACTATTCCTCTTTTATCTACACCTGTTTCTCTTACTTCTTTTTCATTATCTGACACTTTATTTGAGGCACAACCAAAAGAAATCATAAGACAAAAAACAATAACAAGAATTCGAGATAACTTTTTAATCATATTACCATCCTCCAACTTTTGCTGTTACACTTTTATTCCCATGTTTTGGACATTTAAAATACTGTGTTACATATACATCTGATCCGTGTTTTACTTTTGTACCTACTGAAGCAGTAGATGTCACTTTACCCTTTTGTCCTCCACACTTTGATTCAAAATTTGTCCTTATTCTTGAGACTTGCATATAGGCTCCAGAATAGGTATTTTGATAAAAAGTAATTTCAACATAGGCTACTAAATGTGCTGAACAATTGCCATCAAGCGCCATCGCACCATAATATTCAGTTTTTCCATCTACTGATTGTGGTTTTACTGTAGCTTCAACTTTTTTAATATTTCCAAAACCAAATATAAATAAAAAACAACAAATAATACTCATTATAATTTTCTTCATTTTGCATCTTCCTTTCTCATCTTTTTTAAAGCGTCCCTTCTATATAAAATATACCTTATTTTGTCATTTTTTTAGTAAATATCACCTATAAAACATATCTAATCACATAAACAACATCCTATATCTATATTTTCAAACAGCAAAGCTATTATTTCTACAGGTAATACAATTATCATTTTTTACATACACAAAAAGTGAAAGATATTATTCAGATTATTAAAGAAAATCATGGTTAACCCATGATTTTTTAATATAATTCTATTTCTTCTATTTGCTTTAATTCCTCTTTGAGTTCCTTTAAAAATAAATCTATGATTTCATGATGATAATCAACTCTTTTTATATAATAGATAATACGATCATGGGGACCTTCTTCTATAGGATAGATATGTACATCTTTTAACTGTTTTGCCATAGAGATAGGAACAATAGCCCAAGTCTGATCTAATGATAAAAAATATTCTAGTAATGACATTTGATCAATACTCACTTTATAATCGGCAGTTGATTTAAACCAGTAATCATGCCAGGCATTAAATTCTGGTGTCCATGGCGTTCTAATTTCATAACTGACATCTAGCATACGAGGATGAATGGGTGTTGCATATTCTTTTTTTGATACTAAAACCATAGGGTCTTTAAATAAAGGGATTGTTTCAATATTTTTATAATACATGTCGTCGGAAACTAATGCGAGTTCTACCTGTCTATCGGCTACATATTGATAGGCTTCAATAGAATGACAATAACGAAAACATAGTTTAATGTGATCATTTTCATTGATAAATCTTTGAAATAAGTTTGTCAGTAAATAGGTACTGACACTACCTATAGAAGCTAAATTAAATACTTTTTTATGCGTTTTACTTTTTATCTGTTTAGCTTCTTTAAATAACTCTAAATATTTATGGGCAACTGAGATAAAAGCTTCCCCTTCTTGTGTTAATTCAATTTCTCTTTTTCCTTTTCCTCTAATAAATAATGCATATCCAAGTTCATTTTCTAAGTTTTTGATTCTTCTACTCAGTGCCGGTTGAGTTACAAACAATTGTTCTGCTGCCTTAGATAAAGAACCATTTTTAATAATACATAAAAATGCTTTTAATTCTAATTCCGTCATCTTATTTTCCCTTAAATATAAAATACAGTTTATATTTTATATTTGAATTATGCATTTTAAAATCATATTTACATTATTTATACTTCTTTTTGGGAGTGAAATATATGAACGATCTAACAAAAGGAAATATTTATAAACAACTTATCTTTTTAGCTATACCGCTTATTTTAGGAAATATATTACAACAGTTTTATAATACAATTGATAGTTTTATTGCTGGTCAATGGATTAGTCAAAATGCTTTTAGTGCCATTGGTACAGCAGGAAGCATAATGAATCTGTTTATCTTTATGATTAATGGTTGTTGTAATGGCGTGACAATTATTTTTTGTCAGTATTATGGTGAAAGAAATGAATTAGGGATTAAAAAAGAAATCTTTATTTCTTTATTAGTAGGTTTCATCTTTGTTGGTAGTTTATCTTTAATTGGTATTTTTAACTTAGACTTGTTTTTAAGATTACTGGCTACTCCTTTAGATATTTTCTATCTCGTAAAGAAATATTTAATGATTATTATTTGTTTTTTATTTGTTACTTTTATTTATAATTGGAGTTCTTCGGTATTAAGGGCTTTTGGTGATTCTAAGATGGCTCTTTATATTTTAGGATTGTCGATTGGTATGAATATTATTTTAGATAGTATTTTTGTCATTGGCTTACATTTAGGTATTCAATCACTAGCCTTTGCAACTATTATTTCTCAATTTATTTCATCTTTATTTTGTACTTATTATTTAGTGCATCGTTATTCTTTTATTTGTTTTCATTTTAATGAAATCACGAATATTAAACCTTTATTAAAAACAACCATTCATTATGGATTTATTTCTGCTTTACATCAATCTAGTTTGTATTTAGGTAAGTTACTTATTCAAGGTGCAATCAATAGTGCCGGTATGCATATTATTACTGCTTATGCGATTACTTCAAGAATTGAAGGTTTTATTAATTCATTTGGTGATAGTGGTTGTGTCGCTATTTCAATTATGGTAGGACAAAACTATGGAGGTCATCACCTTGAAAGAACGAAAGAATGTTTTTATAAAGGATTAAAACTGATGATGGGGTTTGTTGTGATCTTTTCCATTATTATGATATGTCTTACTCAACCGATGACCTTATTGTTTGTAGATGCAAGTCAACATCTGATTATTCAAGAAACTTATCATTATATGGTCACTATTTGTTTATTATATATCTTTTGTTTTATCGGTAATGCTTATGTTAGTTTTTATCGAGGGATTGGTCGTGTTGATGTCCCTTTTAAAGGAACATCAATGCATGTCACTATCCGCATCATTTTATCTTATCTTCTTATTGGTCGTTATGGATTAGCAGGTGTTGCCCTTGCATGTGGTGCCGGTTGGATCTTTGTGAATATATATCAAACAATAAAATATAAAAAACTTGATTTATCTTGTTGATTTTCTTTATCATATATTTAAGGAGAAAATTATGAAAGAAATTATCAATACATATCAGGACAATCTTATTTATATTTTTAGACAAGATCAACTTATTAACCCTACTTATCGTTATTTGGTTATCGTTAAAGATGGTACAGATATTATTCCAGTAGAAGGATGTCATATTATGCACTATCAAGAAGACTTTGAATCATTACTTAAGTTTTCTTTACCAACAAAAAATCGTAAAACTAAACAACTTATTTCATTAAAACAATGTGAACAATTAATTAATGAAATCACTTATGGGGTCCTTGCTTTTTCTGTTAACGACTTACCTTATAGCGTTGCTTTAAATCATATTGTTTTAGATGGTCATCTTTATTTCCATTGTGCAAAAAGTGGTTTTAAATTAAAGGGCATCAATTCCAGAGCCAGTTATCTTGTTATTCGTGATTTAGGCATTAACAAAGAAGTCGGAACTCATAATCATGAATCTGTCGCTATTTATGGTACTTTAAAAGAAGTTACTGATTTTGAAACAAAAAAGAATGCTTTATTGAAGCTTGTTTCATCTTTAGCCCCAAAGCATCCTTATCAAGATCAAATGGTAAAAGGGACAACCATTTTAGAATTAGAAATAGATTATATGATTGGTAAATCACATATTCGCTAAACAACGAGTCATCGTTGTTTTTTTATACAAAATTATTCATTTTCAATCGCAAAACTTTTATTTTCCCTGAATATCTACAATCACCATTTCACTATATCCTGATGTTTTCATCGCAAACCCCCATGAACCCATTCCTGAAGTCACAATAGCCTGAAATGATTGCATATCTTTATAACCATAATTTAAATCATTAATACCCAATAAATCATAAACTTGTTTTAAAGGAAATAATTGTCCTGCATGTGTATGTCCAGATAATTCAAGATCAATGCCTAACTTCTTATTGAGTTTATAATCTCTTGGTTGATGATCTAATAAGATAAAAGCATGTTGATTATCAAGTGATGATATGATGTTTTTTAAAGGCTTTCTATTTTTAATTGAATAATCTTGTCTGCCAATAAGATATAATGAATTGAGTTGAGTTACTTCATCTGTTAATACATGAACCCCGACCTTTTTTAAATGAGAAATAACATGTAATTGTTTTAAAGGCTGGACACCTTGAAAACCAATTTCATGATTTCCTTCGACATAATAGACAGGGCATAAATGAGATAGTTTCTCCCATATCTTTAATGATTGTTTAAAATCATCTTTTGTCGTTTTTTCGTCATAGATATCACCTAATAAAACAACGCCATCAGGTTTAGATTTTTTTGTTTGTTCAATCAGTTTATTTAAATCTTGTGGTTTTAAAGCCGTTGATAAATGAATATCCGAAGCCACTAATAACCTTGTATTATCTACTTTTTTATCAATCGTGATATCATAATGTGTTGTGACAATATGATGAGCATTATAAATACCATACCCACTTATTAAAAGACCACAACAAATAATAATTACCATCTTTTTAAGATTCATCTTGAAATAATGATGATACTTCGTCTTTTTCATGATTAGTGTCACTAAATCATATAATGCAAGTATAAAGATAATATTCATCATGATAGCAAAAGTGATTCTATGAACAATAAACAACCCAGCAAGAATAACAAGTATAATCAATAAGTATTTTTTATTTTTTATCAAACGTATAAATAAATCATAACCCATCAATAAGAGTATAATGAGTTGAATGAAATCAAACCATCCCATAAAATTCACCTCATCGTTTATTATAGCATCAAAAAATAATATATTTGATATGATTTCCAAACCAGATATAACTTATCTAAAAAAGCCTAAAATAAATGTAGTTATGATGATAACAACAGGCACATACCACATATTATCCTGAGTCTTGATATGACTTTTTGTTATCTTATGTATAATCCTATAACAAAAATAACCTATAACTGTTCCCATCACATTGGCAAGCAAATCATTTATGTCTGTTACTCTATATAAAGTAAATAACTGAACCATTTCTATTGAAAAAGAAAGTCCACAACCAATGAGTAGTATATTTTTTATATGTTGATTTTTTTCAGCGATAAGTGGACATAAAAAACCAAAGGAATAAATAAAATGATATTCATTAAAAATCCTAGACTCAATCCATCAATAAATGGCATCAAATTTATATGAGGATTAAAAATACCCACTTTTAATCTTGCCATTCTTATATATTCACTAATACAAGGAATACCTACTATATTTGTTAGCATAACACATAAGTAGTAATAAAATAACAATAACAAAATCACTGTTTTCACTTTGGGCATTATTCCATTTTTCTTATAAATGATCATAACCATCATACATATAACAATGATTCCAAATAAAAAAACAGGATTAACAAAAAACATATCTTTAATGGCATCAAACATACCAAGTTGAACAGTAACACCTAATTGACTACTTAAAACAAGATTCAATATAATATCCCCCTTTTTTACCTTATCTATTTTCTAAAATCATTTTACATAAAAAATATTAAGAATATCTTAGTATAATTCTTAATATTTTTTTAATATACTTCATTGAATTCCTGCTCGTATTGAATGCAGTTTAACTTATTTAGGTGAATCAATAAAACAAAGTATTTAAAAAGTGCCATTCACTAAGAATGACACTTATTTTTGTTCTATTGATTTTATGACTTTAGCCGGTACTCCAGCAATTAAACTATTATCTGGCATATCTTTAGTGACGACACTTCCAGCCGCAATCACACAGCCTTCACCAATGGTTACACCTGGCATAACTGAGACATTGGCACCAAACCAACAATTATCTCCTACTTGAATAGGTAATGCTTTTTCCAATCCTTGATTACGACGATGATAATCTAAAGGATGATTGGCTGTATAAAAGCCACATGATGGACCAATGAAAACATGATCGCCAATATCAATTGTCGCTCCGTCCATAAAATAATTATTAATATTAATAAAAACATCATTACCTAGTTTTATATTTTTACCATAATCAGCTGTAAAAGGACTAAGTAATACTAAACCATTAGGTTCATACCCTAATATTTCTTTAATCACTTCATCTCTTTTTACGTCACTTGGTTTTAATTGATTTAATTTAAAACATAGATCCTGACATACTAATCTTTGTTGAACCAATTCTTGATCATTATTAGCGTCATACCATAATCCAGCCTTCATCTTTTCTTTTTCATCCATGTTATTCACCTCTTTATTTTTATTATAAATACTGTTTCTAAAATTGTCTAACATATCATTTTCTTCATATTACCTTAATCAAATTGAAGTATAATACTTCTAACAAATATAAATTGTCCTAAGCAACAAAAAGTTGCGCCATAGTTGGTAGAGCAACCTACTCTAAAATAATATGATAAACATGTAAAAATGAAAGGAGAATTTCAAAAATGAATGTATATCCTGTATTTTATCTGGTATTTATGATCTAGCTTATTCTTATCGCTATTGGAGTTTATCTTCTTTATCTTATTATTAAGGCACTAAGAAAATACACTAAAGCTGCCCCAGTAAGAAAAGAAAAAGAGAAGAACGCTAAAAGTCTTGGCGAAGTTTTAAAACAACATCGCACAACTTGTAAAATGACCCAAGAGTTTGTAGCTGAATCTTTAGGCGTAAGTCGACAAGCGGTTTCTAAATGGGAAAGTAGTGCTTGTGCACCAAGTACAACCAACTTAATTGCATTAGGAAAACTATTTGGTGTGGTACCTGAAGAACTTCTTAAAGCAATACAGTAATGTCAAATAAAAAAAGACAAGTTATCTTTTCATGAGATTTCTTGTCTTTTTAACATTTCCACTGATATTTCTTTAAATCAACATGATATTCATCTTTTAATACGACACCCTCATTTTCTAATAACTGTGCTTGTTCATCCCATCCAGGAACAAGTCTTCCTGCATGATTAACCACTCGATGACAAGGATACTTACCATAATACGATGACATCGAAAGAATTTTACCAACTAAACGACTATTTTTTTCTCTACCTATTAATCTAGCAATCTGACCATAAGTCGCTACTTTACCTTTTGGTATTTCACTTACTGTTTCTAATACTTGATATATGATTTGTTCATCCATGAGGATTCCTCCTTGGATATTATTCTATCATATTTTTAATTAAATAGTTTTTGATTGTTACCATCAGGTATTTTAAAGAATAAGACCAATACTAAACCAACGATTAAAATAATCACCGATATCATAAATAAGATTTGATATGTAGAAACATCTAAAATCATACCGGCTATATTTTGAAAAACGATTGAACTTAAGTTTCTTAATGTTTGAACTATCGCTAATGCTGTAATTTGATGTTTTTCATCAACTAATGTACTGACTACTTTTAAGTTAATCATAATAAACAACATACCTGAAGGATGTTTTGTAAGAAGCGTGATAATAACTTGAAAGGGCATGGCTACGTTAAAGGCATAACATAAAAATTGAACAATAATCATCATATAAGCAATAATCAGTAATTTTTTATTAGCTAATTTATCCATGAATTTATGAGAAAATAAAACAATAGGTGCTTCACATAAAACAGCAAATGATAAGATTGTTGAAACTACACCTACAGCTAATCCTTCATGATGAAACATAGAAGGAATATAAGTATTAGCCATATTTGTTAGACCTTGAAATAAACAAGCGATAACAAGATAATATAAATATTGATGATTATGAATTAAATGATGATCTTTTTCATTTGTAACTTCTTTTTTAACTAAGTCATGAGGCGTTTGTGTTCCTAATAAACCTATAATACATAATATCATCGTGATGATAAAACATACAAAAATAGCTTGAGGGGCAATGAAATCATAAATTGTTCCTGCTAACCATGAACCAATAGCGTAACCTATCGTTCCCCATATTCTAATTTTTCCATATTGATAAGGTGAAGATGATGCAATCTTTTCCATAACTGGATTAGTTCCATTAATGAGTGTAAGCACAAAACTATAACCAATAATAATGGAAATAAGATGACTTGCATACATAAAATAAAGTCCACCTACCCCTGCAAGGATAAACAAGACCAGATTAACAATTTTAACATCATAACGATCACTTAACACCCCGATTACAGGTTGGGCTAACATCGAGGTTAAAAATGATGTTGAAACAACCAGCGAGACTTCACTTGCTTTAAAACCTTTATCTAATAAATAAACTGAAATTAACGCAGAAAAGACAGCCCATGATAAATAATAAAAGTTATACATTAAAAAATAACTTAAATAACTATTTTTATATTTCTTTAACATATGTTCCTCCTAGTGAAATAATTTGAGTTTTTGATTGGTTGGTACTTTAAAGAAACAAATAAGAATCATACCAATCATTGAAAAAACAAATAAAACAAGATAAAACTTCTGATAAGATAAATAATCTATCATATATCCCGCTAATAATTGAAAAACAATAGAAGCAAAACTCTTACAGGCAGATACTAAAGATAGTGCTGTATTTTGTAGTGTGGGTATTACAATGGTGGTTATGATTTTTAGATTGATCATCACAAAAGCCATTGTAGCAACGGTTTTAGTTAAAAAGACAACGATAATTTGAATCCATAAAGAAGTGATAAAACTAAAAGTAAAGAATTGAATAATTAATAAAACAAAGACACTCATGAGTAATTGTTTATTTGTAAAACGATTCATATAAAACTTCGATAATAAAATAACCGGTACTTCTGATAAAGTGGAAAAGAAAATGACAATCGAAACATCATCCATCTTTAAACCACTATATTTAAGCATCGCTGGTAAATATAAATGATGAACATTAGTCACACCATAAAATAAACATACAATGATGAGATAATAAGGAATATGTTTAATCTTAAAAACTTCTTTCATTGAAACCTTTTTAGTTTCCGTAACTTCAGGAAGCATACTTCTCGTTCCTAAAATTCCAATTACACATAATATTTCACCAATAGTAAATAAGACATATAAACTTCCTGCTCCTATATTTTGGTAAAGAAAACCAGAAATCATTGTCGCTACAGCATAACCTATCGTTGCCCATACTCTAATAGCGCCATAAGGGAATCTTGAAAGAATAGCCATTCTTTCAATAATGGGATTAGTTCCATTCGTCATCGATAAAACCAAACTATAAACTAAAGCAATAAGATAAAGATTATCTAAAAAGATAAAAATGATACTCAACATACCGGCTATTAATAAAAGTAAACTATTAACATATCTTGATTCATATAAATCATTCATCTTCCCTATTATCGGTTGTAAAACAACCGATAATATAAAAGAACAAGATACGACAAAACTTACTTGAGTTGCTTTAAATCCTTTATCCATTAAATAAACTGAAATAAAACCAGAAAAGAAAGCAACACAAAAGAAAAAGAAGAAATACATAAGGAAATAACTGAGATAACTATTTTGATAACGTTTTAAAAAATTCATTTTATCTACTCCTTCATTTTTTATATAATAGAAAAAGAGGTGATGATATGCTTTTACAAGAAAAGCTGAAAGAATATAAGTTTTCTCATAATGAACAACTCGTCATTGATTTCATTTTAAAACAACAAGAAAATATTAAAGATTATTCGGCTAAAATGATTGGTGATGAAACTTATACTGCCCCTTCTACTTTAATAAGAATTGCCCATAAATTAGGTTTTGATGGTTGGTTAGAGATGAAAGAAGCTTATTTAGATGAAGTGATTTATCTTAAAAATCACTTTCAAAATATTGATCCTAACTACCCTTTTACAAATCAAGATACAATGATGGATATAGCTCATAAGATTGTTCAATTACATATTGAAAGTGCTAAAGATACTGCATCCCTGTTACATCATGATTCTTTGCAAAAAGCCATTCAAATTTTAAGAAAAGCTAAAGTTATTAAAGTCTTTGCTATCGCAAATCTTAACTATGCGGGTGAAGAATTTGTCTTCAAATTAAATCGTATTCATAAAACAGCATATATTCACTCCGTTCAGGATAACCAGTTTCAAGATGCTATTATGACGACCAAAGATGAATGTGCTATTTGTTTATCTTATTCTGGGGAAACCCCTACTTTATTAAAAACAGCCCACTTTTTAAAAGAAAATCAGGTTCCTATAATTGCGATTACCAGTTTAGGACAAAATAGTTTATCTGATTTGGCTGATGTTTCGCTTCATATCTCTACTCGTGAAAAATCATTTTCTAAGATTGCTGGATTTACTTCTTTACAATCTATTCATCTGATTTTAGATATTCTTTATTCATGTTTATTTTCATTAAACTATCAAGCTAACATTGACTATAAAATCAATGTCGCTAAACGAGTAGAATTGAACCGTGAGATTGATAATAAAATTATTGAAGAAAAATTGAAAGAAGACTAGTTCTTCTTTTTATTTTAGACATTCGTCTAAAATAGCGACCCCTTGTCTTAATACTTCACTACAATCTCTTTTTCTTTCTTGATTGATTTCTAATATACGATGGCAATGTATCGCCCCTATTTGTTCTTTAAAATCCATGGCTAAACATTTACCACAAGCATAACTTTTAAGTTTAGATTGAGGATGATCAAGACTTCCGTCACTGGTTTCTAAATAAGAGGTCAACATAGCCATTAATACCGGTATACAACATATTTCTTCTAATCCGGCAATTCCTCTGCCTAGTCCTTCTACCATTTTAAATAATTTCTTTTCATCTATATCTAAGACATCTTGATAACAACTTAAAAAGGCTTGAGCACAGTTATACCCTTTTTTATGTAACATCATCACTTGTTTTTCTCTATTCATTTTCTCACCTCACCTGTAGTTTAATGATTTTAAAAATTTCATAAATATAAAAAAATGAGAATGAATGACCATTCTCATTTCTTAAATGATTTTATTATCAATTTGTAAATAACATTTACATCAAACACAAATAAATAAAATAAAACATATAACAAAGAAGCATGATAATACCACAAGGCTTTCTTAATTCTTGATGTTTCATTGTACCAAACCATAAAACTAAGCCAGCTCCAACAGCAATCATTCCGTCAATAATAAATTTACTTTCAAAAGGAACACTACAAATAAGAGCCGTTGTTCCAATAACAAAAAGAATATTAAAAATATTACTTCCTACAATATTTCCAATTGCAATTCCAGCATTTCCTCTTTTTGCGGCAGTTACCGAAGTCACAAGTTCAGGGAGCGATGTCCCAAAAGCAACAATAGTAAGACCTATAAATCTTTCACTCATTCCAAAATATCTTGCAATTGCACTTGCTCCACTTACCGCAAAGTCACTACCCTTAATAACAAAAATTCCTCCAATAAGAATAAAACCAAGACATTTCCAGATAGGAACATTCTTTTCTTCATCTTGATTTTCACCATTTTTTGCCATGATAAATAAGTAAACAAGATAAGCTAAGAAAAGTATCCACAAGAATATACCTTCAATAAAGGTAATTTTCATATCAGTAATACCAAAGATAATAAGCATGATTGTAATAAAAATCATAAAAGGAATTTCATAATGAATGGTTGATTTATGTATTTTCACATTCGTTATAAGCGAGGTAATACCTAATATAATAAAAATATTTAAGATATTACTTCCTACAACATTTCCAATAGTAATACCGGCATTTTGTTGTAAGGCCGCTGTAATACTAACTGCTGCTTCAGGCATACTTGTTCCCATAGCAACAATAGTAAGTCCTATAATTAATTGGGGAATACCCAATTTTCTTGCTATGTTGGCTGCTCCCTCTACAAACCAATCAGCTCCTTTTACCAGAAAAATAAAACCTACTAATAAAATAATAATTTGTTTAATCATAACAATGACCCCCTTCTTTTTATTTTGCAGTAGGTATGAAAAAAGCGGACTCCTACTGCGTTGCAGTAAAAGTCTCGCTATTCAATCACTTTCCGAGCTATAAATTTTATAACTGTACTGACGAAGAAGTGAACCGGTTAATCGGCAAGCTACTCCCTTTTATAAATTTATTCTATCAAAATCTATTATTTCAAACAATCCTTTGATTAGATTAATTTTAAATATTTAAAAGCATGATATAAACCATCTTCATTGACATCATCAGTAATGTAATCAGCTGCTGCTTTAATTTCAGGTCCACCATTACCCATTGCTACATTATAGTTACAACATTCAAACATTGATAAGTCAATTTTAGCGTCACCAAAAGAAATCGTATCTTTTTTATCTGCGTGTAAGTAATCTAATAAGACTTCAATAGCGTGTCTTTTAGTAATACCTGTAGGTCCTAAGTCACCAAATAATGCCACTTCTCCTTTACCTCCCCAAGTATTCGCTACTAAATGAGGAAAGTCTTTTTTAGAATCTAAATGATCTTGATATGTTCTTAAAATAAAACTTATTTTATTGACATCATCACGGTATAAATCTTGACCTTGTAAGTGAATAAAACCATCAATAAAGTGTTGAGCCGAAGTTTTGGCATCTTCTAGATTAGCCCCTTTACCTCGAGCATATTTCACCATTGTTTCTGGTCCTTGTTCTAACATATAGTCATTACAATACATCCCACTATTGGCTTCTAAATAAAAACCAATATGTCTTTCATTACACCAATCAACAATATTCTTTACATCCTCTTTTGATAAACCTTGGTGCATGACCACATGTCCTTGATCTTCTACATACGCTCCATTACCACCAATCATCCCATCTAAATCACATAAATCTCTTTGTAGAATTTCAGCTTTAGAACAACCTGTACAAATATAGACTTTATGTCCATTCGCCCTAGCCATATCTACTGCTTTTCCAGCTGATGCTGGCATTTTTGCTTCATAATCAATTAATGTTCCATCTACATCTAAAAATACAATTTTACCCATATTTCTTTCTCCTATATTAATTTTAAATATTTAAAAGCATGATATAAACCATCATCATTAACATCACTGGTTACATAATCAGCTGCCGCTTTAATCTCTGGTCCACCATTACCCATAGCTACATTATAAGCGCAACATTCAAACATTGATAAATCCACTTTTGCATCACCAAAAGAAATCGTATCTTTTTTATCTGCATGTAAATAATCTAATAGGACTTCGATAGCATATTTTTTATTGATACCTGTTGGTCCTAAATCGCTAAATAAAGCCAATTCCCCTTTACCGCCCCAAGTATTATGTGCTAAATGAGGGAAATCTTTTATCGCATCTAAATGATCTTGATAATCTCTAATAATAAAATCTATTTTATTTACATCTTCTCGATAAAATTCATCACCATGAATTAAAGTAAATGAACCAATAAATTCATTTGCTTTTTCTTTAGCTTGCGATAAATCAGCCCCTTTACCTTGACCATATTTAACCATAACATCAGGTCCATCTTGTATCATTTGATCATTACAGTAAACTCCACTGTTTGTTTCTAGATAAAAGGCGAGGTTTCTATCTCGACACCACTGCACTACTTTTTTTACTTCTTCTAAAGGCATAGCACGATGCATAATGACTTGATCATGATCTTCTACATATGTTCCATTACCTAAAATCATGCCATCTAAATCACATAGATTTCTTTGTAGAATTTCATCTTTAGAACATCCTGTACAAATATAGACCTGATGACCATTGGCTCTAGCAATATCTACTGCTTGCCTAGCCGATGCTGGTAATTTTGTTTCATAATCAATTAATGTTCCATCTACATCTAAAAACACTATCTTACTCATTTTTGTTTTCTCCTTGTTGTCTATTATCTTTATTATATCGTAATTAACTTTAATTGAATATGTCATTTCAAGAAGTAAAAAAAGAAATTCCTTACAGAATTTCTTTTTTTATGCTTTCTATGTCTTTAGAATCTAATAACATATCAAATACTAAATCATATTCATCTAATGTAAGATCTTGTAAAAAATCATCATTATATCCAGGATAAGATTTATGAAAATATTTCAAAACCATTTCCTTTTTGGCATTTTTTCTTTCAAGACCTCTTTCTAAGGCTTTAGACCATTCTTCAAATTCAATCATTTCTTCATCTGATAATAAGATATCTTCTCGATTATAACGCTTAAATTTTCTTTCCATAATCTTAATCACCTCTTTTTATTATAGTCATTATAAAACCAAATTACATATTAAAACAAGCCTTGATAAGGATCATATCTAAAATGATGTATAGTTTTATCAAAAAAGTTGATACAAACTTTTATTCTTAATTATCAAGTATCATGCCTAATTACAATATTTGAACATAAAAACAGGAATGTCACCCCCGCCAATATGGGCGAAGGAACATTCCTGTCTACAATTATTATAAAGAAAATTAAATAAGTAATCAATTCTTAGTAGACAGTCGAAAATATCAACTTTATTTTCTACATTTAATCAATATCTTACTTACCTTCATATTATTTCACTTTCATAAATAAGTATGAATGTTATACTTATAGTAAGGAGGAAATATAAAATGAGAAAAGACTTAGGAGATAAAATGCAGTTTATGCCTTTACCAGTATTAATGATTGGTACTTATGATGAAAATGGAAAAGCAAATGTAATGAATGCTGCCTGGGGTGGTGTTTATGATTACAATCAAATTATGATTTCACTTTCTAAACATAAAACAACAGATAATCTAGAATTAAAGAAAGCTTTTACTGTTGCTTTCGCAACAAAGAAAACAGAAAAAATTTCTGACTACTTTGGTGTTGTTTCAGGTAATAAAGAAGATAAAATAGCTAAATCAGGTGTTCATGTTATTCATGGTAGTAAAGTAGATGCACCTATTATTGAAGAATATCCTTTAACATTAGAATGTACTGTTGAATCATTTGATGATGGTATTTTAATTGGTAATGTAGTTAATGTATCAGTAGATGAAGATTATTTAGATGATCAAGGAAAAATAGATGTAGATAAGATGGAAATTATTGCTTTTGATATGATTTCTAATACTTATCGTGTATTAGGAGATGTTGTTGGTAAAGCCTTTAAAGATGGTTTTGAATTATAATATAAAAAAGTAAGGGATGCAAATGGAAAAGACACCAGTTGTTACAAAAGAATTTATTAAAAAATATATACATAATGGTAATTATTATAGGGGTGGATGTATTAAAGATTTCGCTAAAAAGAATCATCTTACAATAATTGAAGCCACTGTTATCATTGATGATTTTACAAAACAAAATCAACAAATAATTGATGAAATGACTAAGAATTCTTTAACACCTCATCATCATTATTTATTAGTACTTGTCATTGAAATCATCATTGGTATCTATTTTGTAACACAAAACTATCATTATAAATCGCTATTTAGAATAATAGGATTAGGTATCACAATGGGTTTTTTATTCTTTATCATTACTATCTTTTTATGGGGCTTTTGGGATATGCTTACAGGAAAGATAACCTATCAACCTACAGTTAGTAAACAATCAAATATAAATCAAAAGAAAAAGTATGGTGCTAATCATTGTCCAAAGTGTGGCAGTACCAACATTTATTTATATGATGATGCTCCAGGAGGATATGATTATATTGAACCTGGATGTATGAATCCTAATCATTATAAAGATGTCAAATATTTTACAAGTGTACAGCATTTTAAAGATGATTTCATGGATCCAATGTATAATGCTCAATCTTTTAAAATAAAAAGAAAAAAGAAAGTGACTTCTAAAAGTAAAGTCACAGCTGCTCTTTTAACTGGTGGTATGTCTATTCCTTTTACTAAAGGGATTAAAAAGAAAGTATCTAGTGAATGGGCATGTAGAGATTGTCATTATCACTGGTATAAAAAATAAAAATTATAAAAGAAGTATGGGTTATCCCCACACTTCTTCTGCTATTTCTTTAACTAATTTTAATTTAGCCCATTGTTGTTCTTCTGTTAATTTATTACCAATTTCACAAGAAGCAAAACCACATTGTGGACTTAAATATAATCTATCTAAAGGAACATATTTAGAAGCTTCATGAATTCTTCTGATTACTAATTCTTTATCTTCTAAATCTGGTCTTTTTGTTGTAATTAAACCTAAGACCACTTTTTTATCTCCTGTTACTTGTCTAAGTGGAGCAAAGCCACCAGAACGTTCATCATCATATTCTAAGAAATAAGCATCTACATTTTCTTTACCAAATAATAGATCAGCAACACCATCATAAGCACCTGAACTAAAGTAAGTAGAATGATAATTACCTCTACATACATGTGTATTAATCATTAAATCTTTTGGTGCCTGAGCTACAACTTGATTATTTAAATCTAATAATAATTCTTTATATTTTTCTAATGCTTCTCCAGTTCTACCAGTTAAGCCAACTGCTAGTTTAGGGTTAACCATACCACCCCATACACAATCATCAAATTGTAATTGATGACATCCTGCTGCGTAGATTTCATTAACAAATTCTACATATCCTTTGACTACATCACTAGCAAAAGCTTCTTCACTACCATAGATTTCTAATGTTTTATCTAATAAATCAGCACCTGTAAAGAAAGCATAGAATTGTCCTGGTGAAGGAATAGTTTGTTTAGCAACAGTATTTTCATCTTCTAATGTTTTAACAAATTTAAAGTGTTCTACAAATGGATGGTTTTTAACAGAAATTTTACCTGTCATATATGTATCATCAATCATGGCTGCTTCACCATCAAATGTTTGATTACCATCAATTGTCTTTTTATGTTCTACCCCATTAAATCCCCACATAAAGTCTAAATGCCAAGTTGAACGTCTAAATTCACCATCAGTAATTGTATGATATCCTAATTCTTTTAATTTATTAACTAATTCAACAATACATTCATCTTCTACTTGAGTGAGTGCTTCTTTAGTTATATTTCCTGCTTCAAAATCTTTTCTTGCTTGTTTTAATCTATCTGGTCTTAAAAAACTACCTACAAATTCATATCTATTTAATTGACTCATTATATTCATTCCTTTCGTATTCATCATTATTTTATCAATGGAATAAATAGATGAGTAATATGTTTTTTATATATGTTGGTATAGGTTGAGACTATGGCTAATTTTGTTATATTTTTCATAATAAATGCAATGAATGTACTAATTTCTAGTATAATAAAAAGATAAATAAAATATCTATCTTTTCATTGTATATACCTTAATTTTATCACTAAAAAGGGAACCCTTATTTGCCCTAGCTCATTAATTCTTTAAAAGAAATTGAACATATTTCATCTGTTATAATTCTTGATTTCATCTTACGTTTTAACTTAAAACATGCTTTAATATATTTTTTTGACCAAGTTGTTTTATTCTTAATTTTAGCAGATTTAGGATGTTCTTCGCAAAATTTTTTGAACTCTTTTAACCAATATTTATTCATATTTAATATTGAGGAATAAATATCAAACAGTTCTTCATTATTAAATACTTGTGTATCTTTATTTTTTAAATATTCATTAAGGGCTTTTAAAAATTCTCTCCATTCATCCTCTTTAATTTTCTCATTTTGAATACCAATCCAATCAAGAATTCTAGGATCATTATCTATAATGGTTCTGTCTAGCAAACTTTGCCACTGTCTCCACGATAGTTTTTCAACTACATCTACATCAATTGTTGAAAGCACAAAACATTGCTCATAAAAGCTTCTTCTTGAGGAATTTTTTCCTTCATCACGTTTTCTATCTATATTTGAAGCTAAAATTTTTATTTCATCCCAAAACCTTCTTCTTTCATAAACTGGTATATCATATTTTTCTAAAAATTCTCCTAAAATTAATCCTAAGTTATATTTAGACATAACTCCTTTTCCAAATCGTTCCTCGATATCTGTCTCAATTTCGGGAATTTCTTTTTTTAATGCGTTAAGTATATCATCAACAGATGCCTTTTCTTTTGAAGAAAGCATACCATCATAAAATATTCTTCCTTTACTATCAATTGTTACTAATTTACTCATAGCACTCCTAACTTATACTTTTATAGTATATATCTTCAATTTTGTTAATTATATTATTCGCTGCATCTTGTGGATCCATATCTGTAAATTTTTTATTATCCACATCAAACATATCAAATTTACCTTCATCTAAGTATAGCAAAACATATTGTTTTAACATTTGTTCTCGTAGATATTCATGCTGTAGCTCTGGATAATCTGATAATCTTGTATATGCTATATGTCCAACATTTAAAATTATTACTCTATTATCACCTGCTTCACACCACGATCTTTTTGGATTATCTGGTAAATCTTGACTTTTTATATCAAATGCATCATTTTTTCCATTCTTTTCATCAGAATTTAAGTAAAATTTCAAATAGTAAAAAGTAATTTTATCCCCTTTTTCATACATATCATCATCGTCATTAGCAATTAAAGTTGCACGTAATTCCAAAACACCCTTTTGTATATATTTTTCATATACCTCTTTAGAGAATTTAATTTCCTTTATAGGTTCTGTTATTACTTCTTCAAACGGCATCATTAAACCTTCAAATGATGCTACATGTTCAATCATTTGATTCATCGGATCAGTTGCATTATGGACTCTAATACTTAATTTATAGCTAAGGGGTTGATTTCTTTTATTTTCCAGCCTATATGTAATATTTTTTAAGGATTCACCATAATTAACTCTCCTGCTCTGTTCATTTGGAAACTCACATGAATGAACTGTCATTTTTACTATTTCTCTTGAATTATCTGGTTTATCAACATCATAAAAGAATGGTAATTCCTTATTTTTTTCCTTATTACTTCCAATTACTTTTACTTTAATTACTATTCTATTTTCTGAATATTGTCTCGAGTTTATTGATGTTACTTTGTGTCTTATTACCTCGTCATGAATATTGGAAGGATTTATAGATATTTCGTTATTGTAAATATTTGAAATACTTTCGTGTGTTTTTGCGTCAATTATATTAATACTAATATCAAATTTCTTTTTAGTTAAATAAGAATTTGATATTCTTATACAAAATGAAATCATGTCATTAGATGTTACTTTCTCTGTCCCAGCTTGAGGATAAGATATATTCTTTAATCTCACATCAAAATTTGATTTTTGAGGACCTTTTCCTAAATCCTCAAATCCTAAGCTATCAAATAATCCTTGTATATCCTCTGCAATTTCTTGTAATTCTTGTTTTAATTTTCTATCCTCAGACTCACGATCTTTAATATATCCCCATCCTATAAGCAAGTCTTTGAATTTTTTATTTGTGTAGTTTCTTAAATTCTGAAATTGTCTCCTTGTTTTTTTATATTTATTAACGCCAAAATGAACAGTATCTTCTATTTCTGCAAGCTCTTCTTCCCATGATTCATCAACCTCAATATAACCCCAAAATTTCTTATTAATTTTGGATGGAATATCTTTTAAATCAATCTCTCCAATTTTCATACCTTTCCTATAATAAGATATACCTTGCCAAATGTTTTTACCATCTTCAAAAACATATAGTCCAAAATGTTTTACACGATAACTAGTATCAGAATACTTCTCAGGTGATTCTAATTCAAACACTTTGTTACCATTCTTATAATTATCAGGCAAACCCACAGGTACACCATTAACTGAAATACATGAATCTTGAGGCAATCTTTCTATTATTAACCACCAAGACTCTTGAATGTATTTTATTATCTCACCCGAATTAATTGAATCCATTAATTCTTTTTTTGGATTAACAATAATCACTCTTGTCCCAACAGTGGTTTTATTTTCTAGTCCTAATTCTGACTTAATAAACCTTTTGGCTTCTTCATTTTCAAATGCCTTTTTATGAACTTGACCCGCTTTATTATGATTTGCTATATAAATACCATCTTCTCTTAAGGAATCAAAATAATACGTATAATCATTAGAGGCTACTGAATATACACTTTTCCCAGCACCAAAAAGACCTCCTCCAGTTGTATTACCACCTGAATTAAACATAGATGTAAACCTAGCAAGTCTCTCATTACTTCCTAATGAAATATCTTTTTCCATATATTTATTTATATCATCAGTAGACATATTTTTCCCAGTTAACCCCTGTGTTCCAAAATCTTCTACTATAACATATACACCTTTTTCATTTTTAACTACCGAAATATCACACTTCCAATTTTTCCATTTTTTGGTTTTACGCGCTCCAACCGCATTTTGTATAGCATCTTTTTGAAAACCATTTGGAAAAGAAACTCCTGCACCTTCATAGGCTCCTATTATCCAATTTACACTATTTTTGTAGTTTTGTGGAATTTGTGAAAGTTCGTTCATATTATTAGTCCTCCAAAGTGAATTTTGTATTCTTTCTACAATCAACCTTACTAAACTTCTTTTTTGCTTCCTTTAATTCTAATTCAATTGCATTAAATATTTTATCTACGTCTTTTGATGTATATTCATACGTACTAGTATTTGAACAATTTGATAGCAATTGAATCATATCTATTATTTTATTTGTTCTTGCTTCAGCCAATCTAACAAATCTATCTCTTTTTGTTTCAGTATTATGCATATTTCCACCTCATTTAGAATATATCTTACAATTTAAAGATATCATATTATAAAATTATTGTATATATATTTTTCATATATTTGTAATATTTTTCATATATTTTAATATTATCGGATTATAATGGTTTATTTTATTTATAATTAATGTATAATTAATCATGAGAGGTATTTAATATGTGGAAAAATTTAAATAAAGAAAAAAAAGATGAGTATAAAAGAATGATTTTGGCTTTTTCTAGCTTAACTGAAATGTTTTCTCAGAAAAACAATAACAATAACACTCTTTTAACTCCAATAATTAATTCAAAATTTCAAGAAACAATATTTCAAAAAGTATTTGGGGCATCGGCAGAAGATATATCCAATACTTCCTTCGATGTTGCCCTAAAAGAAAAAAACAAAAAAAATCAAGAGACTAAATACTTAATTGGTATCAAAACATTTGGATTTAGCTCAAACTATCAAAAAGTGGCCCAATTTAAAGCTCAAAATGACTTATGGTCACCATTAATTAATACTATTAATAAAAATTCTTTAAATAAAACAAAAGAACAAATAAATAAAATAAACAACAATATATATTTAACTCTTGCTAAAAATATAGCTAAATTACGTAATCAAAGAATTCAATCATCAATAGCAAATATTAAAGGATTTAATATCCATGAAAACGATAATGTAGAAGCTATTTATCATGTACTAATGCCGTCAAATAAAAATCTAAATTCCAATACAAATGGTACTGCACAAATTCATGTTGGTGAAACTCCCTATACTCTCATTGATATTAATAATTTAAAAATAATAGGCTGCACAGGGAAAAGTCATCCATCAAACTTTGAATTCACTGATGGGATACATAAGTATAAATATACATCTGCAGATTGCCAATTATATATGGATTTTGATAATACTAATATCGTCAAAGAATCATGGAACGTACAATATGCGCAAAATGCTTATGACATTTTTGCAAAAATCGCTGAATATGCTGATAACTTCAATTTGGAAATAGGTACAAATGAGATTATAGAATCCTATTCATGGAAAATTACTAACAAAAATAACGAAGTTGAATTATTCAGTGGATTTAATTCATTTTATGGTGTTGGTTCTAAATCGCCAATCTCACAAAGAAAACGTAACTTAGATAAATTTAAAAAACAATTTATAAGAGAACTCGATACGATAACATATAATAAAATTATTTCATATATTGAGCACTATCTCTTTTCTGAAGCCAAAACTAAAGATGCTAAGATTTGTAAAGCAACTGAAAGAAAAAAATTTATTGATTTCATTTTACAACAAAAAAATGAAACATTAACAAACGAAACTTTAAAATTATTATTTAGACCAAAAAATGAATTATACATTCCAATCCCTAATTCTTTTAAATTTCATAGTAATTATCCTAATTTTTTTGGAGACAATACACTTGAATTTGATAATAAGAAAAATATAATCACAAACCCAGCAAATAGAGAATTTAATTTAATATTTGAACCATCTGGAGACTCAATAAAAGCATATATTACGCAACAAGCAGGAAAAGCAATTGAATCAGTTAAAAAACAAACATATTTAGGAGAATGGATCCTAAGAAATGTATTCCAATTAGAAGAATATGAGCCACTGACAGTTACCAAATTAAATGAACTTGGTATTAATGGTATAAGACTATATAAAACTTCTCAATCAAGTGATATTCATATTTCATTTATATGGATCGATTCAGATAATCCACCTGAAGATTATTTTGTATAAACAAATCAATCTATAATAGTCAAATATATTAAAAAGTCTGACCACAAAAAGGGTAACCAAATAATTTAGGGGGAAAGCCAAATTATTTAGGGGACAACTTTA
>NZ_QUIN01000015.1 GCF_003480255.1 Erysipelatoclostridium sp. AM42-17 | reverse complement strand
TACTGCTGGATCTACTTCGATTTGTTCTGGATCTACTTTTGTTGTATCACCAATCATTCCAATAACAGTTTGACCAGTTCCGTTTACAACGCTAACTCTTAATCCTTTGTCTTCTACCATTTTTGATACTTTTTTAACATCTTCAGCTTTTGCTGTTGTTTTCATTACAATAATCATTTTTATTTCCCCCTTATTTTCTATTTGATATAAATAAAAAACTCTCATCCATAAAGGACGAGAGCATTGCTTCGTGATACCACCTTAGTTTACTTATATATTACTATATAAGCCTCATCAAGTACTAACATACTTTTATCATATAACGGTGATTACCGGAGATGCCTACTATCAGTTCAACACTCTACTCCAAGACGAATTCAACAATCACTTTCATTTTCTTTTTCACCAACCAAGAAATCTCTACATTTCAAATGAATGTTTACTAGTTCTTTTCACAGTATTTATATCAAATGTTGATGTTATTTTATCTATAATTGTCTTCTATGTCAATGATTTTATCTCAATTTTATAAATTTTTATTGTCATTACGATGTATTTCATGTCGTTACATTTGATTTATAGGTAATAATTATTGAATGTTATTCCTATCAATGTTAGTTTGATTTTGCTTTCATCTTAGTCGTTTTAGGAGAAATTTATGAAAATTGCATTATTTGATCAAAATGATCATGATTTAAATCATTTATCAACCTTAATTTTGAAAAACTCAGAATTATCTAGAGAATTATTTATCTTTAAATTTAATAATGAAGATGAATTTATTCAGTTCTTATTTAAAAATATATCTTATTCCTATTTCTTTATTAATAGTGAAAGTTGTCAGTCAACAACGCTCCTTATTATTAAAGAACTCTATCCTGATATTCCTATTATTCTTACCACAAGAAATCAGACATTACGTCATCTCAATGATGTTAAATTGTTATTTAAACCCTATCAGTTAGAAGATATCAATCGTTGTATTGATTATTGGCTAACATATCATAATCATAGTCGTTTTATTAAAGTCTATGACCAAGATCATTATCTTCATATTCCTGTTCAAGATATTTATTATTTAGAATCATATTATGGTCAAGTTCATGTTCATCTAAAAGATCAAGAATATATTGCCTGTCAAAAAGAACTTTATAAATATGAAAATAAACTTGAACATCTTGATTTTCTTTCAATCCACAAAAGTATTCTTATTAATTATCACAAAATAAAAAAAGCATCTTTATTTCAATATCATCTTTTAAATGATGTTATCCTTATCCCAAGCAGTCGTAAAAAAAGTAGTGCTTTTAAAAAATATCTTGATTTATTGGATACTAAAGCATATTAAAAACTCTCCTAAAGGAGAGTTATTTTTCTATGGTACCGCTGGCCGGACTTGAACCGGCACGGATTACTCCGCTTGATTTTGAGTCAAGTGCGTCTGCCAATTTCGCCACAGCGGCATATAATTTGTGTCCGATAGTTATTATAACAAGGATTATTATTCTTGACAAGGGGATAAAATATTTACTTTAAATTCATTAGTTTATATAATAAATATAACTTAATGAATGAGGTAAAAAAATGAATCAATTATTTTTAGATAGAATGAAAGAATTATTAAATGACGAATATGATGATTTTATTGCATCATTAAATCAACCACCCGTTAAAGGATTTTATCTTAATCCTTTAAAAAAAGATGTACTGAATCATTTGAATCAAGAACATATTACACCACATCCTTACATACCTCGTGGCTATTATTTTGATTATGAAAAAGAGCCACTAGGAAAAAGTCCTTATTTTATGTGTGGCTTATATTATATTCAAGAACCTAGTGCCATGGCTGTCGCAAACACAATTCAAGTAAACAAAGATGACTACATTTTAGATATGTGTGGTGCTCCTGGAGGAAAAACTTGTTATCTTGCTAGTCAATTAAATCAAGATGGCTTAATGATTGCTAATGACATTAATAAATTGAGGGCACATATTCTAGCAAGTAATATTGAACGCTTTGGCTTAAAAAATACAATTGTTACAAATGTTGATCCATTACGTTTTTCATTACCTGGTTTCTTTGATAAAGTCATCCTAGATGCTCCCTGTTCAGGAGAAGGCATGTTTAGAAAAGATGATGAAGCAATTGAAACATGGTCATTACAAAAAGTACAGGAGTGTGCTTATATTCAAAGAAACTTAATTGATCAAGCTTATAAATTATTAAAAAAAGATGGTGTTTTAGTCTATTCTACATGTACATATTCTGTAGAAGAAAACGAAGCACAAGTCAATTACATGGTCAACAAATTAAACATGGAAGTGATTCCTATCCATCAAGAACCAGGTATGACAGAAAGCACACTTTGTCCGGGAACTGTCCGTATGTATCCTCATCATAATCGTGGTGAAGGGCAATTCATTGCTGTTGTTAAAAAAACAACAGATACACTGGTTGAAAAACCTAAGATTTTAAAACCCAATATTACAAGAGAACAATTAAAACTTGTTGAAACATTTTATCATGATCATCTTAATATTGATGTGCCGCCATATTTATTTCAATCTCAGCAACATATTTATGCAATTAGACCTCAATTTCCAGATTTGAATAAAATTAAAGTCATCAAAAATGGACTTTACTTAGGAGAATGTAAAAAAGGAAGATTTGAACCAAGTTTATCTCTTGCTTTAACATTAGAAAAAAAAGATGTAAAAAGATATTATGATTTTTCAAAAGATAGTCAGGAAGTTCAAGATTATATTAAAGGATTAACTTTAAAAGGTCATGGTGATAAGGGATATGGTGTTATTTTTGTTGATGGTTATCCCCTTTCTTTCTATAAAGAAAGTAATCAGCAAGTAAAAAACTTATTTCCTAAAGGACTAAGACGATGAACCGATATGATATAATAGAAGACTATGTTTACCAACTACTAGAAAAAGAATGTTTTGGCAACAAGAAAAAACAAGCTTATCGCCATCTTCTAGGTGTCAGTGAACTTTGTATCATTTTAGCAAGAAAAGAAAAGCTAGATAATGAATTAGCGGGTATCATGGGATTATTACATGATTTAACTATATACAAAGATCATAGTCATTTTGATCATGCTTCTCGTAGTGCTATTTTAGCTAAAAATATTTTAGAAGCCACTCAATTATTTAACGAAAAAGAAATCAGCATAGTTGAAAAGGCTATTAAGAATCATTCAAATAAAAAACAACATCATGATGATTATAGTGAACTTCTCAAATTATGTGATGTGATTAATTCTTATTTATATGAACCCAATTGTATTTTAAATCCTGATCAAAACAAATATCTTCAACTTGCAAAAGAAAAAGACTATATTTAAAAAGATGATGTTGTCATCGTTTCAACGATGGCAACAATCATCTTTTTTTATAAAATCAATAATATAGTGAGCAATTTTTCGACTATCTACAATATAACTACCATGATCTTCTCCCGGTATGATTTCTAATTGACTACGAGGAATATGTCTTGCAATCTTTCTTGTATGTTCCTCTAAAATCAAATCATGCTCTCCTGCTAAAATAAGCGTAGATGCCTGAATTTGTTTTAAATCACGACTATCAATATGAGGCTCCTCTAACATCATTTTAATAAGTGGACTTTTGGTTTTTTTGTATTCTGTTTTCATTTCTTGATAACATTCTTGAGCCACACCCCGAGGATGAAGATTAGCACCCGAAACAATGAGTTTGCTTATTAACTGAGGATATTGACTAGCAAGTAATAATCCTACAACACCACCATCACTATATCCATAATAAATGACATCTTTTAAATCTAATTGAATAATCATTTCTCTAATATCCAAAGCCATATCTTGATAATGATATGAATTGATTTTACTACTTGATCCATGTCCTCGACTATCTACTAAATAAACTTGGAAATACTTCTTTAACTCCTGGTTAGCTATATCAAAAATATGATGGTCTTCTCCATTACCATGAATCATAATCAGTGGTCTACCCTGACCAGTTACCTCATAATATAATTCAACATCATTGACTCTAATTTTCATGTTTATTTCCTTTTTTATATAACAAATATGAATAAACTGTTGGTACTATAATCAAAATCACAACAACACCGATAAAAACTTCAAAAATCTTATTAATCGTAAAAGAAGCAATAATAGTAAATCCACCGATAACCATAATATAGCCTGTCAAACGATTTGTTTTTAACCAATTCGTTTTATCATTTAAAGTCCATGGTAAACGTATACCCAAAGTATAATTTTGTTTGACTTTAGGTAAATAATTTCCAATTAAAATAAAAATGATTCCTACTAATACTGGTACAATCGTTTCTATAGCAATATCGTAACCAAAACAAACTAAATAAGTCATAATTTGCAAAATACATGCAATACTAGGGATAATCCATAAAAGTAATTGTTTCATCTTTTCTGGATAGTTTGGTTTTTTAGGATCATGACAAGCAAAGAACAAACAGATCCATTGTAATAAAACCATTAATAATGGTAATCCAAAAACAACAAACATCTTACTAGCGTAACCATCAATTTTTCCTGATAAATTCCAATGAATAGGCATATGAGCTGGTAAAGATTCATAGACAAAGGCTCCAAAAATCATAGGTAAAATACAAACCAAAGTTGTCATAAATAAATCTTTTTTATTAATTTTCATTTTCTTTTCCTCCAAATTGGCTAAACCATAACATCACTTCTTCAAATACTGATGTATTAATTTCATAATAAATATAATTTTTATACTTTGTTTCATAAATCAAATCAGCTTGTTTAAGTTTTGATAAATGATAAGAAATTGTAGCTTGAGTCATATCAAAATGTCCTGCAATTTCCCCTGCCGAGAGTTGTCCATCTTTTAGTAATATTAAAATATCTCGTCGTACAGGATCAGACAAAGCTTTAAATGTTTTCACAAATTCCATTTAATCACCTTTATATTTAGATAAATTTCTAAATAGATTATAACATAAAAAAAGGATATGTCTATCCTTTTTGGTTTTCACGTATACATTCTTGAATTCGATCATGGACACATTGAGCAATCTCATTTGTTTTCATATCTTTATATTCATCATAATAAAGTGGTTTAAGATAATGAATTTGAGCCGTTGTTTTCTTTATTGTATTATTATCAAATACTTTATAACAATCTATCATAGCTACAGGAACAATTGGTGCTTTTGACTTTGTTGCAATTTTAAAAGTACCACCTTTAAAATCTAAAATCTCATTTTGTTTTTTTGATCTTGTTCCTTCTGGGAAAACAAAGAAATTTTGTCCTCTTGATATTTCATCAGCTACATATTTAATCACTTTAGCTGATTCTCTAATATTACTTCTATCCATAGGAACATATTGTAGCATATTGATTACATCTTTAACTAAAATTGTAGATGCTAATTCTTTTTTTACAATAGCTCGAATAGGTTTTTCATGAGTTTGAAAAATAGCTAAGGGATCAAATAAACCTTGATGGTTAGGCGTTAACAAATAACCATCTTCTTTAGGCAAGTTTTCTAAGCCATAACATTCTAGTGTCACACGGCATCTTCTGGTAATTGTAAAAACAATTTTATGAATAAAAGCATAAGCATCGCTTAACGAATATTTATCATGATTGGATAGTTTTTTAACTTTAACAAACCACCAATAAGGAAGTTGAAATAGACTTCTGATTACAGCTAAAGCAATTCTTTTCATTATTGATTCTCCTTATTATATATTTGTAAAACAAATGTTTCCATTTGTTTTTCTTCTACTAATTTAAATTCATGGTCTTCAAAAGATGGAAAATAAGTTTCTCCTTCATGAACACCTGGAATACGTGAAATGATGAGTTGATCACAATAAGGTAAAGCTTGTTTATAAATACTTGCACCCCCACAAATATATAAGTCCTCATTATTTTCTTGATATTCCTTAATCAAGGAAATCAAATCATTTCTTACTTCCACACGATTATCATCTAATCCTTTTCGTGTGACAACGATTGTTTTTCGATTTGGCAAAGGTCTACCTATTGCTTTATAAGTAGAAGCACCCATTACAATTGTTTGCTCAGTAGTAACTGCTTTAAAATGTTTTAAATCTTCTGAATTATGCCATGGCATTCCATTTTTAGAATCCTTTTTCCCAATTAATAAATTTTGATCCGTCGCTACAATAATACTAATCATTAGACACTTACCTTCCCTACTAATTTCCCATAAGATTGATAGTTTTCTATCTTAATATCATCAATCGTAAAATCAAAGATTGATTTTACTTCTGAATTTAATACTAATTGACATTTTGGTAAAGGTTCTCTTGATAGTTGTTCTTTTACAACATCAAAATGATTTTTATAAATATGAGCATCACCAATAGTATGTACAAATTCTTTAGCTTGATAACCGCATACTTGAGCTAACATAGCAGTAAATAAAGCATATGATGCAATATTAAAAGGAACACCTAAAAAAGTATCTGCGCTTCTTTGATAAAGTTGACAAGATAGATATTTTTTATCATTAGAAACATAGAATTGTAAAAAAGCATGACATGGTGGTAAAGCCATCTCATCGACTTCTGCGGGATTCCATGCACAAATAATATGTCTTCTAGAAAATGGATTATTTTTTAAAGAATCCACAAGTTTAGCAACTTGATCTACACCTTCGTTATTAAAATTACGCCATTGTCTACCATAAACAGGACCTAATTCGCCATATTTTACAACAAAAGGATCATCCTCTGGTAATTCTTTAATTTTAGTTACAAATTGTTCTAAAGTTTCCCCATGAAAATCATCAGATTTTTTAAAAGCTTCATAAGGCCATTCATTCCAAATTTTTACATTACGATCAACTAAATATTTTATATTTGTATCTCCTTTAATGAACCAAAGCAACTCTTCAGCAATCGGTCTTAAAAACATTTTTTTAGTTGTCATTAATGGAAAACCATCTAATAAATTATATCGCGTTTGGTATCCAAAAACACTACGTGTTCCAGTACCTGTACGATCATCACGATCTTGACCATGATCAAGAATATATTGACACATATCTAAATATTGTTTCATTCATTTCACCTCTTGTTCCATTATATAGAAAAACCATCTTATTGTCATCAAAATAAAAAATGACCTTAGTCATTTTTTACCATATTAGTCATAACGATGACGATATTCTTCCATCATTCCTTTAAATATTTCTCCATTAGTAGGAGGTGTAAAGGTCACTGCATTAGCACCTGCCTCAATAACTTCTCTTACAGTTTCCTCACTAGGTCCACCTGTCGCAATAATTGGAAAATCAGGATCTATCTCTCTTAATTTTTTAACAATTTTAACTGTTTCTTTTCCCCCAGAAACATTAATAATATTAGCATTTGTATGCAACATTCTTTCTTCCAAATCTTCATTTAAAGAAACAATTGTTAAAACAACAGGAATATCAATATCTTGAGCTAAATTTTGTACAAACTCTGTAGCAGTAGGCGCATTTAAAACGACGGCTGTCGCTCCATGTAATTCTGCATCTAAAGCAATAGATTCCACTCTTTTACCGGCTGTTGTTCCACCGCCAACACCAACAAAGACTGGTCTTTGAGCCACTGATATAATAGCTTGGGTAATTTGAATCGTTGGTGTAAAAGGATAGACTGCAATGACAGCATCAGCATTACAATTAGCAATAACAGCTACATCAGTTGAAAAAACCAATGATTTAATTCTTTTTCCATTAATTAACACGCCCGTTGCTTCGCGATATATTTCTGGCACTAATATTGTATGACTTCTCAGTTGTGTATTAATTCTAGGTATCGATTTATTCATTTTGATCCCCCTCATGAACTTGTTTATAATGATATGTTGCACCAATTAAATTAGCATCATTGCCAAACTTACATACTTTAATATTCGGTCTTACATGAGCATGTGTTAACTGTGAAAAAATAATGTCTAATTGTTCATTTACACAATCTAATAAATCTGCTCTTGTAGAGATAGCACCACCAATAATAATCATACTTGGATCATAAGCATATTGTAAATTATAAATTCCCATAGCAAGCGTACGATAAAATTCATCTACATATTTTTTATATACTTCATTTTCACTAGCGTGATCAAAAATTTCTTTTCCATCCAATTCATGATAATCAATTCCTAATTCCTTAGCAATTCTTTTGGTTACAGCAACCGTAGAGCCATCATCTGACCATGTATAGTATTTCTTTTCATCTTGATCATATCTTGTAATCATATAACCAAATTCCCCACCATGTAATGCATGACCATGATGAACATGTCGATCTTTTATAACAGAACCCCCAATTCCTGTCCCACTAACAATAAAACAGCAGTCATTTTCATCACGGGCAACACCTTGCCAAACTTCTGCCAAGGCTGCACAATTAGCATCATTTTCTAATTCTACAGCTTTATTTAATCGTTTTTGCAAATCTTCTTTAATATTAGGACCATGAATATAATCTATAGCACTAGAACCATAAATAACTCCTTCATCACTTGCTACCGCACCTGGCATTGATAAAGCAATCCCCTCAACATTTTCATTCTCTTTTGCTACTTTTTCAATTTCTTGATACATTTTTTCTAAAGTATCAGGTGTTTTAAATTTACTCGCTAAGCGAACTTGTCCATCTTGATTGACTAAAGCATATTTTACAGATGTTCCACCTACATCAAAGGCTAAATATTCTTTCATATCTTGTCCTCCCATTTCTTTTATTATAGTATAAATATTTGAACAAATCATTAACAAAATAAAGACCTCTATCAAGAGGTCTTTGTCATTATCTTTTATCTTTAATTTGTTGTTTTAACATATCAATGAATTCATCTACAGGAACTGTTGTTGCCTTTTGTTCCCCGTGTTTACGATATGTTACAGTTTTTTCATCACGTTCATTATTACCTAAAACCAAGATATAGTTTGCTTTTTGCATTTGTGCTTCACGAATACGATATCCTAGTTTTTCATCACGTTGATCAATTTCAACTTCAAATCCTTCATCTAAAAGTCTTTCATAAATTTCATTAGCGTAATCTAAATGATATTCATTTTTAACTGGTAATACTTTGACTTGTACAGGAGCTAACCATAAAGGTAAATTTCCCTTTGTTTCTTCAAGAATATAAGCCATAAAACGGTCTAATGAACCTAAAATAGCACGGTGTAATACAACAGGTGTTTTTTTAGAACCATCTGCATCAACATAAGTTAAATCAAATTTAGCTGGTAAACAGAAATCTAATTGACATGTAGATAGTGTAATTTCATTACCAATTGCTGGTTTAACATTAACATCTAATTTAGGACCATAGAAAGCAGCTTCACCAATTTCTTCAGTATATTCAATACCTAATTCATTCATAACTTCACGTAATTCATTTTCAGCCTTATTCCACATTTCATCATCATCATGATATTTCTTTTTATCATTTGGGTCTCTAAGTGATAATACACAGCGATAATCAGTAATATTAAAATCTTTATAAACATCTAAAATTAAATCAATAACACCCTTAAATTCAGACTTAATTTGGTCTGGAGTCACAAAGATATGAGCATCATTTTGACAGAAATGTCTTCCTCTTTCAATCCCTTTAACAGCTCCACTTGCTTCATATCTAAAATCATGAGCTATTTCACCAATACGAATTGGTAAATTTTTATATGAATGTAATTTGTTAGCATAAATCATCATATGATGTGGACAGTTCATAGGTCTTAAAACAAATGATTCTCCATCCATTTCCATTTGAGGAAACATATTTTCTTTATAATGATCCCAATGTCCTGAAGTTTTATATAAATTAACTGTTCCTACTGCAGGAGTTAAAACATGTAAATAGCCAAGTTTCTTTTCTTTACGTTTAATATAGCTTTCTAATTTTTGCCAGATAGCATATCCTTTTGGTAAGTACATTGGTAAACCTCTACCAATTAAATCATCGACCATGAATAATTCCATGTCTTTACCAATTTTACGATGATCTCTTTCTTTGGCTTCTTCTAATAATTTTAAATGTTCTTCTAACTGTTCTGCTGTTGGAAAACATACACCATAAATACGTTGTAGTACTTTGTTATCTTTATCACCTTTCCAATAAGCACCAGAATGTTTTATTAATTTAAAATTCTTACACATTTTTACTGTTTCTACGTGTGGTCCACGGCATAAATCTGTAAAATCTCCTTGACTATAACATGTAATATTGCCATCTTCTAAATGAGAAATTAAATCTAATTTATACTCATCATCTTTAAACATTTCTAAAGCTTCTGCTTTAGAAATTTCACGTCTTACAATTCTTTTTCCATCTTTGCAGATTTTTTTCATTTCTTTTTCAATTTTAGCAATATCTTCATCACTTACAACTTGATCACCTAAATCTACATCATAGTAGAATCCTTCAGAAACAACAGGTCCTACCCAAAACTTAGCTTGAGGATATAAGTGTTTAATAGCTTGTGCCATCACATGAGCACATGAGTGATTTAATGTACTTAATTGTTCATTTTCTTTAAAATCGATCATTTTTATTCCTCCATCTTATACAATGATTAAAAAAACTCTCATCCAAAGGACGAGAGTTTCGTGGTACCACCTTAATTTGCTTAAAAAGCCTCAAAACTTTAACGCAGTTAACGACATCTTTTTCAAGTGCAGCCTATTAGGGAGTACTTTATAATTTTCTCTAAGGTTTTCACCAGCCACCTTTTCTCTAAATCAAAATATTATAAAACATATCCTAAATCATTGCTTTTTTAATTTACATCATTATTTTAAATGATTATTTTTTATTGTCAACAGTATCTTGAAATTGTTGAAATAAATTTTTTTGTTTTAAACACTCTTTTTTAAATGCATTATAAACATACTTCGTTTTTATTGGTTCATATACCGTTAAAGTATCACACTTTAAACAATATAATCCATAAATTCCACCTACATCTAATTTTTTTACCCAATCACCCTGGGCATGACATATTCCACATTGAATTGTATTTTGTGGATCAATAACTTGTACTCTCACTTTCATCACCTTTAACTACTATATACCACCGGTGATAAAAATAATGTCAAAATAACACTATCATTTTATTTATTGACAAGTGCTTTTAAGTCTTTTACTTCTTGAGGTTTTAAACGTCGATATTGTCCAGGCTTTAATCCTTTTAAATTAACACATCCAACAGATACACGATGTAATCTTTTAACTGGATGTCCTACACTTTCAAACATTTTTTTAACTTGTCTGTTTTTTCCTTCATATAATTTAATTAATAGAACTGTTGATTTATGTTCCATATCTTTAAAAGTAACTTTAATTTTACAAGGAATTGTTTTAGCTCCGTCAATATAAATTCCTTTTTCTAATCGATGTAAATCTTCACCTTTAATTAATCCTTTAATTGTCACTTCATAAATCTTTTCTAAATGTGATCGAGGATGCATAATCATATTAGCAAATTCACCATCATTAGACATAATTAATGCTCCTGTTGTATCAAAATCCAAACGTCCTACAGGATAAATTCTTTCTTCAACGTCTTCAAAAAAGTCTACAACCTTTTTACGATCAAATTCATCATCTAAAGTACAAACACATCCTTTAGGTTTATAAAATAAATAATATACTTTATTTTCACCAACAATCATTTCACCATCAACAGTCACAATATCACCTTGTTTTACTTTTGTTCCCATTTCTTGTACAACTTGACCATTGACACAAACACGTCCCTGTCTGATTAATTCTTCTGCTTTTCTTCTAGAGGTATATCCACTAGCAGCAATATATTTTTGTAATCTTTCCATATATTCTCCTATATCTATATTCAATCATTTTATTATTTTCTTTATCATATCATTTATAATATAAATAAAGATAAAAAACAACTCATTACGCAAAGTTTTTCATTTACTTTTACTATTTTATCTCTTTTATAAACAAAAAAATATTGGTATACTTTTATTCTGAGGTGATAATATGAACGAACATGAATTATTTAAATGTATTGGTGAAATTGGCAGATTATTACTTAGACATAGCGCTGAAATATATCGTGTAGAAGAAAGTCTTAAAAGAATGTGCAAAAGCTATGGCTTTAAGGATATTGGGGTTTTTGCATTACCTTCTTATTTTACTTTAGGCGCTACTCTTCATGATGGTTCTTCACCATCTATTATTATAAGAACCATTCAAAACAGGACCAATCTAGATTGTGTTTACGAATTAAATAATCTCGTTCGCTATATATGTCAATATCAACCTGATGAAAATTATATAAAAAAAGAAATAGAGCGTATTAAAAATTTACCTGAAAAAATGAAGCTTGTTTTTTTAGGATATGGTATTGGAGCAGGTTTTTTTGCTGTATTCTTTGGTGGGGGCTTGTCAGAGTTTGTAGCTGCAACAATTATTGGTTTTATTACCTATTTTGTAGTTTGGCTCCATGAAATTCTAGAAATCAATGCTCTTGTTAGAACCATGGTAACAAGTATGATTTTATCCGCCTGTGCTATCATAAGCTATCATTTTCATCTTATTCATTTATTACAATCTACAATTATTGGCTGTTTAATGGTTTTAGTTCCCGGAATGGCTATTACTAATAGTTTAAGGGACATTATGTCTGGAGATTATATTTCTGGTCAAGCGAGAATGTTAGAAGCTTTTTTAACAGCTACTGCTATTGCATTAGGTGTAGGGAGTATGCTTGTCTTATTGAAAGGATTAATATAATGGAACAAATTATTCAATGTCTCAGTGCTTTTTTTGCATGTATTGGTTTTGCCTTTGTCTTTCGTATCCATCATCATCCTCGTTTTGCTATTATTGGTTCTTTAGGAGGAAGTCTGGGATGGATTATCTATCTACTTACAATTCAATCATATGGAGATGTATTGGCTAATTTAATTGCAATGAGTTGTGTTGCTTTATATAGTGAAATCATGGCGCGTTTACTTAAAGCTCCAGCAACGATTTTTATTATTATTGGTTGTTTCCCTCTCGTTCCTGGAAAGGGAATCTATCAAACCATGCTTTATCTTATTCAAGGTAATAATGACTTATTTGTAAGTAGTTTACTCAATACAATTGCGATTGCATTTGCTTTAGCTTTAGCTATTTTACTGGTTTCTACGTTATTTAAAGTCATTAAAGTCATTAAAACATCTGCAAAGAAGGTATCATCATGAAAGTATTAGGTTTAATTGTAGAATACAATCCTTTTCATACCGGTCATCTTTATCATATTCAAAAGGCAAAAGAATTAATCCAACCTGATTATACAATTGCGATTATGTCTGGTCATTTTGTTCAACGTGGAGAAGTAGCCATTGTTGATAAATTTAAAAGAAGTGAGATTGCTATTAAATATGGTATTGATTTAGTTGTTGAATTACCATTTTATTATGTCAATCAAAGTGCTGATTATTTTTGCAAAGGTGCAATTGATCTACTTTATCATTTAGGATGTACAGATTTAGTATTTGGCAGTGAATCAGGAAATATTGATGAATTCAAAGAAATTGCCTATGCTATTGATCATCATCAAGAACAATATGATAACAGTGTTAAACAATATATGAAACAAGGTTTCCGTTACCCTGATGCTTGTAATCAAGCCCTATCAAAATTATTAAATAAAACAGTCACTACCCCTAATGATTTATTAGGACTAGGATATGTAAAAGAAGTAATCTTTAATCATTATCCTATTCACTTGCATTGTTTAAAAAGAACAAATGATTATCATGACCAAACCATCAAACAAATCAGTAGTGCGACAGCATTACGTTTAGCACTTAAACAAAATAAAGATGTAAAACATTTTCTACTTAATGAACATTATTCATCTTTCTACTTTCAAGAACAATTCTTTCCTTTATTAAAATATAAAATCATGATTTCTTCACTACAAGAACTAAAAAACATTCATTTAGTAGATGAAGGTATTGAATATTTATTAAAGAAAGTCATTGTTAAAGTGAATCATTATGATGAACTTGTTTTTAGTTTAACAAGTAAACGCTATACATCTTTAAGAATTCAAAGAATGTTGCTGCATATTTTAATGAATAATACAAAAACAGAAATGAATAATATACCACCTATTGATTATTTACATATTTTAAAAATGAATCAAAAAGGACAACATTATTTAAATCAAATAAAAAAGACCTGTACTTATCAAATTGTAACTAATGCATCTAAACTTGATCATCCAGCTTTTGATTTAGAACTTAAAACTGCTTCATTACTTACTTGTATCTATCATGAAAACAAAATAAAACAGGAATATCGAAATATTCCTGTTTACCAAGATGACATTTAGTCATCTTTTTTTATCCTCTTAAATGAGCATCAAATTCTTTTTCTACAGCAGCTAAAATTCTTTCCATTGCTTCATTAACTGTTTTTTCATCAAGTGTCTTCTTTGGATCTTGGAAAACTAAATTAATTGCAACAGATTTTTTACCTTTAGCAATATGTTCACCTTCATAAATATCAAAGATTTTTGTTTCTTTGACTAATTGTTTACTAGCTTGAACAATTTTACGACAAACATCTTGAGCAGGTACGTCTTTAGCCATAACTAACGCAATATCTCTTGATACTGAAGGATATTGTGGAATAGCAGTAAATTTAACTTTACCTGTTTTTAATCCTAAAATCGCTGATAAATTTAATTCAGCAACATAGACATTTTTCACTCCATATTTCTTTTCCATTAATGGATGAATATTACCAATAATACCGACAATTTCTTTATTAATAACAATATAAGCACTACGTCCAGGATGGTAACATGGATGATCACTTTCTACTCTTTCTAAACGATATCTTGATTCTTCGATACCAATATTTTTAAAGATTGTTTCTACAAATCCTTTTAATAAATAATAATCTGCTTGATATGAAATTTGACGATAAGCCAAGCCTTGATATTCACCAGTACATGCAATAGCAAGATTTTGTAATTCACAATCTTTTGAGTAAGTTGTAGATAATTCAAAAATATTAACATCTTTAATATTTCTTGATTGATTATAATTAATAACTTGTAATAATGAACCAATAATTGATTTTCTTGTTACACTTCTTTCTTCACCTAGAGGCATGGCTAATTTTACTGTTTCTCCTGTATGGAATAAATTAAAATCATCAACCATTGATGGTGAAGTTAAAGAGTAAGTTAATGTTTCATGTAAACCTAAATCTTTAAGTACATTCTTTATTGTATGTTTCTTTGCTTGAGTATCTGTTCTTTTACCAGTTGTCATCGACATCTCTGGAAGAGATGATGGAATGTTGTCATATCCATAAATACGTGCCACTTCTTCAATTAAATCTGCAGCCATTGTTATATCATTACGATATGTAGGAACTTTTACAGTAAATGTATCATCATTAAATTCATATGAGAATTTTAATGCATCAAAGATTTCTTTAATTTGTTCACTTTGTATATTTGTCCCTAATAAATGATTAACTTGATATGTTGAAACTTCAACGTATTTATCTTCAATATTTAATGGTGTTGTCACACTTTGATAGATTTCTTGAGCATCAGCTAGTTCTTCTAATAAATTTGCACATCTTTCAAGAATTTGTAATGAATTCGCTGTATTTAAGGCTCCTTTAATATAATGTTGAGAAGCATCAGTTAATAAATTTAAACGTCTTGCTGTTTCACGTAAAGATGGTCCATCAAATGTTGCCACTTCAATAACAATATTTTTAGTATTTTCATCAATTTTTGTTCTTTCTGCTCCCATCACACCAGCAATACAACCAATGCCTTGATCAGTAGAAACAATAATATCTTGAGGTTCTACTTTATATTCTAAACCATCTAACATCACTTCTTTTTGATCAAATCCTGTTTTAATTACAAATTCTTTTTTACCTAATTTATCATAATCATACATATGAATAGGTTGTCCTGTTTCCAACATAACAAAGTTAGAAATATCAACAATATTATTGATTGGTTTAATACCACTTGCAATTAAAGCATTTTTTAACCATTTAGGAGATTCTTTAGTTGTTACTCCTTTAACTAATTTAGCACCAAAGAATGGACATAAATCTGTTTCCACTTTAACCTCAATGCCACTACCTTCAATTCCTTTAGTTGTAATTTCAGGTAATGTTACATCACGATGTAACACAGCCCCAACTTCATAAGCAAATGAAGTCATAGCCATACAATCAGCACGATTAGGAGTTAAACCAATTTCTAAAATTGTATCTTTTAAACCAATATAAGAAAGTGGATCTTCACCTACAGGCGCATTTTCATCTAATACATGAATACCATCTTTATCTTCTGGAGATAACAAACGAGCATCTAATCCAAGTTCAGCAATTGAACAAATCATCCCATTTGATTCAACACCACGAATTTTACTCTTTTTAATAACAAATCCTTCTCCTAAATCACAACCAGGGTTAGCAACAATGACTTTTTGTCCGGCTGCAACATTAGGTGCTCCACAAACGATTTGACTCATTTCGCCAGGTCTTACTTCAACTTGACAAACATTTAAATGGTCGCTGTCTGGATGAGGGACACATTCTTTAACAAAACCGATTGTCATATTATTACCTCGAGCTAATGCATGCATTCCCTCTACTTCTAATCCAATTGAAGTCACTTTATCTGCAAGATCTTTTGGATCTTGATCATCAACTTTTACATATCTATTTAATACATTTAAACTAATATCCATCTTCTTACTCCTTTCTACCAAATTGACTTAAGAATCGAATATCATCATTATAGAAATCACGAATATTATCAATACCGTATTTTAACATAGCAACACGTTCAATACCGATACCAAAAGCAAATCCTTGATAGACTTTACTATCAAAGCCACACATATCTAAAACTTTAGGGTTAACCATTCCTGCACCTAAAATTTCAATCCATCCAGTATGTTTACACATTGGACATCCTTTTCCTCCACAATGATGACATGAAATATCTACTTCTACTGATGGTTCAGTAAATGGGAAATAAGATGGACGTAATCTAATTTCACGTTTTTCTCCAAAGAACTTTCTAGCAAATACTTCTAATGTTCCTTTTAAATCTGCCATTGTAATATTTTTATCAACAACAAGTCCTTCACACTGCATAAATTGATGTGAATGTGTTGCATCATCATCATCACGACGGTAAGTTTTACCTGGACAAATAACTTTAATTGGACCTTTTCCTTCTGCTTTTAATAAAGTATGTGCTTGTACTGGAGAAGTATGAGTACGCATTAAAGTATTTTCATCAATGTAGAAAGTATCTTGCATATCTCTTGCTGGATGTCCTTTAGGTAAATTCATTAATTCAAAGTTAAAATAATCTGTTTCTACTTCAGGACCTTCAGCAATTTGATATCCCATTCCAATAAATAAATCTTCTAATTCACTTACAATAACTGATAAAGGATGTAATGATCCTTGATCTAGTTTATAACTAGGTAAAGTAATATCAATACTTTCACTATTAATTTTATTTATAATTGCTTGTTTTTCTAAAGCTGCTTTTTTTTCTTCTACAGCTTTAGATAATTCTTGTTTTACTAAGTTACTTGTTTGTCCAAATTTCTTTCTTTCTTCACTAGCCATATCTTTCATTGCTTTCATAGCTTCTTGAATTGGACCCTTTTTACCTAAATATAAAACACGAACATCATTTAAGTCTTTTAAAATTGTACATGAAGAAATCTTTTCTAGTGCTTCATCTTTAATTTTTAATAATTCCTTTTCCACTTTATTCCCTCCTAAAATATAAAAAATCGTTCCATTTAGGAACGATTTAATCGCGGTACCATCCTAATTCATAACATTATGTTATGCTCTTAATTCACTGTAACGTAGTCTCTCCGGCGATGATTGGTCGCACTCCAAGGTGAATTCAATAGTTCATTATCAAAAGACTTCCACCAAACATCTTTCTCTCTAACATAACTACACTATTTACTAGTCCTTATCAACGTGTTATATACTTTGATATTATAACGTGTTTCATTCACTTTGACAATCATTTATTTAAAATGATACATCATAATGCTTCCTGCTATCGCTACATTTAAGGATTCAATCGTATCAATTGGAATATAACCAATTACATCACAAATATCAATAATTTCTTGTGACATCCCATTACCTTCATTTCCTAATACAAAAGCCATTTTTTCTTTTTTTTCTAATAAATGAATATCTTTTCCATTTTCTAAAGCACTTCCCACTACAGTAACACCTTTTTCTTGTAATAAAGGAATTATTTCTTTTAAATCGCGATAAATACATGATAAATGGAAATGAGCCCCTTGCATAGAACGTAACACTTTATCATTATAAATATCCACACTTTGATGAGATAAAATAACTTGGTCAATACCAAAGGCTAAAGCTGTACGAATTAATGTTCCTACATTACCTGGATCTTGTAAGCTATCTAAAATCAAATAACGACTACCTTCAATCATTTCATCATTTTCTATTTTTTTACATCTTGCCATAATTGATTGTGGTGTTTTTGTAAATGCTAATTTTTCCATAACTTCCTTAGAAACTTCAATTGAGTCCATATCTGTTTCCACTGGTTTGGTAGAAATAATTAGATCAGCTACACCTTTTTTTATCGCTTCATCCACCAAATGCTTCGACTCTACCAAATAATAATCTTGACGATATTTCTTTTGTTTTAATTTCATTAAATCTTTAATGATTTTATTATTTACTGATGTAATCATATTCCTACCTCCGCTAACCGTTTTTCTCTTTGTTTATAATCAGGCATTCTTTTTTCTATTTCTAAGTAAAATTCTTTTGAATGATTAGGTTCAATAAAATGACATAATTCATGAACGATAACATAATCAATTAACTTCTTATCAACATGGACAAGTACACTATTAAAACAAATCTTATTTTTTTTGTAAAAACAAGCTCCCCATCTAGATTTCATCTTTCTAAGAGTTATATCTACTTTATTTAATGGAAAATCATTTAACAAATAGGTTTGTATCTTTCTAACTAAGTAATCCATTAATTGTTCCTTTAAAAATAATGTAACAGTTTTTTCAATATCACGATGATATACATATAAATCCAATCCATGAATAGCACATTTTTTTATTCCTACGTCTTTTAAAAGAATACGATATTTTTGATTAAAAAGATAGACATATCCTTGATCAACATAATCTGCTTTACAAAAATATTGATCCATTCTTTTTAATAATTTATCTTGATTTTGAATAATAAGTGCTTCTATTTGGTCAATATTCATCATTTGAGGAGCATGAACTACAATTTGACCTTGTTCAACTTTTAAATAACAATTTTTTATTTTTTTATATTGAATAAAATAACTCGTTATTCTATTCCCTATTTTTATTTTTCTTTCTTCCATTCTTTGTATACTCACTCCTTTTTGGTCCATAATATGACAGGAGTGATATTATGGATATGAGAAAAGCTTTACTAACTAAATTACATGATTGTCCTAGTAATGAATTAAAGGATATCATTGAAGAAGGTATTGCCTCTAAAGAAGAAACCATTTTACCAGGTTTAGGTGTTCTTTTTGAAGAGTATTATAAATCTTTAGATCAAAAAGAACCTTTCTTAATGCAATTATCTCAATTATTAAAATAGACTCTTAGGGTCTATTTTTTATCATTTCTTTAAAAGATCTTAAAATCATAAAAACAAACATACTAATTAAATCAACTTTAAACAATCTAACCAACGGACTCATCACGACAATTAAAATTAATCCTATCATGATAATAATAGATAAATAAAATGAGTAATGATGATCTTTAATCTTAAAACTTATACAGATCTTATTTCTATAAGCATCACTGATAATTTTATAGATTTCAAAGATTAGATAATTAAAAACCCATATAAGCATAAAATAGAGCCAAGTAAAAATACTATTAGAAAAAATCTTCTCTATTCCATTTATAAAAGATATTTGATAATAAAGACATAAATCATAGGACATAGACAATAATGTAATAATAAATGTCATAATACCATTTCTAGCTAAATATAAAACAATAAAATCTTTTTTTAACTTTGAAATATGTTCATTCATTTTATTCACCTGCCTCCAAAGATAAATCCATTTTAAAGACAAACGTCTTTCCATTATCTTTAGAAAAAATAACAACTACACTTAAATCTTTTTGATCTAAACGACCTAATTCCTTATCCTGATGATAATACTGATATTTTTTATTATTAATAATGTCTTTTGATAATCCACTTATCTTTTTAAAAACAATATAGTTGTTATCATTATCCTTGGATTTCTTTTCATTTTTTAAATAACGATATTCTAAAGATACATAAGGGTATTGTTTAATAATATCTTTATTGGTTGTTGTAAGATAACCTAGTTTCATATCATAAGGTGCTACACATGATTGTACAAGTCGATATTCTTTGTTCGATCCTAATAATTTTTTTGTAGGAATTAAATTCAATGCGTGTTGATAAACCATTTCTTGATCACATTTTATTTGAATATATGCCTTTGAAAGATCTGTTATATCAAATTGTAAAGATTGTTGTTGAAAACGTATTTTTGATTGTCCATTAGAATAAGTAAACTGATTGATGATTTGATGACTCGCTTTATTTTTTATATCATTTAAAGAAATAATAACTTGATAATTTTGTTGCTCTTTTAACATTAAATTTTCTAAAGAAAGTGAATAGTCACTCATTTTTAATATTTTATTATCATTAAATACCTCTAAACCATTTAATTTAATTTGATCATTATTTAATGATAAGACATAATCGAATGATTGAATATCACCATAAGTATGAAATGAAAAAACATCATACATAAAATAAAGTGAACATACTACCAAACAAGTACAGATTAAAGAAACAATTAAATTCATACGAGATTTTTTATTCATTTATATCACCATTTAAAATTATACACAAACCCTTTGTAATAGCAAACTCATTTTATCGACAAAAAAACTGGAAGCATCGCTTCCAGTTTGAAAATCATCATTATTTTACAGTTACTAATTCTAAGTAAGAAGTAGTTCCAGCAACACCTGGAGTACCACCAGTTACTAAGATTTGTTCACCAGGTTGAACAAAGTTTTCTTTAGCGATAACTTGTGCATATTCAACCATAGCTGCTCTTGTATCCATTTGTTTACATAAAACAGTTTTAACACCCCAGTTTAAAGCTAATGCTTTTGTAGTGTTTTCATTTGGAGTAGCAGCGATAATCATTGATTGAGGACGATATCTAGACATTTTTCTAGCTGTGAATCCTGAGTCAGTGAATGCTACGATAGCAGCAACATCAAATTTATAAGCAATTTCAGCTACTGACATACAGATTGCTTCGCTTTGATCTTGAGGAGCAGTTCTAATAGCTCTTCTTTGTAAAGAAGCATAATCTAAAGTTCCTTCAGTTTTTAAAGCAATTTTAGTCATAGTCATAACTGCTTCTTCAGGATATTTACCTTGAGCAGATTCACCAGATAACATGATTGCATCAGTTCCATCATAGATTGCATTAGCAACGTCAGAAACTTCAGCACGTGTTGGTCTTGGGTTTTCTTGCATACTATCTAACATTTGAGTTGCAGTAATAACAACTTTTCCAGCAGCACGACATTTTTTGATTAATTCTTTTTGGATTAATGGTACATCTTCAGCAGGAACTTCTACACCTAAGTCACCACGAGCTACCATGATACCATCAGCAACTTTTAAGATTTCATCCATGTTTTCTACACCTTCGCTATTTTCAATTTTAGCGATGATTTGAATTTCTGGACGACCATTTTGGATTAATAATTTTTTAACATCTAAAACATCTTGAGCACGTCTACAGAATGAAGCAGCGATGAAGTTAACACCTTGTTCACATCCAAATGTGATATCTCCGATATCTTTTTCTGATAAATAATCAAATCCTAATTTAATACCTGGAACGTTAATTCCACGTTTATTTTTAACAACACCATCATTAGCTGCCACACATACGATATCAGTACCTTCAACGTGATCAACTAATAATTCTACTTGACCATCATTAACTAAGATGAAACCACCAGGTTTAACATCTTTGTATAATTCTTTGTATGTAATTGTGAATCTATCACTTGTACCTTCAATATCTTCAACACAAATAGTAGAAACTTGACCTTTTTTGAATTCAGTTTTTCCACCAACAAAATCACCAGTTCTAATTTCAGGTCCTTTAGTATCTAATAAAATTGCTACATTTTTATTTAATTCTTTGTTTAATTTTCTAAGAGTTTTAATTCTTCCACCATGTTCTTCAAAATCACCATGAGAGAAATTTAATCTCATTACATTCATCCCAGCTAAGATTAATTTTCTTAACATTTCTTCATTTTCAGAAGCAGGACCAATTGTACAAACAACGCGTGTTTTCTTTTTTCTTTCTCTTTCTAATACCATCCTAATATCCTCACCTTACAATTTAATTTATATTAACGAAGTTTCATTGCATCTTCGTAAATACCAAAATCAGTTTCACGTTTATGTCCTAATACATCAGTGATTTTTAATCCTTTAATTTCACCATGTACTTCACTAACACATAAACCACCTTTACCAGCTTCAAGTAATTCAACTGCATAAACACCCATTCTTGAAGCAAGCACTCTATCTCTTGCTGATGGTCTACCACCTCTTTGCATATGTCCTAAAACATTTGCACGAGTTTCGAATCCAGTTTCAGCTTCTACTTTTTTAGCTAATTCATGAACATCTGTAATATGTTCAGTAATAACAACAATAGCGTGTTTTTTATCTGATGCTTTTGATGCTTTTAATCTTTCGATTACTTTTTCTTCATCAAATCCGATTTCACTTGTGATAATCATTTCTGCACCATCAGCAATACCTGCATTAATTGCTAAATCACCACAACGACGTCCCATAACTTCTAAGATAGTACATCTTTGATGTGAACTAGAAGTATCTCTTAAACGATCTAATGCATCTACAATTGTATTTAATGCTGTATCAAATCCAATTGTATAATCAGTATCAGGAATATCATTATCAATTGTTCCTGGAATACCAATACAGTTAACACCCATTTCAGTTAATTTTAAAGCTCCATTATAACTTCCATCACCACCGATAACGACTAAAGCTTCCATACCAACTTCTTTCATTTTTTCGATAGCTTCTTTTCTAACTTCAGGATCTTTAAATTCTGGGAAACGAGCAGATTTTAAAATTGTTCCCCCTAAGTTAATGATATTACGTGTACTATGACGATCAAATTTAATAAATTCACCATCATGTAAACCTTTATATCCTAACTTAACACCATAAACTTCAATTCCTTTATTTAAACAAGTTCTTGCTACAGCTCTTACAGCTGCATTCATTCCTGGAGCATCTCCTCCAGAAGTTAAAACACCTATACATTTAACCATAATATCGCACTCCTATTTTTATGTGTTTCATTCCTTTGCCATTTTATCACAAATACAATGATATTAACAACAATATTTTATCTTTTTTCTATCTTAAATCGCTTCCTTTTAGCACAATTTCTTGGCTAACCGCTTTCATTCTATCAAGCAATCTTTCTACTCTTAATTTATCTCCTTGTTTCAACATATAAAGACTCTTTAATTGACTAATTGAATACTGACTGGTAAAGAATGTAACCTTATTATTTTGATTTCGATAAGCTAATGTAGAACTTAAAATTTCATCACGAGACCAGTTTGTTACATTTTCCCCACCAATATCATCAATAACCAAATAATCTAAATTTTTAAGTAACTCTATGGTTTCATTATTCCCTTCTTCACCAAATGAATTCTTTAAATCCATTAAAAAAGTTGGAAAATGAATGAATCCACATCGTTTTTCTTTCTTGGCTAAGTTACGAATAATAAAGCCTGCCAAACTTGATTTACCACTTCCTGGTCTACCGTATATATAAAGCCCTGTTGATTGTGGATTTTGAATATAATTCATGATGATCTTTGTTGGTTGCGGATCTTGGGTTGCTACATCTTTAATTTTAGAAGAAGTTGTCAACAATAATTCTTCACTTACGTTTTTTAATAAGATATGACTTAAGATTCTTTGATTTTCAAGAATTTGACTACCAAAACGGCATGGTGATAAAGAAATAAGAATTTGACCTGATTCTCCAAGTTCCATATTTTGCTTCATACCAATAGATACTTTTGTACAATCTTTTATTCCTTTGCATAACTTACATTTCTTTAAATCTTCTTGATAATCTAAAAATTCAATCCAATTTTCTTCAATATCTTCTCTTTTTAAATGAAGGCGTGAAAGAACCTCTATAATATCTTGATCTTTCATTAAATTATCTATACTTTTTTCTTTACGTTTTAAAATTGTATCATTTTCACTAAATAATCCAAATTCTTGAATACTTTTCATATTGTTCCTCCTAATCAAATTGTGATAGCATCTTTAATACATCTTCATCAATTTCATGGTTTGTATTCGTATCATCTTCTTTAACTTCATCTTCATTATCAACATAAAATCCATCACTATGACTCTTTAATTCTTTACGATAATGAATATATTCTTTTCCTTCTTGAATAGCATCCTTTACAGTTTCAATATGTTTTCGTTTCCATCTTGATCCTTGTGCTTCCATAAAATTACGAGAAAGCATATTATCACATTGCGACAATGTTAATTCAATTAATGCATTAATCACTCCTGGTTCTAATTGCAATGATGTAAGAATTGATTCAACAATAGTTAAATCTCTTTTTAACGGTTCTTTTCCACCTTGTTTATCTTTTAATAACTGATAAGGCGTAATACTTTCAAGGTAGTGAATATGTTGATCAATACCTGTTGATCCTGTTGAAGACATTTTAGATATAGGCTGACGATGATAAATTTCTTGGTATTTTTCTGGCATTTTTAAATCATAGTATTCTTGACATTTTTGTTTTAATAGTTGTTGGTTGAGTTTGTCATCATCCATGGCTTCTTTAACTAAAGTTTGCATATCTAAAGCATTAATACGATACATCATTCCTAATTGCTTAATTAATACTTCATCATTTTGATTTATCATTTTTTTAGATATTTGTAAGTTTTCTAGTCCTTGATAGAAAAGGGTTAAATCATACTCATCTTCTATATGATTGACTTTTTTACTATAAACATTTTTATCAATAAGTCCTTCTTCTTGTCCTAGATAAACATCAAAAACATCACTAAAACTATGAGTAATTTCTTGATATTCTTCTTTATTTACATCAAAAGTTCTAAAATTCATGAATGTTTTTTGATAATCTTCTTGTCCTAATTTTTGTTTAAGCAAACTATTCAATACTTGATGTTGAAAAAACTGTTGTGGTGTTAAAGGATATTTTAAATCAAACAAATATCTTCTTCCAGGATTCGTCCTTACATATGTATTCATTAACCCAATAGCTTCCAATTTACATACTTGTTGGTTTAATGATTGAATGGATAAATCGGCTAATTTAGTAAGTCGTGAAATTAGAGCTGGACTTTTTGTTAATGTCAACCATGATAATTCAGACCACATGGTAATATATAAAGTAATCGCCTGATGCCCAACTATTGGCTGATAAAGTTGATACAAAGATTTTAAACAAATTTCATCAAGCGAATAACTTGATCTAATTTGATATATGTCAACCATCATGATTTCATTCATTTTCTTAATCCTTTCACAAATTGATTTAACTGATCATATAATTGATCAATTGTTCCATTATTATCAATAATAATTTGCGCTCTTTTCTTTTTTTCTTCAATACTTATTTGATTATTCATAATAACACGAGCGTAATCTTGATCTATATGATCTCGTTTCATTAAACGTTCTAACTGCTTTTCTTCACTCAAGTAAACAACCATTATTTCATCACATAGATATTCTAAATGACTTTCATATAATAATGGAATATCTAAAAAGATAACACTATCTTGACACGATTGAATAGCCTGTTTCAATTTTTTAATGACATAAGGATGAATAATTCCTTCTAACTGTTTTTTTGCTTTTTCATCATGAAAAATAATGCGCCCCAATTTTTTTCGATCAACTTTTCCATTTTCAACACAATCAAATAATTGTTCAACTTGAAAAATACAATCTAAATCTTTAGTCAATGCTTCTCTAGAAATTTTATCACTATCTACAACTTGATATCCCAATTTTAATAAATAATCTGTTACCGTGCTTTTACCACAAGCAATACTTCCTGTAATTCCTATTACTTTCATCATTTTTTAGCCTTTTGACAATGAGGACAATAATATGTTCCTCTTCCTTTCAACATTTCTTTTACTATTTTATGACCACACTCTTTACATACTTTTTGTCCATGAACTTGTAATTGAACTTGAAATAAACCGTCTATTCCATTAGCACTAAAAGAATGAATCGTTGTACCACCCTGTTCAATTGCTCTATTTAAAATTGAAATTGATACTTCTTTTAATTCATGGACTCTTTTTTTGGTAAGCTGGCAAGCTTTAGCATAAGGGCTTATCTTCATTGCAAAGCATATTTCATTTGCATAGATATTGCCAATACCACAAATAACAGATTGATCTAATAAGACATGCTTAATAGGCTGATTTTTCTTTTTAAGTTGTTGGTAAAGTTTCTCTTCATCAATAAAAAATGGTTCTGGTCCTAGTTTATTCAAAGGTGCCTGTTCTAAATAATGTTGCAAAGAAACCAACTTCATTCTCCCAAATTTTCTTGTATCGTTATAGCGAAGGTCATGGCCATCATCTAGTTTAAATACAACATGATCATGTTTTGATATTTCTTCATCGCTTAAACAATAACGGTACTTTCCTTCCATTCTTAAATGAGAAATAAAAGCAACATCATCTAATTTAAAAATTAAATACTTGCCATAACGATCAATGTCCCTGATTGTTTGATTGATGACCTTTTGACAAAATAATTTTTGATCATCTTCAATAATACGATCATAATAAATATCTATTGCTTTAATTGTTTTATTTACAATAAGTGGTTTTAATGTTCTCTTTACTGTTTCAACTTCAGGTAATTCTGGCATTATTTTAAATCCTGCCAATTACTTGCGTAATTTCCTTCCGCTTTTAATTCTACACTCATTGCAAAGGCATGTTCCATTCCTCTTTTAACAATATCTATCATATCTTCTAATTCCTCTTTATAAACATCAAATATCAATTCATCATGTACTTGAAGTATCATCTTTGACTTCATTTTTCGTCTTTTTAATTCTTGGTCTACTTTAATCATAGCAAGTTTAATAATATCTGCTGCTGATCCTTGAATTGGTGAATTCATTGCTAGTCTTTTACCAAACTCTTGTCTTATACGATTCCTTTCTTTTATTTCAGGAATATAACGTTTACGATTTAAAATAGTTGAAACATAGCCATTCTCTTTAGCTAATTCAATATTATGATCCATGTATTCCTTAATTTCAGGATAAGTATGGAAATACTTTTCAATAAATGCTTTTGCTTCTTTAACACTCACTCCTATTTGTTCAGCTAAACCAAAATCACTCATTCCATAGATGATTCCAAAATTAACCGCCTTAGCATCTCTTCTCATTTTTGAAGTAACATCTTCTTCACTTACTCCAAAAACAACACTTGCTGTATGACGATGAATATCTTTGTCTTCATTAAAGGCTTGTATAAGACTTTTTACCCCTGCTAAGTGAGCTAATACTCTAAGTTCAATTTGAGAATAATCAAACGAAAGTAAATAATCATATTCAGGCACAAAGGCTCTCCTAATCATTTTTCCTTCTTCATTTTTTACAGGAATATTTTGCAAATTAGGATCTGTAGAAGATAAACGACCTGTTTGCGTTAATGCTTGATTATAGATAGTATGAATCTTTTGATCAATAAAAACTTGTTCTTGTAAACCAACAATATAGGTTGAATAAAGTTTAGTTAACGTACGATAAGCTAAGACTTTATTAATGATAGGATGCACTTCTTTTAATTTATTTAAAACATCTACAGAAGTAGAATATCCTGTTTTTGTTTTTTTACCGTTAGGTAAACCCAAATCTTCAAATAAGACTTCTCCTAATTGTTTTGGTGAAGCAATATTAAATTCTTTATGTGCTAATAAATAAATTTCCTTTTCTAAAGCCTTTATTTGTTTTGAAAAATCAGTTTGTAAAGATTTTAATACATTTAAATCAACCTTTGCCCCTTGATATTCCATATCCGCTAAAATATAAGTAACCGGTAATTCAACATCTTTATATAAATCATATTGATTTTCTTTCATTAACCTTTCACATACTTGATCTTTTAAAGTAAAAATAGCTTTTGCTTGTTTGACAAGATGAGCTGCTAATACATTTTCTTCAGGAACATGTTTTTTAGCACCTTTACCATAAACGACTTCATCATATTCAACATCATGATATTGATAATAATCACATACATATTTCATTTCTTCTTTTAAAGCTGGATTTAAAATATAAGAAGCAAGCTGTAAATCAAAAACAAACCCCTTAACTTGTAAACCATGCCAACGGCATGCATTAATACATTTCTTTATATCAAATCCATATTTTTCTAACGATTCATCTTGAAGATAATGTTTAAATTCTTGACAATTCATTGCATTTTCTAAAGAAATAAAATAAGCTTCTTCTTCATTATAGATACCAAATCCCATAATAGGTGATTTATGATAATTTGTATCATAAACCCCAACAACTAAACTTGTTGGTCTTGTAATACATGGTAGATGTTCTACTATTTCAAATTTGACTTCTTCAACTTTTTCTTCTTTAACAGACATTCTTTTAAGTAATGAATTCATATCATAACGACGATAAAAAGATGCTAATTCATCATAATCATAGCCTTGATAACGCCAATTTTCTAAATCTAGATCAATGGGTGCATCTGTAACAATAGTAGCAATCTTCTTAGAAACAAGTCCTAATTCTATGTTTTCTCTTACTTTTTCCCCCATTTTTCCTTTTAATTCATCCATGTGATCTTTTAAGTTCTCAATTGATTCATATTGATGTAATAACTTTAAGGCAGTCTTTTCACCAATTCCGGGAATACCGGGAATATTATCCGCACTATCACCCATCAATCCTAACAAATCTTTCATTTGTTCAGGCTTCAATTGATATTTTTCATAAAAACTTTCTGGTGTAATTACTTCATATTCATTTGTTTTTTGAGGCTTTTTGTATTGATATGTTTTATCATTGATAAGTTGCATCATATCTTTATCATTTGTCATGATAGAAACAGAAATCCCACGATCATTAGCCTTTTTAGCTAATGTACCAATAATATCATCACCTTCATAACCCTCTAATTCAATAAAGGGAATATGATGTGCTGTTAAATATTCTCTTACCATTGAAAACTGACAAATCAATTCTTCAGGTGTAGGTTTTCTTGTTCCTTTATATTCTTCTAATAACTCACTTCTAAAAGTTTTTCCTTTTGCGTCAAATGCTACCACAACACATTCAGGTTCTTTTTTTAATAAATGTTCTAAACGATTAGCAAAACCATAAACTGCATTTGTTGGTACACCATCCTTATTGACCATCAAATTTCCCATGGCAGCTGTTGCATAATAACAACTAAACAACCAAAAATTTCCATCTATAATTACTAAATTTTCCATACTTTATTTCCTTTACACTACTTTTTTTACTTTTTGTACAATTAAAGATAATTTATCTCGATAATCTACTTTTCCTTCAATGAGTACAACATTTCCTCTTTCAAAGATATCTTGATATTGTTTATATGTCGAAGAAAAAACAACACCATCTACACTTCCTGTTTCATCCTGTCCTTCAATAAAACACATATCATTTCCTTTTTTATCAACAATGGCTTTAACACGTGTTAATGACATCACCACTAAAACTTTTTGATTGACATACTGATTTAAATTACCTAATGATATCACTTGTATATTGAGTTTTTGTTTAATTAAAACAATAGGATGCGTCGTTAAATAAATTCCCAAAGCTTTCTTTTCTAGTTCTAAACGAACTAATTTATTTTCTTTAATCATTTTTAGAATAGGTGGCTCATCTATTCCTATTGTTTGTTTAAGTTTAGCGTATTCACTCATCTTATGCATATTTTCTTTAATTGTTGCCCGATTATAACCAAACTCATCAAAAGCTCCTGCATCAACTAAACTTTCAAACATCTTAGCATTTACCTTTTGACCATCCATCCTAGCAGCAAAATCAAAAATACTCGTAAACAATCCTTTTTTTCGTTCACTTGCAATAGCTTGATAACCGGCATAACCAACATTTTTTATCGCTAATAATGAATATCTAATAGCTTGATTCTCTACTGTAAAACGATCAAAAGAATAATTAATTGATGGCGGTAAAATATCAATATGATATTTTCTCGCTTCTTGAATATAATTCATTTTATTGACATCACTACCTTGTTCATTTGATAGAATGGCACTATAAAATGATAAAGGATAATGCGTTTTTAAATAAGCTAATTGATATGCAATCATTGCATAAGATACAGAATGAGCTTTATTCAATCCATAATCAGCAAACTTTTCAATCAAATCAAAGATACGGGTTGACTGTTCTTCATTAAATCCTTTTACTAAGCTACCACTAATAAATTCTACTTTCATTTGTGACATTAAACTCACTTCTTTTTTAGAAATAGCTTTTCTAAGTAAATCTGCTTTAGCAAGAGTAAAACCAGCAACAACCTGTGCAATTTGCATAATTTGTTCTTGATACAAAATAATACCATATGTTGACTTTAATATCGGTTCTAAACAAGGTAATTCATATTGTACTTTTTCTTTCTTAAATTTGCGTGCTAAATATTGGGGAATACTGGCCATTGGACCAGGTCGATATAATGCATTAGCAGCAATAATATCATCTAAACTATCAGGCTTCATTTTTCTAAGCAAGTTTTTCATTCCTGGTGATTCTAACTGAAAGACCCCTAAAGTATCTCCACGACTTAATAATTCAAAAGTCTTAGGATCATGATAATCTATGTTTTGAATCATAAAATGAGGATTGTCTTTTTGAATATCTTTAACAATATAAGAAATAATTGTTAGATTTTTTAATCCTAAAAAATCCATCTTCAATAATCCAACATCTTCAATATAATTTTTTGAATATTGTGTAATAACACTATGAGTTGGTCCTTTAGCAAGAGGAACAACTTCATTTAAACAATCTTTAGACAAAACAACCCCAGCTGCATGCATAGAAATATTACGTGGCAAATATTCAACTAGACACATTGATGGTAATATTTCTTTTAGAGCAGGTTCTTGATTAATCATTGATTGAAATGAATATGATGTTTCATAGACTTCTTTAATACTCTTTTTATTTTTAGGACCCGTCGGTATGTATTTAGCTAGCATTTCTAGCTTTGGTAAAGATACATTCATGACTTTTCCTAAATCTCTTAATGCTACCTTAGGCCCATAAGTAGAAAAAGTAACAATTTGACCAACATGTTCTTGTCCATATTTTTCGGTTACATATTGAACAATCTCATCACGACGATCATCTTGGAAATCAATATCAATATCAGGCATTGAAACTCTTTCTTCATTTAAGAAACGTTCAAAAAACAAATGATGCTCAATAGGATCGACATTTGTAATTCCCAAAACATAAGCAACTAAACTCCCAGCAGCACTTCCTCTTCCTGGGCCAACTAAAATATCATGTGTTTTAGCAAAACGAACATAATCAAATACAATAAGGAAATAATCACAAAAGCCCATTTTTTCTATCACTTTTAATTCTTTAGTAAGACGTTGTTTATATTCTAAAGGAATTGCTTGATTTTTAAAACGTTTTTTTAATCCTACGATACAAAGTTGTCTTAAATAATCTTGACTTTTAATATGATCTTTTAATGGATATTGTGGTAAATGCATAATACCTGTTTCAATCGTTACATTACACATTTTTAAAACATGATTGGTTTGATCAATAATGCTTTTATCAAATAATTCTGTCATTTCATAAGGTGTTTTTAAATAAAGCTGATCACTTATAACTTGATGATGTAATGATAAGTGTTCTCCTTTCGCACTCGCACGCAATAAATCTAAAGTCAAAGCATCACTTTTTTGTAGGTAACGCACTTCATTAGAACCACATACTGGGATATTTTCTAATAGTGCTAACGCACATATTCTTTTGTTAAGATGTTCTTGTAATGCAAGATGATGATTTTGAATGCAAATATGATAATGATTTTTAAATAACTGTTTAAAATATTTCATATATTTTAAAGCTTCTGATTCTAATTCTTTAAGAATAAGACGTTCTACAATACCCTCTTTACATCCTGACATAATAAAAAGATGTTCTTTATATAAAGCCAGTTTTTCTATATCAATACAATGTTCTTCACTTAAATTAATATCACTACAAATCTTCATTAAATCATGATAGCCTACCTGATCTTGTGCTAAAAGTAAAAAAGGATAAATTTCATGATGAACACTTACACTTGCTTGCATACCAAATATAGGCTTAATATGATATTTATGACATGCTTTGTTAAATTCCATAGCACCAAACATATTATTTTCGTCTGTTAAAGCCAATGCTTGATAATGCATTTCACTTGCTTTTTTACAGAGTTGATCAATTAAAATTGTACTATTTTGAAAACTATAACAGCTATAAACATTTAATTGTCCTATCATGTTTTTATCCTCCTTATTTTTATTATACACCGATTATCACATTCACCGCATGTTTATCTCATTATATCAAAAATAGTATCAATCCTCTATAAAAACATCCTGCACGAAAGTAACAAGATAACACACGCTACATATAAACATAAACATAAATAGATGATTTGACACCATGAATAAGTCAAAACCAATAAAACCATTAAGCGATATACATATAAAAATAAAACATAATAATGATATTGTATTTGTAAGATGCGTAATCTTTTTTGCCAGATAATAATGATAATAGATAATATTACAGCTAAAAGATGAAAAGGGACAAACATCATTTGAAAGATAATTTGTAGTAGTAAGCATAAACCACACATAAACTGTAATTTTTTTATTGGTACTAACATTGGATCACCCTTTTTATTTTATGCTTTAAAAACAAAAAGAATCACAGCGTGATTCTTTATTGACAATTTTCTTTTAAACATTGAGCAAGTTGATCAGGACAACTTGTTGGTTTTCTACCGCAACGAATACCTTCTAATCGTTCAATAACATCTTGAACTTTCATTCCTTTAGCTAACGCTCCAACACCTTGGGTATTTCCAGAGCATCCACCAATAAACTTTACATTTTGAACAATGTCATTTTCTACTTCAATGACAATTTGACTTGCACATACACCATGTGGTTGATATTTAATTTCCATAGGCTCCCTACTTTCTTTTTAGTTTAACTACTGTAGTTACTGAAGGTTGATAAACAAATTCATCGATACCAACAATACGTTCTACTTTAAAGTATTTTTGTAAATCATTTAAATCTTTAGCCATTGTACTATGATTTTGACTCACATAAATAACATTTTCTACTTTTGATAATCTTAAAGTATCTTTTAATTGTTCACTAATTCCATTTCTTTCATTTTGAATAATAAAAGTATCATAGATTTTCTTTTTAGCGTAAGGAATAATACGTTCTTCTACATTACCATAAATAAATCGAACCTGATCTTTCTTTAAGTATTTTGCATTTAAGTTAGCATCATCTACTAAAGATCTTTGATCATCAAATCCAATCACTTCTTGATCTAATTCTAACTCTAAGACCCCTAATCCTGAATAAACAGATAAAATCTTTTCACTTTCTTTTAACATCGATTTAATAGCTTCATTTCTTCTAAAATAAGCATCAAAATGATGAGGTAATGGTGATTTAACAGAAACAAGATATTTTTGATCTTGATGATAGAATTCTAATTTAGAAAGACCATATAATTTCGTATAACCAGCTTCATCAAAATCTTGATGTCTTGTTGTATTAATTGATAAATATAAACTACATACTTGTTTTAATTTTGTTATACGTTCACTAACCGATTTCTTTAAACCATCTTTTCCTGTAATAATGACGATTTGTACTTGATCATTGATGACTTTTAATTTAATAAATCTAAGTCCTGTTTTAAACTTTTCATGATATGTTTTGCATTTTTCTTCATTAAAAATGACTTCTAAATCTTCTAAAGTACGATTGATTAATGGGTGTTGTTTGAAACAATGCGTCATAACAGTTAAATATTTTGTTTCTCTTTGATAAATACCAAAAGTCACTTTTCCTTTAAAATCAACAATTGGTAAGTTCACGTCCTGAATAAACCCTTGCTTAATTGTATTTGGAATAATATCTTTAAAAACAACTTGATCTAAATCAATTTGAGTATATTTTCTAATTGATTCACGAACAATATTCTTTTTATATTGTAATTGTGTAGGATAATCCATATGTAATAAAGAACACCCTAAACATTCTTTATTAGCACGACATGATATTTGACGACGACTTTTACTTGGACGAATAATTTTAAGTAACTGTCCTGTTAAAAATTGACGATTAAAACTTTTAACATCTACTTCTACTTCCTCACCAATTAAAGCCCCCTTAACAAAAACAACTTTACGATTTAAATATCCTATACCTTCGCCATTAATTCCTAATCTTTTAATCTCTAATCTCTTTTTCATCTTTATCTCCTTAAAAAAGGAAAATCATCCTTAATGATCTTCCCCTTCTTCTTTATGATCAGTTTCTTGTTTTGTAATCACTAATTTAAGTTGGGCAATTCTATTTTTATGCACTTTCATAACATAAATCTTTACCCCATCAATTTCAATATAATCATTAACTTGAGGAACACCATTTAAATTTCCTAAAACTAATCCCCCAATTGATTCAAAATCCTCAGACTTAAAATCAGTATCTAATTCATCATTCACTTCATTTAAATTTAAGCTACCATCTACTAAATACTCATTTTCATTAATTTGAATAATTTCATCATTTTTAAATTCATCATACTCATCATCAATCTCACCAACGATTTCTTCAACAATGTCTTCAAATGTGACAATACCAGACATCACACCATATTCATCTAAAACAATTGCCAAAGTAGCATGTTCTTTTCGCATAGAAGCAAACACATCACTGACTTGATTGAATTCATAAACAACAAAAGCATCTCTCATATAGTCTTTAATATGAAAATTGTTTGGATCAATATCAAAAAACAATAAATCTTTAACATTTAAAACACCTATGACTTCATCAAATGATTCCGAATGAACGGGGTATCTTGAAAAATGATCATCTTGATATATTTTCATTAATTCATCATAAGTACAATCATCACTTAAACTTGCAACATGAATGCGTGGTGTCATAATTTCTTTGATTTCAGTTTCACCAAATTCAAATACATTATGAATCATTTCTTTTTCTTCTTCTTCGATGACACCTTCTTCATGACCTACTGTTACAATTGTTTTAAGTTCTTCTTCAGTTAAACTTGGTCCATCGTTTTTATCACCACCAAAAAGACGAATTAAAAAGCCTGTTATAATATTTAAAATATAGACCACCGGTTTTGTGATAATAACAACAAAATGAACAAATGATGATAACATTAATACTAATGAATCTGCATTTTTTGTTGCTAATGACTTTGGTGTAATTTCACCAAAAATAAGAATGAGTAAAGTCATTAATCCTGTGGCATAAGCTACCATTGATGCCCCATCACCAAAAATAGCCATAATTGTTGCTGTTGTAAGAGAAGAGGCACCAATATTAACTATATTATTTCCTACAAGGATAGCACTGTACAATTGATCACTATTATCTAATAATTTTTCTACTAAAATTGCTCTTTTATTCCCCTCTTGGGCTAAATTTCGTAATTTAATTTTATTAGCTGATAAAAACGCTGTTTCACTACATGAAAAAATACCAGAAAAAATAACTAAAATAATAAGTATGATAATATTCGTTATCTGACTCGGGTCCACTTATTGTAATCTCCTTTGAATATAATGTGATTGTATCATAGTATATTTACAAAAAAATGTCAATAATCCCTCATTTTTGTAATAATCTATAAGAAAATCTTTATCTTATTTTAACTCTTTCCTAACATAATCACAACGGTAGACCCTGCTTCTACAATTTCTCCTTCTTTAGGTAACTGATCTATAACATAATCTCCCTTACCAATAAATTTAAAACGCAATGACACATTGGATACCTCGCTTCTTTTTTTACCAATATACCTTTCAATTTTCACTGTCTTTACATCCATAGGTTGTTCTTCTCTTTCTGGTTGTTTTTTAACCTTTTTAATATGCATGGCAGGTAATATATCTACTAGCATTTTTCTAGCAATAGGTGCTACTGTAGTCCCACCATATTGAATACAATTTTTAGGATTATCCATTGCTACATAAAGAACAATTTGAGGATCATTTATTGGCGCAATTCCTACAAATGATAAAATATAACCTCCTCCCACATAAGTTCCATTAACCGCTTTTTGAGCCGTTCCTGTTTTACCACCAATTCGATAGCCCGGTATATAAGCATTCCTTCCTCCCCCTAAACACACAACCGATTCTAATGCATCTTTTACCTTTGAAGACGTTTCTTTTCTTATGACTTGGCGTATGACTTTCACTTTTCTTTTATAAACTGCATCATTTGTATAACTATTCTTTACTTCTTTCAATATTTGAGGTTTTAATAATTTACCCCCATTCACACAAGCACTAATCGCTCTTACTAACTGTATCGGTGTAATTGAAATTCCTTGACCAAAAGCTACTGTAGCCTGCTCTAATTCATTAAAATTTTTATAATCAAACATAATTCCACTAGATTCACCCGGTAAATCAACACCTGTCTTTTTAGTTAGACCAAATTTTTCAACATAGCGATATAAACGTTTTTTACCTAGCCTTCTCCCTATCTCTACAAAACCCGGATTGGATGAATTTTGCAAAACCTCTCTAAAAGTCTGTAAACCATGTCCTCCTTTTTTCCAAGATTTTATTCTTGAATGACCAACAATTTCATATCCCTTATCAAAGTATGTGTCTTTATCCATATCGAATAGATTTTCATTAAGTCCACTTGAAAAAGTAATAATTTTAAAAGTTGACCCCGGTTCATATGTTTTCCATACCGGAATATTATGATTATAAATATTTTTATCTTCTTTTTGATATTGATTGGGATTAAAATCCGGTTTACTTGATAAAGCCAAAATATCACCTGTATTAGGATTCATCGCTAAAGCCCATATACCATCAGGATGATAAGTTTTATAAGCATTATTAAGTTCTCGTTCGACTATATCTTGTACTTTACCATTAATTGTTAAAGTGATATTCATTCCTGTGGTAGCACCTCGATAATCACTCGGATACATTTTTAAATTATGACTTTTAGCGTCCATATAGTAATCAATAGAACCATTTTTCCCTTTTAAATAATGATCATATTCTAATTCAAGTCCCAATAATCCTTGATTATCAATTCCTACAAATCCTAAACAATGACTCAAATAATGATTTAAAGGATAATAACGCTTTGTATCCTTAATAAGATAAACTCCTGGTAGTTTTAATCTATCTATTCTTCTAGCTATTTCATCTTTTAATTGTCTTCCTTCAGGAGCAATCCTTTGTATAGATACTTTCTTTTCTAACTTTTCTTTCATAACTTGCATATCGACACCTAAAATATCAGATAACTGTTTGGCTGTATAAATTTTATCTTTAATTTGACTTGGTACAACAACAATAGAAGAAGTTGTTAAATTAGTAGCTAATACTTGATGATCAGCTGTCATTATTTTTCCTCTACTTGCCTCAACCGGAAAAGATCTTTGCCATGAATCAACTGCTTTTTGATATATTGTAGAACGATCGATAATTTGTATATAAACTAATTTCAAAATAATTGAAAGAGCTAATAAACAAGTAAAAATCTTAACCCATTTTAGTTTTTTAACTGTTGTTTCAAATAACATCATCTCACCAATTCACTATATGAAAAAAAGGACATATCTATGTCCTTAATTTGATAAATTGACAGTTATCTTGTCGCCACTATGAACAACGCTATTTTCTGCAACACTTTGTCCAGTTACCTGTCCAGATGATCCTTCAAATGTGATTTCTATACCACTTAACGATCCATAAGTGAGAACCTCTTTTTTAGACCAGCCACTCATGTTAGGAACTGTTATGTCTTTACCATCTGTTTTTAAGAATATACGATCTCCAACAGAGACTTTTGTCTTTTTAATAGGATATTGCTCAATAATGGTTCCACCATTACCAATAAGTTGTACTTTTAAAGATTTTGATTCTAACTTCGATTTTACATAATTAACAGATTGATTTGTATATGAATCTAAAGTATAACTTTCATCTAAATGTCCTGAATCTTTTACTTTATATTGATTGACTACATTTAAAGCCTCAGTTGTCATTGTTTTAACAATATTAGGTACATAATCAACATAACTATTATCAGATTTAAAAGTAATCACAATTTCTACTTGAGGATCATCATAAGGTGCTAATCCTACAAATGAATTCATATAAATAGACGTACTATATCCACCATTTTCAGGAACTTGTCCTGTTCCAGTTTTACCAAAAATTTGAGTACCATCATCTAAACGATATCTTTTACCTGTTCCAACTTCATTTTCTACAACCCCTAGCATTAATTCTTTTACTTGATTAACAGCATCTGAACTAAAGATTTGATCTGAACGTTTTGTCTTTCCTTGCTTGATTACTTTATTTGTTGAACTATCTACAATACGATCAACAACATAAGGTTCTACTGTTCTTCCATCGTTACCAAAAATACTGTAGGCTTTTAATAATTGATATGGCGTTACCGTTGATCCTTGACCGAATCCTGTTGTTAAATATTCTAATCGATTATCAGTACGATCATACATAGCAATAGATGACGAACAATCCAATCCATCCATTTTAGACGCTTGGAAAAAACCTAATTCTTTTAATTTTTCTTTTAAGACATCCTTCGTAACAAAACCATTATCTAATAAATTACAAATAGCTACGTTACTTGAACGCATTAATCCTTCATCATAAGTAATTGTACCCCAACCTTCACCACCATTATGATCTTTAATGGTAGCAATGGTTTTGCCATTATAATTAACATTGTATCGTCCAGAAACATAAGTTGCCGAATGACTATATTTCCCCTCATTTATAGAATCAGTATAAATAAAAGGTTTAAAAACTGAACCACATTCCATTGTTCCTTCCAAAAAGAAATTATTATACGTAGAAATATTACGTTCATTAGGATTAAAAGATGGATATGATGACATAGCAAGAATTTTCCCTGTTTTTACTTCCATTACAGCACAAGTTGCCACTTGAGCATGCGTTTCTTGATAAGCTTTAGACATCATGTAATCTAAATCTCTTTGTAATCCACTATTTAAAGTAAGATACATATCTTGACCATTTGTGGCATCTTTTTTTCTTAACATGCCATCAACCAAAGCATATCCTTTAGCATCAGTTTGATAAACTTTAAAACCATTTTCTCCTTTTAAAGACTTATCATAAACAAGTTCTAATCCCATCTCACCGACCATTTTTTTAATACTATTATCTTCATAATTTTTAGCATATCCAACAACATAACTACAAAAATCACCTAATGGGTAATAGCGTGAATCACTTTCCTCAAATTCAATTCCATTTAGATGTAAGTCTTCAATTTGTTTCTTTTGGGTTGCTGTTAAATTATTGCCATAACTTCCTAGCTCCATTTGATATTTACCAGCACTTAATTTTTCTTGAATTTTGTTAGTCAATTCTGTTTCATCCATTGATAAAATGGGTGCTAGTTTTCTTGCTGTATCAACTGCATCACTTACATAAGCTTGCTTTTTCCCATATCCCGGTCTTGAAGAAGACAATACTAAAATAATTTTATATTTTTTTACATTAACAGCGACTTTCTCTTGATCACTTGTGTAGATTTGACCTCTTTTGGCATAAATTGTTTCTTGCTTTTTACTTCTATTTTTAGCAAACGTTTCAATATCTTCTCCACTTACAAAATGTTTTCCAGTTATCCCTAAATAAAGAATATTACTTATCAATAAACAAATAATGAGCGCAAAAATAACTGAGATGATTTTTGCACTCTTATGTTGATTCATTATCTATTTTCTCCATTTGTTGATGCTACAGCATCATTTTGATAAGTATATCCTTTTGCACCAGCAACATCAGCAAGACGATTAAAAGAAACAAGTTCTTGTTTTTGCATCTGTAAACTATCTATATCAGATTGACATGTAGATATTTCTTTTTGTAATGATTGAATTTTATTATTATATGAAGAATCAATTGATTTAACAAAAATCAAACCAATTAAAAAGACTGCAAATGTAAAAACTAAAAATCTAATAGAAAATGTTTCAAATCTTGTTCTCTTTTTTGTCATAACGATACCCTCTCTATAATTCGTAATTTTGCTGAATGTGCCCGATGATTATTTTCTAGTTCATCTTCACTGGCAATAATTGGTTTTCTGTTTACCAGTTTATATTTTGGCTTCATTTCATCTGGAATAACCGGTAACCCTTTTGGTACATCTTTTAATTTGGTTACCTCATTAAAAGTATATTTACATATTTTATCTTCCAAACTATGAAAAGTAATAACTGAAATACGCCCCCCTACATTAAGTAAATCTAATGCATCTGTTAGTGATTGATCAAATACATTTAACTCATCATTAACAGCGATGCGTAAAGCCTGGAATGTTCTTTTTGCAGGATGACCACCCTTTCTCCTTGCTGGTGCAGGAATCGCTTCCTTTATTAAATCAACAAGTTCAAAAGTTGTTTCAATCGGTTTTATTTCTCTTTGTTTTTCTATTTTTCTAGCAATTTGTTTACTAAACTTCTCATCAGCATATTTATAAAAAATGCTAACCAACTGCTCATAAGACCATTCATTAACAATTTTATAAGCATCTAAATCTTTTGATTGATCCATACGCATATCTAAACGTGCATCAAAGTTGTAACTAAAACCACGTTTAGCATCATCAAACTGTGGTGAAGAAACCCCTAAATCATAGAGAATTCCATCTACATGACTAACACCTAATTTAGCAAGTTCCATTTTAATATTTTTAAAATTCGCATGAATAATGGTGAAATGATCGCTTATTTTTTCTAAACGTTCTCTTGCTGCCTTAATAGCAATCTCATCTTGATCAAAACAATACAAATGACCAGTTTTCAATTTCTTTAAAATGGCACTAGAATGTCCTCCACCACCTAGTGTGCAGTCAACATAAATACCATCTTCTTTAATATCAAGACCATCAACGGCTTCTTCTAATAATACAGTAATATGTTTAAACATCGCTTTCTCCTATATTTCAAAACCATCTAATGATTCAAAAATCTCATCATAATCATCTTGGTTTTCATCATAATATTCATCCCATTTATCTTGTGACCAAATTTCAGCATGATCACCTGCTCCAACAACTACACAATCTTTTTGTAGCGAAGCAAGTTCTCTTAAAGGTGCCGGAATATTAATTCTTCCTAATTTGTCAAATTCACATTCTGATGCTTTAGATATGGTAAAACGAACCGCCATACGCACTTCTTTTTTATTTTTTGGAAGTGATTGTAGTTTTAAATAGTAAGCTTCCCAGCCTTCTTTAGTATAAAGTGCAAGACATCCATCAAATCCACGAGTTATGACCACACTACCTTGGCATTCATTACGAATTTTTGCCGGAATAATCAGACGTCCTTTAGCATCAATAGCGTGTCTGTATTCACCCATGAACATGATTTTCACCCACTTTCTTACACTTTGTTCCCATTTATTACCACTTCATACCACTATTATATAACACCCACCCCTATGAAACAATAGTTAATAATAAAAAAATGTGAACAACTTAGTTGCCCACATTTTGTGTTTTTTATAGATTATATCAATATAAAAAAGAAAAAAGTCTAAAGTTATTCACTTTAGACGCACATTCTTATAATACTTTTTGACCTTTGTAAGTTCCACAATGTTTACAAACTCTATGAGATAATTTGTATTCACCGCATTCTGGACAAACTACTACAGTAGGTGCTGTAAGTTTATCATGTGTTCTTCTTTTGTTTCTTCTTGTACTTGAAACTCTTCTAAATGGTACTGCCATTTTTGTATCCTCCTGTTACTTAAAATATTCTTTTAATTTTGCTAATCTAGGATCAATATATTCTTCATCTTTATCACTAGAATTACCATCCAATATCTTCCAGCCTTTACCAGATTCTTGGATATTTGCGTCTTCTTTAACGACTCTCATTGGTACTTCTAACATAATGTTTTCAAATACCACCGGTGTTAAATCAACCATATCTTTTTTCACTTCGTGAACATCTTCCATTGGGTCAGGCTTTTCAAAAGAAAATATTTCTGTTGAACTAATATCAAATGGGTAATCAATATCTTCTAATGTAAGAGCACATGGAAGAATCATTGTACCTTTAATATTTAAATCAACATATAATCGCTTATCTCTTGTATCAAGATTTCCGGTACCTGAGACATTTACGTCTTTAAGGCCATTAATTTGATTGTATTTTTCAAACATTTCTGATGGGAACGTAAGTTCTTCATCAAAATCAAATGTTCCTTTATGTTTAATAATCCACTGTAAGTTATACTTCAAATTAATCACCTTTCCATAACCGCAATGACTATTATATAGAAACAATAGTCATAAGTCAATCAAATTTTTCCCTATCTACCAACATTTTTCTTTTAAATCATTTTATCAAAATCTTGTGGTACTTGCTTATTTTTAATCATCATGATTAAACGATTTACCGTCTTGTCATCTACTTTTTTATTTGTCATAGATGCAATCCGATAAATAAAACTTCTCAAATCATTTTCATTATTTAAATCTTTAGTTTGTAAATCTTGTGCCAGTTTAAAAATATCTTCTTTTTTAATATTTGTTTTTTGACTGACTTGATCTACAAATCGATCTCTATCATTCATATCATCACCACTATAATATATGCATGAATGAATTTATTGTTCAGGTTTCAGTTCTCTAAGCATTAATTTTTTTATTTCCTCTTTAGGTTCTTTTCCCTCATAGAGAACTTGATAAATAGCTTCTGTAATCGGCATCTCGATATCATCATATTGTTTTTGATCTTCATAAATAACACGACATGTACGAATTCCTTCACATGTTTTTTTATTATTTTTCATAAATGTCTTAGCGTCATTAGTTTTTCCAATTTCTAAGCCGGCTTGAAAATTACGTGAATGAACAGAACTGCAAGTCACAATTAAATCACCTACACCTGTTAATCCTAAATAAGTTTCAAACTTACCGCCTTTTTTTACACCATAACGAACCATCTCAGATAATCCTCTGGTAATTAACGCAGCACGACTGTTATCACCATAACCTAAACCACTTAAAACACCTGCAGCAACCGCAATAACATTTTTCATTGCCACACCATATTCAGCACCGATTTCATCTGACATAGTATAAACTCTAAAATATTCATTAGAGAATAATCTTTGTACTTTTTTTGCACATTCCTTATTTAAAGAAACTGAACAAACTGCTGTTAGCATTCTAATTGCGACTTCTTCAGCATGACTTGGTCCTATCAAAGAAACAACAGGTTCAATTTCATCTTCTGATAAAACGCTACGAATAGTATCAGACATTCTCATATTTGTTCCTAAGTCAAATCCTTTAGAAGCATTAATAATAGTTATTTTTTTATCTAATAAAGGTTTAACTAATTTTAAGGTATCTTTTACAAATTGAGTAGGAATTGTGATTAAAAGGTATTGTGCATCTTTAATTGTTTCCTTTAAATCATTTGTTGCTTTAATACCTTCTTCAAAAACAACGTCACCAAAAAATTGACTGTTTTGATGATTCATATTGATATCATCTATTTGATTTTGATCAATTCCATATAATAAAACTTGATGTCCATTATCATGAAGAACACGTCCAAGGGCAGTTGCCCAACTTCCTGTTCCTAAGATTCCTATCTTACTCATCATCTATTCCTCTTTTCATAAATCTATTAATCACGTTTACGACATATAATATGAATTGGTGTTCCTTCAAAAGCAAAAGCTTCTCTTAATCTATTTTCTAAATAACGTTTATAACTAAAATGCATATATTGAGGATCATTTACAAACAACACAAATGTTGGTGGTGCGATACTTACCTGATTGGCATAATATATTTTTAAACGCCCTCCATTAAATGTTGTTGTTGGATTCATCAATTGAGCATCAACTAAAACATCATTTAATACACTTGTTTGAACTCTTCTGCGTGAATTTTCATACGATTCTTGAATTAATGGGAAAAGCCCATCTACACGTTGTCCTGTTTTAGCTGATGTAAAAATGATTCTAGCATAATCTAAATATTTAAATTCATTACGAATTTCTTTCATTTTCTTTTGCATCGTTTTTTCATCTTTATCAACTAAATCCCATTTATTATAAACAATAATAACACCTTTTCCAGCTTCATGTGCATATCCTGCAACATGTTTATCTTGATCACGAATTCCCGTTTCACCATCAACAACCATTAAAATAACATCACTTTTTTCAATAGCTGTTAAAGCTCTTAATATTGAATATTTTTCAATATTTTCATATACTTTTCCTTTTTTTCGCATTCCGGCAGTATCAACTACACAATATTTCTGTCCATCCTTAACAAAAGGTGTATCAATTGCATCACGTGTTGTTCCTTCAATATTAGAAACAATAACACGTTCTTCTCCTAAAATAGCATTTGTAAGTGATGATTTTCCTACATTCGGTCTACCAATAATAGAAAAACGAATTTCATCTTCATCATAAACCTGTTCAGTAGAATCTAACTGTTTAACTACTTCATCTAATAAATCACCAATCCCAATACCATGAGATCCAGATACAGGAATTGGATCACCTACACCTAATGCATAAAACTCATAAATATAATCTTTAAATGCTTGATCATCTATTTTATTAACCGCTAAAATAACTGGTTTTCTTGATTTTTGAAGTAATCGTGCAACAAATTCATCTTCTTTTGTAATTCCTTCACGTCCATTTACAACAAATACAATCAAATCCGCTTCTTCAATAGCAATTTCTGCCTGCATTTTAATTTGGGTAGTGAAAGAAGCATTTTCTAATTCAATTCCTCCAGTATCTATTAAGCGAAATTCTTTTGTTAGCCAAGATGCACTTGCATAAATACGATCTCTTGTTACCCCGGCAACATCTTCTACAATAGAAACACGTTCACCAACAATTCGATTAAATATGGTTGATTTTCCAACATTGGCACGACCTACAATTGCGACAACTCCAGCCATATTATTCCTCCTCTACTTTATTAATTAACTTTAATACTTGTTCAACAACTTCATCAAGTGATAAATCAGATGTATCAATTTCAATAGCATCATCTGCTTTCTTTAAAGGTGAAACCTCACGATGCATATCTTGATAATCTCTTTCTTCAATTTCTTTTTTTATCGTTTCCAAATCAACATCCATACCACGTTCTTTATTTTCTTTAAAACGTCTTAACGCTCTTGTTTCAACACTTGCAATTTGATAAATTTTTAAACTTGCTTGTGGTAAAACAACTGTTCCAATATCACGTCCATCTAGAATTACATTTTTAGATGCTGCCATATTTCTTTGTTGTTCAACTAAAAAACTTCTTACACTAGGATGTATTGATACTTTACTTGCTGCTAAAGAAACTTCATCTTGTCTAATTGTTTCACTTACATCCTCATCATTTAAATAAATATGATTATTTTGATCCATTTTTATATGAATGTTTTCTAAATGTTTTTTAATTTCACCTTCATCATTTAAATCTATATGATGATTTAAACAATATAACGCTACGCTACGATACATTGCTCCTGTATCAATATAAATATAATTTTTCTTTTTTGCAACCATTTTGGCAATTGTACTTTTCCCAGCTGCACTTGGTCCGTCTATAGCAATTGATATATTTTTCATTTTGTTCCTCCTTGAAAAAAACTAAGGTCGCTCCTTAGTTTAAAAGAAATTTTGATATACGATCATTCCTAGTAGAGCTATCAGTATAATAACTAAAACAATAATAACGTAATTTAAAATAGTTACTATTTTATTTCCTCTTTCACTATGATTATCTTCTTCAAAATCATTTTCTAAATTATCAGTTAAATCATATTGATAAACTTCTGAAGTTTCCTCTTCATTTTCATCATCTTGGATATCTTCTAACTCTTCTTGAACTTCCGTTTTTTCTTCAGTCACTTCTTCATTGATAATCGCTTCTGCCTTTTTAGCATCTTCTTTAGGTGACATTGCTGCTAATTTTTCTAATAATGTCATTTTAGGTTCAGGTTCTACTTCTTCTTGAGTTTCTTCTTGATGAATAAACATTCCTTTAGAAAATTCTTCTGTTGAGTACTTAGCAACTGAATCTAATTTTATTGTTTGTTTTTCTGGATCTCTAATTTTATTTAAGATATCCATTCTCGTATTATAGCGTTCTTCTTTACCAACATTCTCTTTTACACTTTTTAAAGCTTTATCTAATTCTTCTGAACCTTCTTCCCTCATTTGTTCAAAAGTTTTAGCTTCAGTAAGAGTATCTTCAAAATGATGATCTTGTGTATCCACTTTTATATCATCTTTTTTCATAAAAGATAAAAAATCATCTGGTTCCTCTTCTTTTTCAGTTTTCACTTCATTTTGATGAGAAATACCAACTTCATCTTTTATTCCTTCTCTTAATTCTTTATATTTATCAACTCTAGAGTATCCCATATTATCACCATCCAGTTTTCATTATAGCATACTTTTTTTATTTTTCTCTATCTTTATCACTATATTTAATATATAATATAATAGAGAATAAAGGAGGATTATAAAATGGCTAAAATTACAGTAAATGAAAACTGCATCGGTTGTGGTGCTTGTACAGGTGTTGCTCCTGAAACTTTTGAAATCGGAGATGACGGATTAGCAAAAGCAATCAACGAAGACGTTGAAGCTGGTAAAGAAGCTGCTGAAACTTGCCCTGTTGAAGCAATCGAAGTTGAAGAATAGAATAAAAAACAAAGCCTCTTTAGTTAAAATTAACTAAGGGGGCTTTTATTATACTTAAATTAAATTAAAATGTTTCATAGCCTGGGTGATACCATCATCATCAACACTTCCAGTGACATAATCAGCTATTGCTTTTAGTTCATCATTTCCATTAGCCATCGCTACTGATAAAGCAACATGATTTAACATTTCTTTGTCATTACCACCATCACCAAAAGCCATTGTTTCACTCAAATCAATACCATAATAAGCTAAGAATTGATCTATTCCATTTTGTTTTGTTCCCCCGATAGGTGAAACATCACAAAATAGAGGATGCCATCTAGCTGAAATACAATGAGGCATGACTTTTAATAATTCTTTTTCTTCTTGTTCATCTACAAAACACATACATTGATAAACTTTATGATTAACGACTTGACTACAATCCCCTGCTGGATGATCATCATTATGAGTAATTCTATGAATTTCATCCACTCTTTCATCTCTCATATTAAAGTATTTTGTATTTTCTTCAGTAAAACCACATGGAAATGGTTTTACCTTTAAATAATCCAGTAATGCTTGTAAATCTTCTTTTTTAATTGTGTTTTCATAAATAAGCTTATCTTTGCTATAACAATATTGACCATTTAAAGTAATATATCCATCAAAAGGGAAATCCTGAAGAACTTCTAAACCATCTTTCCCTCTTCCTGTAGCAATAAATAACTTATATCCTTTTTCTTTTAACTTTTTTAATGTAGCAAAGGTTTCCTTTGCTACTTGATGCGTCTTAAAACTAACTAATGTTCCATCGATATCAAAAAATATTGCTTTAACCATGTTTATTCTCCTATTCAATATTGATCATTCGATCCAAACGATCTAAATATGCTTGTATTCGCATTAATTCTTTACCCTCTACTTTTTGTCCAGAATAATAGTATTCTACACCAGGTAAAAGACTGTTAGCATTAATATATTCTTTTAAATGATTAAGAGTACCTAAGTTGCCATCTACAAAGTGAATTTGTAAAGGTAATACTGCTCGAAAACTATCTTTAAAATAATTAAAATGGGTACATCCTAAAACCAATGAATGGTATTGACTTAAATCAAAGCATGATAATTCTTCTTTTAAATAGTTTTTCACTGCTTCACTATCAAACTCTTGTTTTTCAGCAAATCTCACCAACTGAGGTAAAGCCACTAAATCTACAAGATTTTTCTTATCAACTCGGTCCACTAAATCATGCATCTTTTTTCCATTTACCGTAATAGGTGTAGCACATACAAGAACCCGATAGTCACCATATAAATCAATTGCTTTTTTAACAGCCGGTTCCATTCCAATAATAGGAATAGTATATTTTTCTCTCATTATTTTTACAGCCGCACTTGTTGCTGTATTACAAGCAATAACAATAGCTTCAACTCCATGATCAATCATAAATTGAATAATTTCATCAACATAACCTATCACTTGTTCTTTTGTTTTTTCACCATAAGGAACATTTTTCTCATCTGCATAATATATATATTGATGCTCAGGCATTATTTTTAATGCCTGATGCAAAACTGATAAACCACCTATTCCTGAATCAAAAATTCCTATTTTCATCTTCTTACTTCCTTTTTACATCAGTTAAATATATTATACACAAATTAAAAATAGATGGAATTTATTTCCATCTATTTTTCTAATAAAGTCACACTTAATGTTTTTTCACTGCCATCACGGTTAACTGTCACTTTTACTGTATCACCTGCTTTTTTAGAATAAAGTGCAGTTAAGAAAGATTTATACGTTGTAATCTTTTGATCATCAAGTTTAACAATGACATCGCCTTCTTTAATGCCTGCCTTACTTGCTGCACCACCACTTACAACTTGAGCTACATAAATTCCTTCATCGCAAGAAACATGTACGCCATAACGTTGTAAATCATAAGAAGAATAATCAGATAAAGAAGCACCTTTAATACCAATAACAGGATGTGAAACTTTACCATTTTCTCTAATTTGTTTTGCACAAGTCATTACATCATTAATTGGAATTGCAAATCCCATACCTTCAACTGATTCATCAGAAAACTTCATTGAAGTAATACCAACTAATTCACCTTTCATATTAACTAAGGCTCCCCCACTATTACCTGGGTTAATTGCTGCATCAGTTTGAATAACATTCATATCCCAATCATCAACATTATCATTATTTAAATCAACCGATACTGTACGATCAGTAGCCGAAACAATACCTTGAGTTACCGTCCCAGCATATTCAATACCTAAAGGTGAACCAATCGCTAAAACTGTTTCTCCTTTATCCAATAAACTGGAATCTCCTATATTAATTGGTGTTACATCAAAATCAGGTTTACATTTCAATATAGCAACATCACTATACTCGTCTGAACCAACTACTTTAGCGTCTACATATTCATTATTTGAAAAAACAACTTGAATTTTATTAGCACCACTAATCACATGGTTATTTGTAATGATGTATGTATAACCATCTTGTTGATCATAAACAACACCACTACCGCTACCACTTTGACTATCTGATGAAGAACTTTCTCCAAATAATGATGTCGTTGTTGAATTTTCATAAACAACAACTCCTACAACACTATCACTTACTTTATTAATGACCGAAGTAGCATTCGTTTTAACATCATAATCAACATCCTTTACTGTTGTTTGTCTACTAGAAACAGTTCCATTTCCAGTATAAACCGAATAAAATACATAGCCATTCAACGCAAAAGAAGCAACAATTGCGGTAATCACAACTATCTTTAAGATTTTTTTAATTGAAATATTTTTTAAATGAGGTTTTTTATTTTCTTCCATATTATCACCTTCATACCTTTCTACGACGCTATTTATACTACGAAAAAAATGTGTCTAAATTATATCCTCATTGTGGGAAATTTTGGTATTTTCCAAAGGAATTTGAACAATAAAAGTAGAGCCTATCCCAAGTTCACTTTCCACATCAATTGTTCCCTTATTAAGTTCAACAATTCTCTTAACAATACTTAATCCTAAACCTGTTGATATCTTTGAACTTCTTGCACGATCAACTTGATAAAAGCGATCAAATATCAATGGGATTTCCCTTTTAGAAATACCTATTCCTTCATCTTGTATAATAAAAACAAACTGATTATTTTTAATTTTTGTTTTTAGATTAACAACCCCACCATTAGAATACTTAATAGCGTTAGATAATAAGTTATTAAGGATTGTTTTTACAGTTGAATAATCAATTAAAATATCTTCTTTAATATCATTTTGATAAATAAGGGAAATTTGTTTTTCTTTTGCTAGAGGATCAAATAACTCCATGCTTTCTTTTATCAATGAATTAATATTGACCCAAGTAGGCTTGATTTTTACTTGAGGTTGTTCCAACCTTGATAACTCTAAAATATCATTAATGATATTTTGCATACGATAACTTTCTTTTAATAAGATATGCGAAAATTCATCAAATGTTTCTTTAGATTTCATGCCATCTTTTCTTAAAATTTCTACGCTACCAATAATCGCAGACATGGGTGTTTTTAATTCGTGAGAAATATCTGAAAAAAACTGTTTTTGCATTTTTTCAATTTCTTTCATTTGAGAAACATCAGTAAATAAGATAATTGAACCATCAAATACAACCTTATCTCTAAATACAGGCGTTGTATCTATTTGATAATATTTATTTTCAATACAAACTACTGAATTCCATTTTCTTTCAAAAACATAGCTTTGTTCAACAACATTGAGTAACTGTCCTGTAAAAATATCTTTATATTTTTTTCCTCTTAAATGTTCTATTTGAAAAGCATTTCTAAAACTTTGATTAGTAAAAATGATAATGCCATCTTTATCAATAAAAATCATTGGTAAATTCATTGTTTTAATTAAATGATTTAAAACTTTATAATGAAATTTGTTTTCTCCTGCCACTTCTTTTAGTTCATGATCCATTTCACGTCGATATTGTTTTAAAGAACTTTCAAATCTCGTCTTTTCACCATAAACAATAATTAAAATAGCAGCTAAAAGTCCTAATATATAGGCTGGACTGTACCTGAAATCAACAACCGATAAAACAAAAGCAATAAAGCCACATAAAATAATTTTCCAATATAGTTTACCCATCTTTTTTCACCAACTTATAGCCAACTCCTCTCACTGATAAAAAAGATACCTGGGATTCCTTAAGCTTACTTTTCAATTTAAAAATATGAACATCAACAATACGTGTATCCCCATCATATTTAAATCCCCATATAGACTTAAGTAACGTTTCACGAGAAATTGCTTCCTCTTTATGTTCAAGAAACATTTTTAATACATCGTATTCAACTTTGGTCAAAACAACATTTTTATCACCAACATAAGTTTCATGCTTGTTTAAATCCATTTTTACATCTTCAAATTCTAGCATACCTCTAAAATGTTTATGAAATCTTCTTAAATGAGCTTCAATTCGTGCTATTAAAACAGCAGATTGAAAAGGCTTTGTAAGATAATCATCTGCCCCAGCCTCTAGACCTTTAATAATATCATCTTGTTCACTTCTCGCTGTTAATAAAATAATAGGTTTAATATAACCTTGGTTCCTTGCTTCTTTAATAATAGTAATTCCATCTTTTACTGGTAACATCCAATCAACTAATACTAAATCATATTCTTGAGATAAAATTGTTGATACTGCATCTTTACCATCATATAAACTATCTACTTGATATTCTTTTTGTTTCAATTCATAAGAGATAATCTTATTAATTGAAACATCATCCTCTATAATTAATAATTTATTCATCTTTACCTTCATATCTTTCTATTATTCTTTGAACAACAGGATGTCTAACTACATCCATTGCGCTCAAACGAATAAAAGAAATTCCTTTAACTCCTTCTAAAATATCAATGGCGTTAATTAATCCTGAACGTACTCCTCGAGGTAAATCAATTTGTGTGACATCTCCAGTAACAATCATCTTAGAGTGAAATCCTAAACGTGTTAAAAACATTTTCATTTGATTATCCGTTGTATTTTGGGCTTCATCTAAAATAACATAGGCATCTTCTAACGTTCTTCCACGCATATAGGCTAAAGGCGCAATTTCAATAATCCCCTTTTCAATTAATCTTTCAGTTTGTTCTACCCCTAACATATCATGGAGTGCATCATATAAAGGACGTAAATATGGATCTACTTTTTCCTTTAAATCGCCTGGTAAAAAACCTAAGCTTTCTCCTGCTTCTACTGCCGGTCTTGTAAGTACTATTTTCTTTACACGATTATTTTTTAAAGCATCTACCGCAAAAACAACAGCTAAATAAGTTTTACCAGTTCCTGCTGGACCAATCCCAAAAACAACATCATTATTTTTTAAAGCATGGTAATAAGCTTTTTGCCCCATTGTTTTAGGATAGATCATCTTTCCACTACTTGTCTTTGCTATTTTAATATTATATAAATCCGGCATTTGCTCTAAATTTCCTTTATGAGCTAATTTTATAGCATAAACGATGTCCCTTTTAGAAAGAGTCACTCCCTTTTTAATCAGTTTCATTAATGCTTGAACAATTTGTTTTACTTCTTGAATCTTTTCTTCAGTTCCATTTATCATCAATTCATCGCCACGAAGTGATATAGTCACATCTAAAGATTCTTCTAACATTGTTAAATTTTCATCTTGACTCCCGCTTAAATTAGCTAAATTTTCAATATTATACTCTTCTAGCTTAATAATACTTTTCATTTATTTCTCCTCAACTGATATCTCTTCAATAAAAACATAATACATCTTTAATACTAATTTCTTCCCTATTATATCATAAGATAAAACTTTTTCTTTATCGATTTTTGCATTTGCTGGTATTTGCATTCTTGTCTTAAATAATAAATAACTAAACCCATCTTCTTTCTTTAATCGTTTTAAATCAATACTAGATGTATAAATATGATAAGTATATCCTTTAATTATACCATAAGTAGGAATCATTTGAATCTTGCCATCTGTCGATTCAATTTCATTACTAATTAAAATATCACCTTTTTTTACATAATCATTAACCTTAACTAAAATATTTCCTTGAGCCACCTCTATACTTTGTACTATTGCATCACATTTAGAAACAATATTACAATATTTTTCTTTTACCTTTTGACTAGTAATCGCTTGACTATAGCGAATATGAAATACACACCCGTTTTGATATATATTTAAATAATCTATCTCTTTAAGATAGTCATCTTTAATAAGTTCGTAAAGATGATCTATTTGACTATAACTCATTTGTTTTTTTAGAATTGTTATATTTTGTTTATCTAAATAAGAAGATAAGCGTTGATTTAACTGATGATTAGGACCATCAATTTTTATTTTTAATATAAATGAAGGCAAGATCATTAAAGTAAGAATAAAAGATAATGTTAAAAAAAGGTAGTCTCCTTTTACAAGCAACAACAAATAATGAAACACACCTATACTTCTTTTAATACTAAGATGACATGCTTTAACTTTATGACGTTGATAAATGGGAGTATAAAAACGATAAACTTGATGGTCAATCTTTCTTAAGGAATAAAGAGATATATGTTTTTCTTTCATTTGTAACAACAGGTCATCAATATGATCTGTTGTTACAACAATCTCATCATAGCCTAATTTCATGTAAAAATAATTTGTTTTAATTGACCACGAACGAGTATTTCATCAAAACTATAATATTGAATTTGTAAATCTTGACCCATTATCTTTATAATTGAATCATTCATTTTTATTTCTAATAAACAGTCTTCTAAAGTAATAATTGACTGATAATACTTAATTAAAATACGATTGTGTTGAATATAAATCATTGATACCACCGATATATTCTATGATTAGAAAATCATATTTAGACATATAAATCATTTATCTACTACTAATAATTTTATTTCATATTAATAATTTTTTATGATATAATACAAACAAAGAGGTCTTATTATGGAAAATCAATTTATAAACAATAAAAATGATATTTTAAAAATATTAAAGTCTTTTCCTTTTATTGATGAAGCTTATTTATTTGGCTCATATGCCTATGGAAAACCACATCAAGAAAGTGATATTGATTTGTGTGTTGTTGTAAAAAATGGTTATGACACAGGAGAAAATTTTGAGAAAATTAATTTTGCTTTATTTTCATTTCTATGTAATCGAGGTGTAGCTCACGATCTCATCATGCTTGATCAAAAAACAAAAGAAGATAAAAAAAAATGATAAAAAATATGTATATTATCCTATTTTTCATCAAGGTAAAAAAATTATGTAGGAGGCATTATGATATATATAACCGGTGATACCCACGGTCATCAAGATCGTTTTGTAGCATTTAATCGTTATTTAAAAAAAGGGGATATTTTGATTATTCTCGGTGATTTTGGATATTTGTTTAAAAATAATCAAGCAGAGCATGATTTTTTAGACTATCTTTCTACTTTACCTTATACCATATGCTTCATTGATGGTAATCATGAAAACTTTAGCTATTTGAATCAATTACCTGTTACTTATTGGAATGGTGGAAAAGTTCACCAATTAAAAAGCAATATCTATCACTTGATACGAGGACAGATTTTTACTATTGATCAAAAAACATTTTTTACTATGGGAGGTGCCTTTTCAATTACCCGACACATGGGAATAAAAAATTATAACTGGTGGGAAGACGAATTGCCTCGTCACCAAGATTATGATGAAGCTTATTTTAATTTAGAAAAGCATCATTTCCATGTCGACTACATATTAACCCATACTTGTCCTAAAAGTGTCATCTATCAAATGGATCAAATACCGGTAAAAGGTGATATGACTTTAATAGAATTTTTAGAACTCATAGAAAAAATTACTGATTATAAGCATTGGTACTTTGGTCATTTTCACATTGATCAAAAGATAGCTAAAAACATGGATTGTCTACTTTTTAAAATGATAGAATTAGAAACAAAGAAACAATATGATACCTATGAATAAAAAAAACCTACAGGTTAACCTGTAGGTTCATTTTTTATCTTTTTTTATTGTTTTTTCTTGCAGCTTCAGATTTTAATTTTCTTTTTAAACCTGGTTTAACATAGAATTCTCTTTTACGAGCTTCAGCAAGGGTACCTGTTCTAGATACTTGTCTTTTAAAACGACGTAATGCATCATCTAAAGATTCATTTTCTCTTACTACTGTCTTTGCCATGAATGATTCCCCCCTTTAACTCTAACATACATTTTGTATTATATAGACAAACGTATATAAATGCAAGAAAATATTTATTTTTTTGCAAATAATTTATAATGTTCTCTGCCTATGATATTTCTTGTAAGAAAATATCATTAAATTTCTTTATTAACTGCTTTTGCAATTGGTTTTAATTCTTCCATTAATTGAGCAAATTTCGCTGGTTTTAATGATTG